>JAJYHN010000145.1 GCA_021784765.1 Actinomycetes bacterium
TGGGCGCGGACCGTGTCGGCGAATGCGTCATCCTCGGAGAGGAAGCCGTACCCCGGGTGGATCGCGTCGCAGCCGGTGACGACGGCGGCCGAGATGACGGCGGCGGGCGAGAGGTAGCTGCGCTTCGCCTCCGCCGGGCCGATGCAGATCGCCTCGTCGGCCTCCTGCACGGCGAGCGTGTCGACGTCCGCCTCGCTGTACGCGACGACGGCCGGGACGCCGATCTGGCGGCAGGCACGGAGGACGCGGAGCGCGATCTCGCCGCGGTTGGCGATGAGGATCCGGGAGAACATTCAGTCGCCCTCCGGGTCCGTGCCGCCGTCCGGGGCCGCCGACGGCGAGGGTTGGGGGGGCGGCGCGGGCAGGTCGATGTGCAGGAGCGGCTGGCCGTACTCCACGGCCTCGCCGGGCTCCGCGAGCAGCCGGCCCAGGAACCCGTCGACGGGCGCCATCACCTCCTGGCGTACCCCGAGGCAATCGACGTACCCGACGACGTCGCCGCTGCGGACGTGGCGGCCCGTCGTCCAGCCCTCGCGCGTCCCGAAGTAGCCGACGGCCGGCGCGGTCGCGACAGCCGGTGCGGGAGCCTCACCCCGGCCGGCCTGCGGATCGGGGCCTCCGCCCGGCCCGTGCCCGTCGCCGAGGGCGCCGCCTGGGCCCGCCGGCTCGCGCCCGGCGGCACCGCCCAGCCCGGCACGCGCCCCGCGCCCGTGCTCCTCGCGCCGCCCGGAGGATGCCTGGCCCGCGGTGCCGCGGCCCGGGTCGGCGCCGGCCGTGCTGCCGGCATCCGGCCGCTCGTGACGCGCCTGGTGCGGGCCCTCGCCCGCCTCTCCCCGGCGGCGCCGGCCCTCCGGCAGGGTGAGGGAACGGCGGCGGTCGTACGGCTTGCGCAGGCGGATCCGCCAGCCCTCGGCGCGCACCTCGAGCTCGCCGAGACCGCTCGCATCGAGCCGCGCGATCAGGGCGGGGAGCACGCCGTCCGCCAGCCGGTCGATCGTCTCGTGCGGCTGCGCCGGCAGCCTCGCGTCGTTGCCGTGCGCGTCGTCCACCTAGAGATCCTCCCGCAGGGGTGGGGCATCGACGTCGGTTCCCGAGACGGGCCGCGCGGGTCCGCCCTCCGGGACGCCGAGCGTGGCCCGACCTGCCTCGAACAGGTCGCGGAGCCGGCCGGCCAGGTCGGGCCGCCGCGCCGCCGGCGGCGCTTCGCGTTCCGCGGTGGAGAAGGTGCCCATCGACCGGTACCGCGCGTAGCGGGCCTGCACGAGCTCCTCGACCGGCATCGCCATCAGGCGTGAGAGGTGCTCGGCGAGGCGCGTCGCGAGCGCCGCGGCGACTCCCACCGGGTCCTCCTGGGCCCCGCCCGCCGGCTCGCCGATGACCTCGTCCACGACGCCCAGCGCGAGCTGGTCCTGCGCCGTCATGCGCATCGAGGCCGCCGCCTGCTTCGCGGCCCCCGAGTCGCGCCAGAGGATGCTCGCGCACCCCTCCGGGCTGATCACCGAGTAGACGGCATTCTCGAGGGCGAGCACCACGTCGCCGGTCGCGATCGCGAGCGCGCCGCCGGAGCCGCCCTCGCCGGTGATGACCGTGACGATCGGCGTGCGCAGGCCGGTCATGAGCGCGATCGACCGCGCGATCGCCTCGGCGACCCCGCGCTCCTCGGCGGCGGGCCCCGGGTAGGCACCGCCGGTGTCGACGAACGTGACGACCGGCAGGTGGAACCGCTCCGCGAGCCCGAACAGCCGCATCGCCTTGCGGTAGCCCTCGGGATGCGCCATCCCGAAGTTGCGGCGGATGTTCTCGTCCGTCTCCGAGCCGCGCTGGTGGCCGACGAACACGAACGCGTGGCCCGGCATCCGCGCCAGGCCGCCGACGATCGCCGGGTCGTCGCCGAAGAGCCGGTCGCCGTGCAGCTCGACGACGTCGGTCGCCATGGCACGTACGAGGTCGAGGGTGTGGGGCCGCTTGACGTTGCGCGCCGCCTGCACGCGGGCCCAGGCCAGTTCCTGCTCCTCGACACCGGGCGGCAGGGAGGGAGCGGCCACGGCCGCACCCATGGTCCCCGGTTCCTGCCCGGCGGCGGCGTCACGGCCGGACCGTTGCGCCCCCGTGCCGAGGTGTGCGCCCGCGGCCCCGTGCGGATCCGCGGCACCGTGCGGTCCCGTGCCGGCGCGTGGGCCCGTGCCGTTGCCCGACGAGGCCGCGCCGGGCGCGGCGACCGGCATCGCCGTGGATGCCTGCTCCGCGCTCGCCGCCTGCGGCCCCCGTCCACGGGCGCGCGCCCCGGTCCCCTGGCCCGCGGCCCCCTGCCCGACGACCTCCGCCGCGTGCGCGCCGAGGGCCGCCTCGCCGCGCTGCGCGGCCTCGATGACCGGCAGGTTCGGCAGCTTCGTGTTGAGGAACCCGAAGGGGCGGAACGACGGCTCGTGCCCGTCGCCCGCGGTCCGGCTCGGAACGCCCGGCGGGAACGGCGCGCTGGAGCACGGCGATCCCTCGCGCAGGTAGCACAGGGTCCGCGAGAGCTCCTCGCGCAGCCGATCGCGCGGCACGACGCGGTCCACGAACCCGTGCTCGAGCAGGAACTCGGCGCGCTGGTAGCCGGGCGGCAGCTCGACCGCGATCGTGCCGCTCGCGACCCGCTCGCCGGCGAACCGGATGAGCGCGTCGGGCTCGGCGAGGTTCACGTCCCCCAGGATGGCGTACGAGGCGAAGACGCCGCCGGTGGTGGGATCGGTCAGGATGCTGACGTACGGGATGCCGGCGGCGGCGAGGCGCTCGAGCGCGGCGCACGTCTTGGCGAGCTGCATGAGGGCGAGGGTCCCCTCCTGCATCCGGGCCCCGCCGGAGGCGGACACGATCACGAGCGGCACGCGCTCGAGCAGCGCGTGCTCGGCGGCCCGGGTCACCTTCTCGCCGACGACCGAGCCCATCGACCCGCCGATGAACGCGAAGTCCATCACGCAGACGGCGACCGGCTGGCCGTCGATCCGCCCGACCCCCCAGATCGCGGCGTCGTTCAGCCCGCTCGCGATGCGCGCGGCGGCCAGCCGATCCGGGTACGGCTTGAGGTCGACGAAGCCCAGCGGATCGCCCGAGACGAGGCCGGCATCGCGCTCCTCGAACGAATCGGGGTCGAGCAGGAGGCGGAGGCGGGCGTCGGCGCGCAGGCGGAAGTGGTGGCCGCACTTCGAGCAGACGCGCAGGTT
>JAJYHN010000080.1 GCA_021784765.1 Actinomycetes bacterium
GGTCCCCGCTACGAGCAGACGCGAACACGGATCACATCCGCCGCGCGGCGGGTCAGCGGACGAGCACGGGCGCGATCCGCACCCACCTCCGTCCCCCGTCGTGGGTGACGAACAGCGGGGGTGGCGAGATGGCCGAACCGGGCCCCCAGACGAAGCCCACCTTCGGGGTGACGAAGTCGAGCGAGCCGGTCCGCCCGAACCCGGGCAGGCGCGGCAGGTCCGTTGGCACCCGCTGCCACCTGATGCCGCCGTCGCCCGTTGCGAGCAGGCCCCCAGGACCCTGCTGGGTCGCCTGCTCCAGAAGGAAGCCGCGCCCGGCGTCGGGGAAGCTCACCGAATACCCAGCCCCGCGGATCGGAAGACGGAGAAGGCGCCAGCTCGCCCCCGCGTCGTGGGTGAGGAGCAGCGCGGAGCGCGGATACCCGGAGAGCAGCATGATCTGGGTCGCCCCGAAGCTCCCGATCGGGGAGGCGTCGCAGCCGCCCCGGCAGTAGGGGGCGGCGAGCGAGGCCACGGCCGCCGACGCCGTCCAATACAGGCCGCCGTCGTGGGTGAGGTAGAAGTAGGGGGCAGCGGCCCGGGCGATTGCCCGAGCCGTCGAGTTGCGCGGGTCCGTCGCCCAGCTGCCGCAGACGCCGGCGGGGGTCCCCGGATGGTGCGCCCGCGCCGTCGGGGTCGCGCTCCTGGTGCCCTGCGGCGCCCCTTCGCCCGTGCACGAGGCGAGGACCACCGCCAGGACGCCCGCGAGGACGGCGGTGTGTCGCGAGCCAGGATGCCGGGAGGTCCTCATCGTGTCCCTCCCACCCGAGCCATTGTCGCCGGCGCCGTCTGCGAGAGGATCAGAGCCGCTGTAGCCACCGGACCGCGACGCGGCGCGCCGACCGATGACCCCGACGGGTCGGCGGTCCAAGGACGTGTGGGGTGGCACTTCCCGGTCTGGACCATTGCGTCCCATTGGTCCGCATCATTGTACGCCGGGTCCCAGCGGACGCCAGTCCGCCTCTCGCCCCTCAGGTCCCTGCCGCGTCGGACCGCGTGCCGCAGCTCGCGCGACCTGGTTGGGTCCCGGTCGCGCCGTCCGATGCGGAGGTTCAGCCGACCCTGCCGGTCCCACCCACGCGGCGGGCAGCAACGACGAGCACGCTCGCAACGACGATCCCGCCGAGGGCCGCGGTAAGTCGGAGGCCAGTGCGACGATCGAGCGGCCGGAAGCTCCGAGGAAGCGGCGGGATGCTGATGGCCGTGGGAGTCGCGGTGCCCTTTGGGAACGTGACCGTCAGGCCTGGGCGAATTCCCCCAGTGTCTGGGAGCAGGAGCGCCGTGACGATCCCGGCCAGGAAGACCAGCGCCGCCGCCCAAAGCAAGATCCGCTGCCCCATCGACCCAATCCTGGTGGGCAGGGCGGGTCCCGTTCGGGGTGGCTCCGCTGGGCAGGTCCGCCGCGACCTGTGGGGACCGCTTGGGGACTGTCCCCAACGAGGAGGCGTTGTCGCGGGTCAGCGCCGTACGAGCATGAGGGTGGTGTGCACAGGGGCCCCCGCGCTTCGGCGGCTCAGCCGAACGGGGCGATCTGCGGGACGAGGATGCCGGTCCGGTAGACGACCAGGACGACCCCGAGCACGACGAGCGCGGCCATCCCGGCGACCGCCACGCGCGTGCGCGTTCGCGGGGTGCCGAACCCGTCGGCGAGGACGCCGGCCACGGCTCCTCCGACGAGGCCGCCGAGGTGGGCGAAGATGTCGATGCCGGCGATCGAGAAGCCGAGCACGAGGTTCAGAGCGACGATGGTGATCGCCGAGCGCAGGTTCATCGCGCCGAACGCCGTGGAGCGCCGTCGGAAGTTGTAGGCGATCCATGCGCCGAGGAGGCCGAAGATCGCCCCCGAGGCGCCCACCGCCACCACGTTCGGGTTGCTGAACAGGTAGGAGGAGACGCTCCCGAGGAACCCCGAGACGAAGTAGATGGTGAGGAAGCGAACGGGGCCGAATGCCTCCTCGATCAGGGTCCCGAACAGCCACAGCGCCCACATGTTCAGCGCGATGTGCAGGACTCCGGCGTGCAGGAACATCGCGGTGATCAGGCGCCACCACTGCCCGGCCGCGACCGCCCACGGGTACAGGGCGCCGAGGTTGTACAGCTTGAGGGTGTTGGGGGCAAAGAGCATGCCGGGCCCGCCCACCAGGACCTCGACGGCGAACATCGCGACGTTCAGCCCAATGATCGCCCGGGTGAGCCGGCCCTGCCGGTGCACCGTGAGCCGTGCCCGGTGTCGTGAGCTGCCCCCGGCCGCCGCCAGGCAGTCGGGGCACTGGTAGCCGACGGCCGCAGGGCGCATGCAGTCCGGGCAGATCGGGCGCCCGCACCGCGTGCAGTGGACTCCGGTCACCTCGCTCGGGTGCCGGTAGCAGACCTCCAGGCCGGCCCCCGGCGGGAGCCCGCCGGGACCGGTCCCCTGGGGCGGCGGCTCCCACGTCGGGGCGTCGTCCATGGGGGCGATGCTACCAGCGGTCCCGCGGTCGGAGGTCAGTCCGGAATCGCGCCCTCCAGCGCGAGCAGGGCGCGCTTTCGCTCGGCGCCTCCGGCGTAGCCGCCGAGCCCGCCGGCCGCGGGCAGGATCCGGTGGCAGGGGACCACGATCGGGACGGGGTTCGCGGCCAGCGCGTTGCCGGCTGCGCGGGCGGCCCGCGGGCTCCCGGCACGGGCCGCGACCTCGGCGTAGCCGGCAGTCGCCCCATAGGGGACGGCGGCCGCCGCCTCCAGCACCCGGCGCGAGAAGCCCGGCACGGTACGCAGGTCGACGGGCGTGGCGAACCGCCGGAGCCGCCCCGCGAAGTACGCGTCGAGCTCTCGGCGGACACCGTCGATCGCCACCGGGGCCGCGAGGACCCTGGGGGAGACCTCGCGCGCGAGCCACGCGAGCGTCGTCCCGACCTCGCCGGGGAACGCCACTCGGACCAGCCCGCGGGGAGTCACGGCGACGAGCAGCGGCCCCCATGGGGAGTCGGCGAACCCGTAGGCGACGTCGAGCAGCCCCTCCCGCGCCGCGCGCGAGGCGAGGCCGGAGGCGAGGCCGCCCGCGAGGCCGCCCGCGAGGCCGACCCCCGCGCCGGCATCGCCCACGGCAGCCCGCCCGGCGCCGCCGAGGGCGCGAAGCCGCCGCTCGAGGTCGCGGTCACGCTCGGCCATCTCGCATCACCTCCCG
>JAJYHN010000144.1 GCA_021784765.1 Actinomycetes bacterium
ACGCTGCCGTACGCCTCGGCTGCCGCGTCGGCCTTCGAGACGCGCCCGCCGTAGAGCAGCCCGGTGGTGCCGTCGTCGCCGGTCTTCGTGTAGATGCGCACGGGGCTAGGATACCGGTGGACGGGTCGCGACCCGTCCGCGGCGCCTGGCGGTCTCGCCGGGCCCCGGTGTCACAGCTGGCAACAGGTTGCACATGTGGCTCCTGTTGCGATTGTAAAGAGATGTTGGGTAGTGGTAGAGTCGCGTTCGACGACGGGCGGGGCGTCGAGCAAGGCAGGGCGCCTGACCGGGGCTCGACCCTCCGTCCGGCGTCGTGTTCCACGGCCCGGCGCGCGCCGGCGCCCCCGCGGCGAGCCCCGGCGGTGAGGAAGGAGGGCCCGAGGTGGCCGCGAGGTTCGGTTCCGTCATCACGGCGATGGCGACGCCCTTCACGCAGGAGCTCGCCCTCGACCTCGACCGCGCGCAGGAGCTCGCAACGTGGCTCTTCGACCACGGCTCCGACGCGCTGGTGATCGCCGGGTCGACCGGCGAGGCGTCGACGCTCTCCGACGCCGAGAAGCGCGACCTGTGGCGGGCGACCGTCGAGGCGGCGAGCGGTCGGGGCCCGGTGATCGCCGGGACCGGCACCTACGACACGGCCCACTCGATCGAGCTGACGCGGGCGGCCGAGGAGGCCGGGGCCGACGCGGTGCTGGTCGTGACGCCCTACTACAACCGGCCGCCCCAGCGTGGCCTGATCGCCCACTTCACGGCGGTCGCGGGCGCGACGGCGCTGCCGGTGATCGTCTACAACATCCCGAGCCGCACGGCCTGCCTGGTCGAGGCCGACACGCTGCTGCGCCTCGCCCGCGACGTGCCGAACATCGTCGCGGTGAAGGATGCGACCGCCGACTTCGCGACGGCCACGCGGATCCTCGCCGAGGCGCCCGACGGGTTCGAGCTCTACTCGGGCGACGACTGGGCGACGTTCAGCTTCTGCTGTCTCGGAGGCGTCGGGGTGATCTCGGTCGCCTCCCACCTCGCGGGGGATGAGATCGGCAGGATGGTGAGGCTCGTCGGAGAGGGCGACGTGGCCGGGGCCCGCGTCATCCACGAGCGGCTGATGCCGCTGTTCAAGGGCCTGTTCGTCGCCTCGAACCCGATCCCGCTGAAGGCTGCGATGGAGATGGCCGGGTGGCCGGTGGGGCCGCCACGGCTCCCGTTGGTTCCGGCGACCGAGGACGAGCGGGCGCGGATCCGGCAGGCGATGGCGGATGCCGGCATCCGCTAGCGGCGGCGGCCGGCGGCGGCGGCGGGCGGTCGACCCGCCGGCGCCCGGCATGCCCGGCGGCGATCCCCGGATCGCCTTCCTGGGCGGCGTCGGCGAGGTCGGGCGCAACATGGCCGCCCTCGAGATGGAGGGACGCATCCTGGTGCTGGACGCCGGCCTGTCGTTCCCCGAGGCGGAGATGCCCGGCATCGACCTCGTGCTGCCCGACTTCGGCTACCTGCTCGATCGCGCGGACCGCATCGAGGCGATCGTGCTCACCCATGGCCACGAGGACCACGTGGGCTCGGTCCCCTACCTGCTGCGAGAGCTCCGGCTGCCGATCTACGCGACGCGCCTCACCCTCGCGTTGCTCGAGGGGAAGCTGGAGGAGCACGGCGTGCGCGATCACGCCGAGTACCACGAGGTCACCCCGGGCGAGGAGGTGACCGTCGGACCCTTCGCCATGCGGTTCTACCGGGTGACCCATTCGATCCCGGACGGGTGCGCGGTGGCGGTCGACCTGCCGGCCGGCGTGCTGCTGCACACCGGCGACTTCAAGCTGGACCCGACGCCGATCGACGGACGCGTGACCGACCTGCAGGGGATCGCGGCCGAGGCCCGCAAGGGCGTCCACGTGCTGCTGTCGGACTCGACGAACGCCGAGGACCCCGGCGTCACCGGCAGCGAGCGCACGGTCGGCCCGGTGCTCTACGACATCATCCGCGACGCCCCCCGCCTCGCGGTCGTCGCCTGCTTCGCGAGCCACATCCACCGCGTGCAGCAGATCTGCGACGCGGCGATCCGGTCCGGCCGGAGGGTGGCGTTCCTCGGGCGCAGCATGCACCAGAGCGTCCGGGCGGCCCGCGAGCACGGCTACCTGACGGTCCCGGACGGGGCCGTGGTGCCCATCGAGGAGCTCGAGCGGATGGATCCCTCCGAGGTCGTCGTGTGCTCGACCGGCTCCCAGGGCGAGCCGCTGTCGGCGCTCTCGCTGATGGCCGCCCGCGAGCACAAGTGGGTGAAGCTCGCCCCCGAGGACACGGTGGTCCTGTCCTCGTCGCCGATCCCCGGCAACGAGGCCGCCATCCACCGCGTGGTCGACGGCCTGTACCGGACCGGCGCCAGCGTGTTCCACGTCCCGATGGCGCCGGTGCACGTCTCCGGCCACGCCGCCGCCGAGGAGCTGAAGACGTTCTTGAACCTCGTCCGCCCGCGATGGTTCGTCCCGGTGCACGGCGAGCGCCGGCACCTGCAGAACCACGCGCGCCTCGCCTGCGAGGTCGGCATCCCGAGCCAACGGATCTTCGTGGTGGAGGACGGCGACACCGTGGAGCTCGGCGAGGTGCCGCACCTCGGGGAGCGCGTGTCGGCGGGGATGACGTTCGTGGACGGCATCGGGATCGGGGACGTGGGCGAGGTCGTCCTGCGCGACCGTCGCAAGCTCGCCGAGGACGGCATCGTCATCGTGGTCGTGACGGTCGATGGCCGGACCGGCGAGGTGCTGGCCGGCCCCGACCTCGTGAACCGCGGGTTCGTCTACGAGGAGACGGCCGGCGACATCTTCGAGGAGGCGGCGCACCGGACCCTGACCTCGCTGAAGGAGTCGGCGGCCGAGCAGGTCGCGGATCCAACGGTGCTGAAACAGCACATCCGCCGCGCCGTGGGGAAATACTTCTTCGAGGTGACCAAGCGCAAGCCGGTGATCGTGCCGGTGGTGATGGAGGTCTAGACGGCGATGGCACGGACCGGGACGAGGCCGAGGGGGCGTACGACCGCCGCGAGGCGTGGCGCCGCCCGTGGGCGCCCGGGCGCCCACGGCCCGAAGGGCCCGGGGCCGCTGCGGGCGGCGGGCACGCGCGTCGCCCGGCACCTGACGCCCCGGGCGGCCGACCTCGTGGGAGTCGGGCTGGTGGTGCTGGCCGTCCTCACCGTGCTCGGGCT
>JAJYHN010000121.1 GCA_021784765.1 Actinomycetes bacterium
CTCCGCCCTCATCGCGATGATCTACCTCTGCTGCAGTGGGATCACAGTCGAGCTACCCATGGAAAGGTGAGGAGGACCCTTATTTCTACCCGGCCGGCACGACCAGTTACTGGGGGAGTACGTCGATCATCGGCCATGTGGAACTCAGCTACAACAACAGTTCGTGTGCACCCGGAACGTTGATCGCAAACTCGGGTGGCAACGTGACGCTGCAATACGGACAGGGCGTCTTTGCGGAAGGTGGAACCCCATACCCTCTTCCCAACAACGTCCAGTTCGTGGTGACCTGGTGGGAATACCACACGGCTACCAAACAATACGCCGACTGGGGTAACCTCTGTAGCGTGCTGCAGTAGTTGCTGTGGTTGGCAAGCTTGGACGTGGCTTCGGCTACGTGGTCGGGTGTCGGGCCCCACCAGGAGGCACGTCGGGTGCTCGGGTGCCGGCTCGGGTCAACCGCCGAAAGAGCACCCGATGTCGGCATGATCATTAGCGCGTGTCCCGACCGGCGGACGGCGAGGCTGGTGGGATCCCGCAGGAGCCGGCCGGGACCGCGTTTGGCCACCCGGTCTATCCCGGACCGCGGGGGTAGGCTCGACGCGGTGGACGCCCCGCCCGTCGCCGTCTCGGTTCGCCGGCTCCGTCCCTGGGAGCTCGACGAGGTGTGCCGCGCGTTCCCCGAGCGGCCCCGCATGCTCCACCTCGGGCGGCTGATCCTGCAGGCGCAGGACGAGCTCCGGTACCTGATCGCGTGGGACGGGCCCCGACCGGTCGGCCACGTGGTGGTGCAGGTGCCCGAACGCTCCCGCCAGCCGATGGAGATGGCCTGGCGGGAGGGGTGCGCGGAGATCGGCGACCTGTTCGTCGACCCCGCCCACCGGCGCGGCGGTGCGGGTCGGGCGCTCGTCCTCGCCGCGGAGGACGCGGCGCGGGCGTTCGGCGGGACGCGCGTGGGCCTCGCCACCGGTCCCGGGGACGGGTTCGCGGCGGCGCGGGCCCTCTACGCGAGCCTCGGCTACCGCGACGCCGGCCACGGCCCCTACCTGGAGGGGTGGGTGTACCGGGACGAGTGGGGAGAGGTCCGCACGTCGCTCGACCCGCTCGTCTACCTCGTGAAGGACCTCCCCTGACCCGCTGCCCTCCCGGTCGACCTTGACGGGCCGAATTCAACGCGCGTAGAGTTCAACGCCGGACGAATTGCTGAGCGAAACCGTGGTCGGGGCGGGCCGGCGGGAGGGTGCACCCATGTGGGCCATCGTGGTGAAGGAGTTCCGGCAGCTGCGGCGCGACCGGCGGACGCTCGCGATGATGATCGCGCTCCCGCTGCTGCTGCTGGTCATCTTCGGCTACGCGGCGAGCTTCGACGTGACGTCGATCCCCGCGGTGGTCGAGGGGCCGGGCGCCGCGGCGGTGGCCCGCGAGCTGCCGAAGCCGTTCCACGTCGTGCGCGTGGATTCGTCGGGGACGCGGGCCGACGTCGTCGCGGCCCTTCGCGACGGGGTGGCCGTGGTCGGCATCGTCGCCGCGCCCGCGGCCGGCACGCCCCCGGGGCTCGCGACGTTCCCGGTGGTGGTCGACGGCTCGGAGCTGTTCTCGGCGCGCGCCGCCCTGACCGTGCTCCACCAGATCGGGCCCCTCTCGCACCCGCAGGTGCTCTTCAACCCCGGGCTCAAGACCTCGGTCGTGATGGTGCCGGGCCTCGTCGGGATCATCCTGGTCTTCGTCGGCACGCTGACGACGGCGCTCGGGGTCGTGCGCGAGCGGCAGGCCGGCACGCTCGAGCAGCTCGCGGTGATGCCGTTCCGTCCCCGGGACGTGTTCGTCGGCAAGGTCGCCCCGTACTTCGTGGTCGCGGCCGTCGACATGTCGGTGATCGCCGTCGCCGGGATCCTCGTGTTCGGCGTGCCGTTTCGCGGGTCGCTCGCCGTGTTCGGGCTCGGGGCGGTGCTGTTCCTGTTCGTGACGCTCGGGCTCGGAGTGCTGATCTCGACGGTCTCGGAGAACCAGGGACAGGCGATCCAGCTCGCGATCATGACCCTGCTGCCCCAGGTGCTGCTGTCGGGGCTCGTGTTCCCCGTCTCCTCGATGGCGGCCGGGGTGCGGTGGATCGCCTACGTCCTGCCGCTCACCTACTTCATTCGCGTGTCGCGGGGGATCATGGTCAAGGCGACGCCGATCGGCGCGCTGTGGCTGCCGCTCGCGATGCTCGCGGTGCTCGGCGCGGCGGTGTTCGGACTCTCGCTGGTCCGCTTCCGAAGGGACCTCGCGCCGGCCGGGCGGGTTCGCGCGGCGGCCGGCGGCGAGGAGCCGGCGACGGCCGCCGGGTGAGGACGGCGATGGCGACGACCGACGCGCCCTGGGGCGTCCGGGACCTGGTCGTGCGGTACGGGTCTCGCGCGGCGCTGGAGGGCGTCGCCCTGGCGATCCGGCCGGGAACCATCACGGCCGTCGTCGGCGGCGACGGCGCCGGCAAGACCACCCTGCTGCGAACCCTCGCCGGGACCGTGCGGCCGTCCGCGGGGGCCGTGCGGCGCCCGCCGGACCGCGCGATCGGGTCGATGCCGGCGGCGGGAGGCGTCTACCCCGACCTCACGGCCGACGAGAACCTGGCCTTCGCCGGCGGCGCCTACGGGCTGCGCCGCGCCGAGCTGCTCTCCCGGAGCGGCGCCCTGCTCGAGCGGACGGGCCTGGCGGGTGTCCGCGGGCGCCTGGCCGCGAACCTCTCCGGGGGGATGCGCCAGAAGCTCGCGCTCGCGATGGCCATGCTGCACGAGCCGGCGCTGCTGATCCTGGACGAGCCGACGACCGGCATCGATCCGGTGAGCCGCGCCGAGCTCTGGCGGCTGATCGGTGGCGCGGCCGCGGCCGGCGCCGCGATCGTGTTCGCCACCGTCTACCTGGACGAGGCCGAGCGGGCGGGGTTCGTCCTGGCGCTCGACGCCGGGCTCCCCCTGGTCGCCGGGACTCCCGAGGAGATCGTGAACGCCACCCCGGGGGTCGTGGTCGAGGCGGCGGAGCGCCCGCCGCGGGAGACGGCGTGGCGGCGCGCCGGGCGGTGGCGGTGGTGGTCGCCCGACGGGCGGATCCCGCCCGGGGCCGCGGCCGCCGCGGCCGATCTGGAGGACGCCGTCATCGTCGCGGCGCTCGCGCGCGGGGCCGCCCGGGGGCCG
>JAJYHN010000084.1 GCA_021784765.1 Actinomycetes bacterium
GGCTGCGCGGGGGCACGCCGGCCGAGGAGGAGTTCGGCGAGCCGGACTTCCACGACCAGGAGGCGCCGTGACGATCGCGGTCGACGTGCGGGACCTGGTCGGGCACCCGGGGGCGTCGCGGACGGTTCGGGTCGCCGAGGCGATCGAGGGCCTCGGCACCGAGCTGGCGCGGCTTCGCGAGGACGAGCCGGTGGTCGCCGACCTGCTGGTCGAAAGCGTCGTCGAGGGGATCCTGGTGTCGGGCGGGGCCGTGGGCCCCCTCGCCGAGACCTGCGCGCGGTGCCTGAAGCCGTTCGAGGTCGAGACCCGGGTCGAGGTCCGCGAGCTGTTCGCGCCCGGGGCCGGCCCCGAGGGGGACGAGTACCCCCTGCCCGCCGACGGCCGCATCGACGTCGAGCCGATGCTGCGCGACGCCCTCGGGCTCGCGCTGCCGTTCTCGCCGCTCTGCCGGCCGGACTGCCTCGGCCTCTGCCCGCGCTGCGGCGGCGACCGGAACCTCGGGGAGTGCAGCTGCCGTCCCGAGGCGGATCCGCGCTGGGCCGGGCTGGCCGGCCTCGAGCTGCCGGGCGAGCCCGGCGGCCGGGCCGGCACCGGGGGCCACTGAGGCGCTCGGCGCGGGCCACGAGAGCAACGAGCGAAGGAAGAAGGAGAAGGGGAGGAAGGCCATGCCGGTCCCGAAGCGAAAGAAGAGCCGCTCCAATACCCGGCACCGGGCCTCGCAATGGAAGGCGAATCCGCCGACCTACGCGGAGTGCCCCCAGTGCCACCAGGCGAAGCTGCCGCACGTCGTGTGCGGGAACTGCGGGTACTACGCGGGCCGGCAGGCCGTCGAGGTGGAGTAGGGACGCCCGCGGTGGCGCGGCGGTCGACCCCCCTCGAGCGCGTGGTGGGGGTCCGCTTCAAGGACCCCACGCTGCTCGAGGCCGCCCTGACCCACCGCTCGTACGCCTTCGAGCAGGCCGTCCCGATCACCAACGAGCGGCTGGAGTTCCTCGGAGACGCCGTCCTCGGCCTGGTCGTCACCGACCTGGCCTACCTGGCGTTCCCCGACCTCTCCGAGGGCGACCTCGCGAAGCTCCGCGCGGCCACGGTGAACATGACGACGCTCGCCGAGGTCGCCCGCGAGCTCGGGATCGGCGAGGCCGTGAAGCTCGGCCGCGGCGAGGAGCTCTCGGGCGGCCGGGACAAGGCGAGCATCCTGGCCGACGCCACGGAGGCCCTGCTCGGGGCCATCTACCTCGACCAGGGCATCCGGGTCTCGTTCCGCGTGATCGAGCGCCTGTTCTGGCCCCGGATGGAGGCCTACGTCCGGGGCGAGGGCGCGCGCGACTACAAGACCTCGCTGCAGGAGCTCTCGGCGCAGGAGGTCGGACGCCTGCCCGAGTACAGGGTCCATGAGGAGGGCCCGGATCACCAGAAGGTGTTCACCGCCACCGTGTACCTCGAGGGCCACGCGTACGGGACCGGCACGGGCCGCTCGAAGAAGGAGGCGGAGCAGCGGGCGGCCAGGGAGGCGTTCGGTCGCCTCCGGCAGAACGGGGGGGGGTAGTGGAACTGCCCGAGGTCGAGGTCGTTCGGCGGGACCTCGAGAAGGATGTCGTCGGAAAGCGCATCAAGGACGCGGAGGTCCGCCCGCAGAAGAACGCCATGCGGATCATCCGCCGGCACGGGCGCCGCAAGGAGTTCTCCGACCTGCTGGCCGGCCACAAGGTCACCAAGGTCGAGCGGCGGGGCAAGTACCTGCTGGTCTCGCTGGACGATGGGCACGTGCTGGTCGTGCACTTCGGCATGTCGGGGCAGTTCCTGCGGGGCACCAAGCGCCAGCCGCTGCCCCCGCACACCCACGTGGTGATCGACTTCACGCAGGGCGGCGACCTTCGCTACGTCGACCCCCGGACGTTCGGCGAGCTGTTCGTCACGACGGCGGACGAGGTGGGGAACGTGCCCGAGCTGCAGCACCTCGCGATCGACCCGCTGGAGGACACGTTCAGCTGGCAGGCCTTCTCGGTGGCGCTCGCCCGCCACGCGACGAGGCTGAAGCCGCTGCTGATGGACCAGACGTTCGTGTCCGGCCTCGGGAACATCTACTCCGACGAGGTGCTGTTCGCGGCGGGGCTCCGATGGGACCGGATGTCGGACTCGCTGTCGTCCCAGGAGGTGCGGCGCCTGTACCGGGCGATGCGCGAGGTGGTGCAGGACGCGATCCGCTTCCGGGGCACCACGCTCGACGACGAGGCCTACGTCGACCTGTTCGGCAAGCCCGGGGAGTTCCAGGCCGAGCTGAAGGTCTACGGGCGGGGCGGCCAGCCCTGCCGGCGGTGCCGGACGCCGATCGACGCCGTGAAGGTCGGCGGCCGGACCAGCTACTTCTGCCCCCAGTGCCAGAGCTGACCCGGCGGGACGAGGGCTCGATCGGATGGCCGTGAAGCGGGTGCGGGTGGTGGTCGCCGGCCAGGTCCAGGGCGTCGGGTTCCGCTGGTTCTGCAGGGAGCAGGCGCTCGTGCGCGGCCTGGGCGGGTGGGTGGGCAACCGGCCCGACGGCCGGGTGGAGGCGGAGTTCGAGGGAACGCCCGAGGCCGTCGACGGCATGGTCGAGTGGTGTCGGACCGGCCCGGAGTGGGCGGCGGTCGAGGGCGTGGAGGTCGAGGACCTGCCTCCGCAGGGCGAGACCGCGTTCGTCATCGCGAGGTAGCGGCGTCCCCCGGCCGGGGGGTTCGGGGATCCCCCGAATTACATCCGTGAGATTCGAGCCGCCCGCTCTGGTAGCATCCCGACGAGGTGTTCCTTCGCTCGCTCAGCGTCCGCGGCTTCAAGTCGTTCGCCGACAAGACCGTCCTGGAGTTCGCCCCGGGGGTCAGCGCGGTGGTCGGCCCGAACGGCTCGGGCAAGTCGAACATCGTCGACGCCATCACCTGGGTGCTCGGCGAGCAGGGCGCGCGGGCCCTTCGGGGCGCCGAGCGCGCCGACGTCATCTTCGCCGGCAGTCCCGCGCGGCCGCAGCTCGGGATGGCCGAGGCGCGGCTCGTCATCGACAACTCGGCCGGGCTCATCAAGGTCCCGGCCTCCGAGATCGAGATCAGCCGCACCCTGTTCCGCTCGGGCGAGAGCGAGTACCGGATCGGCGGGCGCCCCTGCCGGCTGCTCGACATCCAGGAGCTGCTGTCCGACGCGGGGCTCGGCCGCGCCCTGCACGCGATCGTCGGGCAGGGACGGCTGGACGAGGTGCTGCAGGCCCGTCCGGAGGACCGCAGGCAGTTCATCGAGGAGGCCGCCGGGGTCGCGAAGCACCGGCGGCGCCGCGAGCGCGCCGAGCGCAAGCTCGCCGGGCTCGAGCAGGACCTGCTGCGGCTGCAGGACGTCGTGAACGAGCTGCGTCGCCAGCTGAGGCCGCTGGAGAAGCAGGCCGAGCTGGCGGCGCGCCACGAGGAGCTCTCCCGCGAGGCCGACGAGATCGCGACGAAGCTCGCGGCCGTCCGCCTGCGCGAGCTGCACCGGGATCGCGACCGCCGCCGGCCGTCGTGGGCCGAGGCGGAGGGGCGCCAGCGGGCCGCCCGCGAGCGGCTCGACGCGCTGGGCGAGCGCCTTGAGGGCCTCGAGCGCCGGCGCGCCGAGGCCGAGGCCGCCGAGCGGGAGGCCGAGGCGCGGCACGCGGCCGCCCAGGCGGCTCGCTCGCGGGCCGAGGCGGAGCTGCGGGAGGCGATCCGTCGGGAGTCGGATGCGCGCGCGCGCATGGCCGCAGCGACGAACTCGGCCGGGCGGCTGTTCGCCGTCCGCGACGAGCTCGAGCGCTCCGAGCGGGCGCTCGAGGAGGTCCGGGCGAGCCTGGTGGCGCGCGAGCGCGAGCTGGAGGAGGCCGAGCGCGAGTTCCGCCGCCTGGACCAGGCGCGGCGCGACGCCGAGGAGGAGCGTCGCCGGGTCGAGGGGCGAACGGCCGCCGCGCGCGCCGAGGCCGAGGCCGTCCGCCGCGCGCTCGCGCTGCAGGAGGCCGAGCAGGAGCACATGGCCCGGGTGCTGGGCGAGCTCGACGAACGGATCGCCCGCGCGGCGGCGCGGGCCGACGACCTCGAGGCGGAGGTCGAACGGGCCGACGCGCAGGCGGCGCCGTTCGTCGAGGAGCAGGCGGCGCTCGACCGCCGCCGCGCTGAGCTCGCCTCGTCACTGGCGGGACTCGAGTCCTCCGAGGGGCGCCTCGTGGCGCGTCAGGAGGTCGTGGAGTCCCGCCGGGCCGAGCTGGTCGAGTCCCCCGGGGCGGCCTTCGCCCGCGCCCAGGGCGCTCGTGCGCTCGGGGTGCTGCGGACGCTCATCGCCGCGCCGGCGGACCTCGAGGTGGCGCTGCGGGCGGCGCTCGGCGCGTTCGCCGACGCCGTCGTCTACGAGACCCGGGACCGGGCGATCGCGGCCGCGGCCGAGGAGGCGGCCGGAGCCGGGCTGCTGCTGGCGCCGGCGGAGGGCGGCCCTGAGCGCTCCCCGGTGCCGGGGGAGCGGTGCCTGCTCGACCTCGTCGAGCCTGAGCCCCGAGTCCGGGGCCTCGCGGGGTCGCTGCTGGCCGACGTGTACCTGGCCGAGACCCTCGAGGAGGCGGCGGCCGGGCACGAGCGCCACCCGGGCGCGCAGTTCGTCACCCGCGAGGGGATCGTCGTCGGGGATCTGTTCGTGCGGACTCCGGCCCGGATCGATCAGCGGATGGAGAAGCTCCGGCGCGAGTCGGCGTCGCTGGAACGTGAGCTCTCCGCCGTGCGGGCCGGGCTGCGCGAGGCGCGCCGCGAGCGGGGCGAGACGGAGGCGCGGCTCGAGATCGTGCGCCGGGAGATCGAGGAGTCCGACCGGGGGATCACGGCGGCGGCCGAGGAGATGGCCGGCCTGGGGGCCGAGCTCGCGTCGCTCCGGCGCGAGCGCGACCTGGTGGCCGAACGCCTTCGCGGCGTGCTCGGCACGGCCACGGCCGCGCGGGCCCGGCTCGAGTCCTGGCCCGGTGACGAGCCCGCGCTGCCGGACCTGCCCTCGCGCCCCGAGCCGCCGGTGCACCTGCGGGTGGAGGTCGAGGCGCTCCGCCGCGAGCGGTCGCGCCTCGAGGCGGGCGTGGCGCGGGCCCGGCGCGAGGCCGACGCGCTGTCGGCGGAGGACCCGGTGGCCTTGCGCCGACTCCTGTCCGAGGCCGAGGCGGCCCGGGCGGCCGCCGAGGCCGGGCTCGCCGAGGCGGAGGCGGCCGGGGTGGTGGAGGCCTCCGCCTTCCAGGTGGCGACCGACGCCGCACGCTCGGTCCGCGACGAGGACGCCGAGCTGAACCGCGCCTGGCGCGAGGGATCGGCCGAGCTCGAACGGCTCCGCGCGGCGCACGAGGACGAGGATCGGGCACGCCTGGACCTCGAGCGGCGGATCGTCGATGGCGAGCGGCTGCTGCGGGAGGGACACGGCCGGGAGCCGGCCGAGGCCGTCGCCGCGCTGGCCGAGGACGACGCCGTCGAGCCCCTGCAGCGCCGTGCCGAGCTGATCGCCCGGCGACTCGAGCTGGTCGGCCGGGTGAACCTGCTCGCGGCCGACGAGCTCGGGTCCCTGCGGGAGCGGCACGACTTCATGACCCGCGAGCTCGAGGACGTCCGCGCGGCCCGCCGCGACCTCCTGGAGGTCATCGCGGAGGTCGACCGCCAGATGGCCGAGATGTTCCTGTCGGCCTTCGGCGACGTCGCCCGCGAGTTCGCGGAGCTGTTCGGTGAGCTCTTCCCGGGCGGGGAGGGACGCCTGCTGCTGGAGGACCCGGCCGACGTGCTCGGCTCGGGCATCGAGATCGAGGCCCGCCCCGGCCGAAAGCGCGTGCGGCGGCTGTCCCTGCTGTCGGGCGGCGAGCGGGCCATGGCGGCCGTCGCATTCCTCTTCGCGATCTTCAAGGCCCGCCCGAGCCCGTTCTATGTGATGGACGAGGTCGAGGCGGCGCTCGACGACGTGAACCTCCACCGGTTCATCCGCGCGCTGGGGGGGCTCGCCGGACGCTCCCAGGTGCTGATCGTCACCCACCAGAAGCGCACCATGGAGGTGGCCGACGCGCTCTACGGCGTGTCGATGGGGCGCGACGGCACCAGCAAGGTCGTCTCGGAGCGGCTGGGCGACGGGCGGCGGGTCGACCTGACGCGGGCCGAGCACGAGGCGATCGAGGGCGAGGTCCCCGGCGCCGGGCGGGTCGAGGCGGCTCCGGTCGAGTAGCCTCATCTGTCGCCGTGCTGACCTTCCTTCTGATTGCGGTCGCCTATCTCCTGCTGATGGTCATCGCCGGGCTGATCGTGCTCGATCGCCGGCGCCGCCGCCGCAGCGCCGAGATCGGGGCCGGACCGCCGCTCGCCCCGGCGCCCGGGGGGCCCGCGCCGGCACCGGTCGGCGCCGCCGGGGGGCTTGCCGAGCGGATCCGCGGGCTGTTCCGCGGCGGCGCCGGCGAGGACGTCTGGCGCGGGCTCGAGGAGGCGCTGATCCGGGCGGACGTCGGGCCGAAGGCAGCCGCCCTGGTGGTGGCGCGGGTTCGCGAGGCCTACCGGCCGCCGGCGGATCCGGCCGGCGCGGTGGCCGAGGCGGTCGCCGGGGTGTTCGCCGGGGACCCGGCGTGGACGGCGCCGTCGGGCGCGCCCGGCATCGTGATGGTGGTCGGGGTCAACGGGACGGGGAAGACGACGACGATCGGGAAGCTCGCGAACATGCTCAGTCGGCAGGGGCGCTCGGTCGCGATGGCCGCGGCCGACACGTTCCGTGCCGCGGCCGGCGAGCAGCTCGAGACGTGGGCGAGGAGGGCCGGCGCCCACCTCGTGGCGCAGGAGCGCGGCGCCGACCCCGGGGCCGTGGCCTTCGACGCCGTGAAGGCGGCGGCGGCGCGCGGCACCGACGTGCTGATCGTCGACACGGCCGGGCGCCTGCACACCCGGACGCCCCTGATGGAGGAGCTGAAGAAGGTCCACCGGGTGCTCGAGAAGGCCGCCGGCCGCGCCCCCGACGAGGTGCTGCTGGTGCTCGACGCGACGACCGGGCAGAACGGCATCGCGCAGGCCCGGGCGTTCGCCGAGGCCGTCGACGTGTCGGGAGTGGTGCTGACGAAGATGGACGGGACCGCCCGCGGCGGGATCGTGCTCGCGGTCCGCGAGGAGCTCGGCGTGCCGGTGAAGCTCGTCGGCACCGGAGAGGGGATCGACGACCTCCAGCCGTTCGACCCGCAGGGCTTCGCCCGCCGTCTGGTGTCCTGAGCCGTGGCGCCGTCGGCCCGGCCCGTGTCGTAGCCTCTCTTTCGTATGTTCGACGCGCTCTCCGATCGGCTCGACGCCACCTTCCGCAAGCTTCGCTCGCGGGGCAAGCTCCATCCGAAGCAGGTGGACAATGCCCTCGCGGACATCCGCACGGCGCTGCTCGAGGCCGACGTCGCCCTGGACGTCGTGGAGGACTTCCTCGGCCGCGTGCGGGCTCGGGCGGTGTCCGACGAGGTCATGCGCTCGCTCACCCCGGCCCAGCAGGTCGTGAAGATCGTCCGCGACGAGCTGGCGACGACGCTCGGCGGCGAGCACCGGCCGTTCGTCCTCCCCGGCGCGAACCCGGTCGTGATCATGATGGCCGGCGTGCAGGGCTCGGGGAAGACCACGCATTCCGCCAAGCTCGCCCGCTACCTCGCCAGGGAGCGGGGACGGCGCCCGCTGCTCGTGGCGGCCGACCTCCAGCGTCCGGCGGCCGTCGAGCAGCTGCGGACGCTCGGCGCGGAGCTCGGGGTCCCGGTCGCCTCCGACGGACGCGATCCGGTGAAGGTGGCGAAGAACGCGGTGAAGCAGGCGGTCCGCGAGGGCCACAACGTGGTCATCGTCGACACGGCCGGCCGGCTGCACGTCGACCCCGAGATGATGCGGGAGGCCCGGCGGGTCCGCGACGCGATCCGACCCCACCACGTCCTCATGGCCTGCGACGCGATGACCGGCCAGGACGCCGTGGTGCAGGCGCGGGCGTTCATGAAGGAGGTCGACCTCACGGGGTTCGTCCTCACCAAGATCGACGGTGACTCCCGCGGCGGCGCGGCGCTGTCGATCACCCACGAGACCGGGCGGCCGATCTACTTCGCCGGCACCGGCGAGCGCCTGGCCGACCTCGAGCCCTTCCATCCCGACCGCATGGCCTCGCGGATCCTCGGCATGGGCGACGTGCTGACGCTGATCGAGAGGGCCGAGCAGACGATCGATCAGGACAGGGCGCGGGAGGCCGCCGAGAAGATGGCCGCCGCGCAGTTCACGCTCGAGGACTTCCTCGCCCAGATGCAGGAGATGAAGAAGCTCGGCTCGCTGCAGGACATCCTGGCGATGCTGCCGGGGATCCCCGGTGGTCGCGCGGCGCTGAAGGATCTGCAGGTCGACGAGCGCGAGCTCACCCGCACCGAGGCGATCATCCGCTCGATGACCCCACGAGAGCGGCGCGATCCTGCGATCATCGGGGGAAGCCGGCGCCTGCGGATCGCGCGCGGCTCCGGCACGACGACGGCCGACGTGAACGCGCTGCTGAAGCGGTTCTCGGAGGCGCGGAAGATGATGAAGTCCATGATGGGGATGGCCGGGATCGGCGGCCCCGGCGGCCCCGGCGCGCGTCGCATGAAGGGCATGCCGAAGGGGATGCCGAGGCTGCCCCGGCTCTCGTAACCTGTAGGGTCGGTTCTTCACGGCGAGCCGCGGTGGCTCGCGGCTCCAGGAGGCAGGTAGTGGTCAAGATCAGGCTGAAGCGATTGGGGGCCACCAAGCGGCCCTTCTACCGGGTCGTGGTCGCCGACTCGCGCAGCCCGCGCGACGGGCGGTTCATCGAGAGCATCGGGAAGTACCACCCGCTCGCCGACCCCTCGGTGGTCGAGATCGACCAGGAGCGGGCCCTGCACTGGCTGACGGTCGGCGCCCGGCCGACCGAGCAGGTGCGCAAGCTCCTCGACATCGCCGGCGTGTGGTCGCAGTTCGAGGCGGTGCGCCCTCGCCCGGCTCCGAAGGTCCCCGCGAAGAAGGGGGCCGCGAAGGGTTCGACGGCCGGCGCCGTCGCCCCGGCATCCTGACCGGCGGCGCCCCCCGGAGACCCTGGTGAAGGAGCTGCTCGAGTTCATCGTCCGCAACCTCGTCGACGACCCCGACGCCGTCCGGGTCGAAGAGGTGCAGGGCGAACGTGGGCCGGTGCTGCGCCTCACGGTCGCCGAGGACGACGTCGGCAAGGTCATCGGCCGCGCCGGGCGCACGGCCCGCGCCATCCGGACGGTGATGCGCGCCGCCGGGGCCCACCTCGGCGCCGACGCGCACGTCGAGATCGTGGGGTGAGCCCGGCGGGGCCGCCCGGGTCCGCGTCCGCGGCCGGTGGGGCCGGTGGGGCCGCGTGGGTGGCCGTCGGGCGGGTGACCCGGGCACACGGCATCCACGGCGAGGTGGCGGTGCTGCCGCTCACCCAGGTCGAGGCGCGGTTCGCGCCCGGCTCGCGCCTGTACGCCGGTGAGGATGCCGCGCGGCCGCTCACGATCGTCGGCTCGCGTCCCCACCGGGGCCGCCTGCTGATCGCCTTCCGTGAGGTGCCGGATCGAACGGCCGCCGAGGCCCTGGCGGGCGGCTACCTGTTCGTCCCCGTCGACGAGGTCCCGCCGGCGCCGGAGGGCGAGTTCTGGCCGCACCAGCTGGTCGGCTGCGAGGTCGTGACCGAGGCCGGCCGCTCCCTCGGCCCGGTCCGCGAGGTGCTGCGGACCCCGGCGAACGATGTCTGGGTCGCTCGGGAGGAAGGCGGTCGGGAGTGGCTCGTGCCGGCCCTGAAGGATGTCGTGGCCGAGGTCGACCTGGTCGGACGCCGGATCCTCGTGCGAGAGGTGCCGGGCCTCACGGCACCCGAGGAGGGAGAGCGGTGAGCAAGGCCGCCGGCGCGGACCCCGGGCGCCCGTTCCTGCGGGTGGACGTCCTCACGATCTTCCCCGGGATCTTCGAGAGCCCGCTGCGCGAGAGCCTGCTCGGCAAGGCGATCGCTGCCGGGGTGCTCGAGGTCGCCGTCCACGACATCCGCGAGCACAGCGACGACCCGCACCGCAAGGTCGATGACTACGCGTTCGGTGGCGGGCCGGGCATGGTCATGGCGCCGGGGCCGATCGTGGCGGCCGCCGAGGCGCTGGGGGAGGGGCCGCGGCGAGTCGTGCTGCTCTCGCCGGCCGGCCGGCGCCTGGACCAGCCCATGGTGCGGGGCCTGGCGGTCGCCGGACGCCTGGTCCTCATCTGCGGCCGCTACGAGGGCGTCGACGAGCGCGTGGCCGAGGTGCTCGGGGCCGAGGAGGTCTCGATCGGCGACTACGTGCTGGCGGGAGGAGAGCTCGCCGCGCTGGTGGTGCTGGAGGCCGTCTCCCGCCTGGTCCCCGGGGTGCTCGGCAACGAGGCGTCGCTGGCCGCGGAGTCCTTCGAGGGGGAGGGCCTGCTCGACCACCCCCACTACACACGGCCACGCGAGTTCCGTGGCCTCGCGGTCCCGGACGTGCTGCTGTCCGGCAACCACGCGGCGATCGCCGAGTGGCGCCGTCGCGCCGCGATGGAGAAGACACGGAGAAACCGGCCGGACCTTCTGGCCTGACGGGGGCCTCCGCGCGGCCGGTGCTATCATTCGTGACCGTTCCCCGATCCGAAGGCTGACTTCGAACGCCATGAACAGGACCGATCTCGTCGAGATTCCGCGCCTGCGCGAGGACCTGCCGGAGTTCCGGCCGGGCGACACCGTCAAGGTGCACGTCCGCGTCATCGAGGGCAACCGCGAGCGCATCCAGGTGTTCCAGGGCGTGGTGATCCGCCGCCGCGGCGGCGGGCTCCGCGAGTCGTTCACCACCCGCAAGGTGTCCTTCGGCGTCGGGGTCGAGCGGACCTTCCCGGTGCACTCGCCGACCATCGCCAAGGTCGAGGTGGTCACGCGTGGCCGGGTCCGCCGGGCCAAGCTCTACTACCTGCGCGAGCGCCGGGGGCGTGCTGCCCGCATCAGGGAGCGGCGCGAGGTCGTCCCCGCCGCCAGCGTGGCGGCCGCGACCGCCGAGCCCGGGCCGGGCGAGGAGCAGGAATAGCGCATGGCCGCCGGGGCCCCGGGCGAGCCCGATCCCGAGGGGCTCGCGACCGAGCCGGCGGGCTCCGAGCCACCCGCGACCTCGAAGCCGGCGGGCTCCGAGCCGCCCCCGACCTCGAAGCCGGCTGGCGAGCGGCGGCGGGGAAGCTTCCTCCGCGAGCTGCCGGTCCTGCTCGTCATCGCGTTCGTCATCGCGCTGCTCATCAAGAGCTTCCTGGTCCAGGCCTTCTACATCCCCTCGCCCTCGATGCAGCCGACGCTGATGGTCGGCGACCGGGTGCTCGTCAACAAGCTCGCGTACGTCTTCCACCCCCCGCGGCGGGGCGACATCATCGTGTTCCAGGACCCCCACCCGGGCCCGCAGCCGCATCGCAACGTCGTCCAGGCCTTCGTCCACTGGCTGACCGACGGGCTCGGCTTCACCCAGAGCTCCCAGAAGGACTTCATCAAGCGGGTCATCGGGCTGCCGGGCGACACCATCGAGGATTCGCACGGGATCGTCTACGTGAACGGGGTCCCATTGCGACCCGAGCCCTACCTCAGCCCGATCAGGGACACGAGCAGCTCTGGCCCCTTCCACGTGCCGGCCGGTGAGCTGTTCGTGATGGGCGACAACCGGACCGATTCCCTCGACTCCCGCTACGGCCTGGGCTACATCCCGATCTCGAAGGTCATCGGCCGGGCCTTCGTGGTCATCTGGCCGCCGTCGCGGATCCGGTGGCTCTCGACCCCCCGCTACACCTCGGGGAACGGCCCCTGACGCGTCGCCGCCAGGGGGTAGGCTTCCCTGGGAGGCGTGGTGAGCCTGATGACGGGGGTGACCGGGGCGGAGGCGGTGGTGATGCGCGGGCGTCCGGGTGGGCGCCGGCCGATCGACCACTACGAGCGACGCCTGCGCGCGGAGGGCTTCCTGCTGGTCGGCGGCGTCGACGAGGCCGGGCGCGGGGCCCTGGCCGGGCCGATGGTGGCCGCGGCCGTGGTGCTGCCGGCGGACTTCGACGTCGAGGGGCTCGACGACTCGAAGGCGCTGTCCCCGACCGCGCGCGAGGCCTGGTTCGAGCGCATCCTGGCCGGGGCCGTCGCCGTGGCGGTCGTCCGCGCCCTGCCGTCGAGGATCGACCGCGTCGGGCTGCACCGCACGAACCTCGCGCTGTTGCGGCAGGCGCTGCGGGGCCTGCCGGTCTCTCCCGACTTCGTGCTGTCCGACGGGTTCCGGGTGCCCGGGATCGAGCTCCCGAGCCTGTCGATGCGCAAGGGCGATGCGACCTGCGCCTCGGTGGCCGCCGCATCGGTCGTCGCCAAGGTGACCCGCGACCGCGCCATGGACCGCTACCATCGGCGGTTCCCGGACTACGGGTTCGACCGCAACCGGGGCTACGGGACGGCGGAGCACCTCGCCGTCCTCGCGCTGCTCGGGCCGACCCCGATCCACCGGATGTCGTTCCGGGGCATCGCGCCGCCGGGCCGTGAGGAAGGAGACGCGTGAGCGACGACGACATCGAGCGGTTCGAGGACGACATGGAGCTCCGCCTGTGGCGCGAGTACCGGGACGTGCTCCCGATGTTCACGTTCGTGGTGGAGACCGAGCGCCGCTTCTACCTGGCGAACGGGGTCGAGGTGCGCGAGCACGAGGGCCCCGGGAGCCCGTGGTTCGAGGTCGAGCTGACCGACGCATGGGTCTGGGACATGTACCGGCCGGCGCGGTTCGTGCGGCGCGTACGGGTCGTCACGACCAACGACGTCAACGTCGAGGAGCTCGCCCACAAGGACATCGCCCCCGACGACGTGGTGCAGGGCGATCGGGGCGACCCCACGCTGTCGTAGCCGCGCGGCACACTCCCCTGGTGGGCGAGGGCGCTGGCGACGCAGGGCGGTCGGCGACCGGTCGGGCCGGCGAGGACGCCGCGCTCGCCTGGTACCGCGAGCGGGGGTTTCGGACAGTCGCGCGGAACTGGCGTTGCCGGCTGGGCGAGCTCGACCTGGTGATGGAGCGCGGCGACACCCTCGTGGTGTGCGAGGTCAAGGCACGCCGGGGCGCGGCCCTCGGGGGCGGGTACGAGGCCGTCACCGCCCGCAAGCGCGAGCGCGTCCGGCGGCTGGCCGAGGCGTTCCTGAGCTCGACGGGGCCCGATCCCGCTGCCCGGCGGATCCGCTTCGACGTGGCGAGCGTCGGGTTCGACGCGGCGGGGCGGCCCATGCTGCACGTCTTCGTCGATGCCTTCTAGGGCCGCGGCGGCGTGCGCCCGCGTCGATGCTGGTCGAGGACTCGTCGGGCGGACATGTCGGTGCCTCGGGCTACGGTGCGACCGTGTACGGGCGGGTGCTGACGGTCGCGATCGTCGGGGTCGAGGGGCGGCCGGTCAGGGTCGAGGTGGACATCGGGCGAGGGTTGCCGGCGCTGGCCCTCGCCGGGCTGCCGGGGAGCGCAGTCCAGGACGCCCGCGAGCGGGTCCGGCCGGCCGTTGAGGGATCGGGGCTCGAATGGCCCCTCCGGCGGGTCGTCGTCAACCTGTCGCCCGCGGGGGTGCGCAAGGAGGGTCCGGGGTTCGACCTCCCGATCGCCCTCGGGGTGCTCGCCGCCTCGGGACAGGTGCCGCCCGTCCGGCTCGAGCGCTACGCGGCTTTCGGCGAGCTCTCGCTGCGCGGCGATCTGGTCGCGACGCCTGGCGTGCTCTCGGTCACGATGACGGCGGCCGCAGCGGGGCTCGACGGCGTGATCGTGCCGTCGGCGAACGCCGCCGAGGCGGCGCTGGTGGAGGACATCGACGTGGTCGGCGTCGCGTCGCTCGCCGCGGCGGTGCGGTTCGCCCGGACGGGCGAGCGACCGTCCTTCGCCGATCCGGCCGGGGACGCGGACGTCGCGGGGTCCCACACGAGCCAGGGGCCCGGGGGTGCGCTCAGCATGGCGGCGTCCCGGCTGGTGGTCCCCGGCAGCCCGGCGACGCCGGCCAGGGTGGGCGAGCTCGCCGACCTGGCAGACGTGCGAGGGCAGGGGGCGGCGCGTCGGGCGCTCGAGATCGCAGCGGCCGGGGGCCACAACGTGCTCTTGATCGGCCCGCCCGGGGCCGGCAAGACGATGCTCGCCCGGCGGCTTCCGACCATCCTGCCGTCGATGACGCGGGCGGAGGCGCTGGAGGTGACCCGGCTGCACTCCGTGGCCGGCCTGCTGCGCGAGGGCGGCCTCGTCGAGGTGCGGCCGTTCCGCGCCCCGCACCACAGCGTCTCGGTTGCGGGACTCCTCGGTGGGGGCGCCGGCCTGCCCCGGCCGGGGGAGGCGAGTCTCGCCCACCACGGGGTGCTGTTCCTGGACGAGCTCGTCGAGTTCCGGCGCGATGCCCTCGAGGGGCTGCGGCAGCCGCTCGAGGACGGGAGGGTCGTCGTCGTCCGCGTCGCCGGCGCCGTCGAGTTCCCGGCGCGGTTCACGCTCGTGGCGGCCTCGAACCCGTGTCCATGCGGCTACGAGGGGGATCCGCGGCGAGCGTGCCGCTGCCTGCCCGCCCGGGCCGACGCGTACCGGCAGCGTCTCTCCGGTCCGCTGGCGGACCGCATCGACATCCACCTCACCGTTCCCCGGCTCACGCGGGCCGAGCTGGTGGGCGCCGGCGAGGGAGAGCCGTCCGTCGCGGTCCGCGAGCGAGTCGAGACCGCACGCGCCCGGCAGCGCGCACGGCTGGCCGGGACGCCGTGGGCCTGCAACGCGCACGTCCCGGGGCGCCGGGCCCGGACCGAGGCGCGGATGACTGACGAGGCGGCCACCATGCTGGGACGGGCGGTGGACGCCCTCGGACTGTCGGGGCGCGGCTTCGACCGGACGGTGCGGGTGGCGCGGACGATCGCCGACCTCGCCGGCGCTGGCCACGTCGGCGCCGAGCACGTCTCCGAGGCACTCGGCTACCGGGCGCTCGCGGCGGAGGGAGAGGTGTCCCGAACGGGGTGATGGCGCGCCGGCGACCGAGGGGAGTGGCTCGGGGTGAAGGATCGGGGTGAGCGGCCGGCGATGCTTCGCCGGCCGCGGGATCTCGGAGACGCGCCGCCCGGTGCGGCAGGGCGGCGGACGCCGGACACGTGGCCGGACAGATTCGTCGCCTCGGCAGCGGACCGGCAT
>JAJYHN010000207.1 GCA_021784765.1 Actinomycetes bacterium
CTCGATCGCGGTGACCCAGGGCCTGCTCGACACGATGAACAGGGTCGAGCTGGAGGGCGTGGTCGCCCACGAGATGTCCCACGTCCGGGGCGGGGACATCCTGGTCGGGACGATCGTCGCCACGCTCGTCGGTGCGGCCGTGCTGCTGGCGGAGTTCCTGCTCCGGTGGTTCTGGTGGGGCCGGGCCGGCGGTCGGGCGCGCAGCCGGGACGAGGTCGGCGGGCGGGGCTCGGTGGTCCTCGCGATCCCGGGGCTGGTGGTCGCCCTGCTCGCCCCCCTGATCGCGGAGATCATCCGCCTCGCGATGTCGAGGCAGCGCGAGTACCTCGCCGACGCCGAGGGCGCCACGCTGACCCGGTACCCGCCCGGCCTCGCCGGTGCGCTCCGCAAGATCGCCGCGGACCACACCCCGATGCGGGTCGCGAACAACGCCACCGGCCACCTGTGGCTGAACCAGCCGTCCCGGGTGCCCGGCGAGCGGAACCACTGGTTCGAGAACCTGTTCACCACCCACCCGCCGATCGAGGAGCGCATCCGCGTCCTTGAGGAGATGTGAAGCTCCGCCGGGGGTCGTTGAGGCGGCCCCCGCCGGCGGCTAGGGTGGATCGGTCCCTTCCCCGTCCGCGCAAGGAGGAATCCCCCCGATGAGGTTCACTGCTCGCGGCCGCGCCCTGGCCGCCACCGCAGCCGTCGTGCTGCTTGCGATCCTCGGCTTCGTGTTGTTCGCGGGCGGCGGCAAGGGGCCGCGGCTGATCGCGCAGGCGTTCGGCGGCGGCCATGCGAGCCCCCCTCCTCCGGCCACCTGTCCGCTCACCGGGACGCCGGCCCCCGGCGGCGTGGTGCCGCGCCGGCCTGCCCTCGCGATCAAGGTCGAGAACCTGCCGCAGGCGCGCCCGCAGACCGGGCTGAACTTCGCCGACGTCGTCTACGAGGAGCCGGTCGAGGCCGGGATCACCCGGTTCATCGCGATCTTCCAGTGCCGGGAGGCGCCGCGGGTGGAGCCCGTGCGGAGCGGGCGCATGGAGGACCCGGTCGTGCTCGTGCAGTACGACCACCCGCTGTTCGGCTACGCGGGAGCCGTTCCGGAGGTCATGGCCGCCGTCAAGCGCGCCGGGATCCACGACGTGAACTTCAACGTCGAGCCCTCCGCCTACCTGCGAGACCCCGCGCGGATCGCGCCGCACAACCTGTACACGAGCACGGCGGCGCTCTGGGCCTACGCCCCGAAGGGCCAGGGCGCGCCGCCGCCCGTGTTCACGTTCCAGAAGACGCCGCCGGCCGGCGGGCAGCCGGCGGCGAGCATCCACCTGCCGTTCTCGGTCTACTCCGACGTCACCTGGCGGTACGCGCCGAAGAAGGATGTGTGGTTTCGCTACTACAACGGCACCGTCCCGGCCAGCCTTTCGAACGGGTCGGTCATCAATGCCCGCAACATCGTGGTGATGGTCGTCCGGGTGACGCTGTCCGCCATCACCGACGTGAACGGCGTGCACTCGCCCTACGCGCACCTGATCGGCAGCGGTCCCGCGTACGTGCTGCGAAACGGCCGGGTCTACAAGGGCCGGTGGGTCCGGCCGTCGATGGGCTCGATCACCAAGTACGTCGACGCGCAGGGCAACGTGATCCCGCTCGCGCCGGGCACGACGTGGGTCGAGCTGCTTCCCTCGACGGTGCCGGTGACGCTCTCGAAGTAGCCGCTTGGGTAGACTTGGGGTGCTGCGGCAGCGACGCCGGGGTGGATTCGCTCGTGGGGAGGTCGTGATGGAGGACGAAACCGGGACCCTCCGGGTCAAGACGGGTCTCGCGGAGATGCTGAAGGGCGGCGTCATCATGGACGTGACGACCGCCGAGCAGGCAAGGATCGCCGAGGACGCCGGCGCGTGCGCGGTCATGGCCCTCGAGCGAGTCCCGGCCGACATCCGCAAGGAGGGCGGCGTCGCGCGCATGGCCGACCCGACCAAGATCGAGGAGATCATGGCGGCCGTCTCGGTCCCGGTGATGGCGAAGGCCCGCATCGGCCACTTCGTCGAGGCCCAGGTGCTGCAGGCGCTCGGGGTGGACTACGTCGACGAGTCCGAGGTGCTGACGCCGGCCGACGAGGAGCACCACATCGACAAGTGGGACTTCACCGTGCCGTTCGTGTGCGGGGCGCGCGACCTCGGCGAGGCGCTGCGGCGCATCGGCGAGGGCGCCGCGATGGTCCGCACCAAGGGCGAGGCCGGGACGGGCAACGTGGTCGAGGCCGTCCGTCACATGCGCAAGATCCAGGGCCAGATCCGGTGGGTCGCAACGCTGCGGGGTGACGAGCTCGCGGCCGCCGCCAAGGAGCTCGGCGCTCCCTTCGAGCTGGTGCGCGTCGTCGCGGCGGCGGGAAAGCTTCCCGTGGTGAACTTCTCGGCGGGCGGCATCGCGACGCCGGCCGACGCCGCGCTGATGATGCAGCTCGGTGCCGACGGGAACTTCGTCGGGTCGGGGATCTTCAAGTCCGAGGACCCGGCCACGATGGCGCGGGCGATCGTCGAGGCGACGACCCATTACAACGACCCCGACGTGATCGCGAAGGTCTCGCGCGGGCTCGGCGAGGCGATGCGCGGCCTGGAGATCGCGACCATCGGCGAGGCGAACCTCCTCCAGACCCGCGGCTGGTAGACGGGGACGGCGCGGGAGTGAAGGCCGGGGTCCTCGCGCTGCAGGGCGACTTCCGCGAGCACGCCGCGATGTTCGCGGCCGCCGGGGCCACGCCGGTCGAGGTGCGCACGCCGGTCGAGCTCGCCGGCGTCGACGTGCTGGCGATTCCCGGCGGGGAGTCGACGACGATCGCCCGGCTCGCGCGCATCGAGGGGCTCGTCGAGCCGATCCGTGAGCGAGTCGCGGCCGGGATGCCGGTGCTCGGGACCTGTGCCGGCCTGATCGTGATGGCGGGCGAGGTCGAGGACGGCGAGCCGCTGCTGTCGCTGCTCGACGTCGCGGTGCGCCGGAATGCCTACGGCCGGCAGGTGGACTCGTTCGAGACCGACGTCGAGGTCGCCGGCATCGGGCCGGTCCGGGCGGTGTTCATCAGGGCCCCCAGGATCACGCGGGTCGGCCGGGCCGTCGAGGTGCTGGCC
>JAJYHN010000147.1 GCA_021784765.1 Actinomycetes bacterium
CTCTCCCGCCCGCCGGGGAAGGCGTAGCGTAATACCCCCAGCGGCGCCGTGCCGCCCACCGGGGGACGACCGACCCGGGTGGAGTCCCGCGCAGGAGGGGGTCATGTCCGTGACCGTGAAGAGGGGACAGATGTTCATCGGGGGCGAGTGGGTCGATGCCTCCAACGGGGAGACCGAGCTCGACATCGACCCGTCGACCGGCGAGACCCTCGCCGAGGTCGCGGTGGGCACCCGCGAGGACGCCGACCGCGCCGTCGCCGCCGCCCAGAAGGCCTACGAGGACGTCTGGTTCGACACGCCCGCGAAGGAGCGGGCGGCGATGATGCTGAAGCTCGCCGACGCGCTGGAGGGCGACGCCGAGAACCTCGCGCAGCTCGAGTCCCGCGACGTCGGCAAGCCGATCTCGGTGTCGCGGGCCGACATCCCGTTCATCGCCGACAACCTGCGGTTCTTCGCCGGGGCGGCCCGGGTCACCGAGGGCAAGTCGACCGGAGAGTACGAGCGGGGCTTCACCAGCATGATCCGGCGGGAGCCGCTCGGGGTGACGGTCGGCATCTGCCCGTGGAACTACCCGCTGATGATGGCGATCTGGAAGGTCGGCCCGGCGCTGGCGGCCGGCAACACCTCGATCCTGAAGCCGGCCGAGCTGACGCCGCTCACCACCCTGCGGCTGGCCGAGCTCGCCGCCGACATCCTCCCGCCCGGCGTGCTGAACGTGGTCACCGGCCGCGGGTCGGTGATCGGCGACCAGCTGGTCAAGGACCCGATCGTGCGCCTCGTCTCGGTCACCGGGGACACCGCGACCGGCAAGATCATCGCCGCGGGCGCCGCCGGCACCGTCAAACGCGTCCACCTCGAGCTCGGCGGCAAGGCGCCCGTGGTGGTCTTCGACGACGCCGACCTCGAGCGGGTCGTCGAGACGCTGAAGTTCGCCGGCTACACGAACACCGGGCAGGACTGCACGGCCTCGACCCGCGTGATCGCCGGGCCGGGAATCTACGAGGACGTCCTGTCGTCGCTCGTCCCGGTCGTCGAGTCGATCAAGGTCGGCCCCCTCGCCGACGAGGAGGTCGAGGTCGGGCCGCTCGTCTCGGCGAAGCAGCGCGAGAGCGTGTCGGGGTTCGTCGACCGTGCCCGCGCCGCAGGGGCGACGGTCCTCACCGGCGGCGAGGCGCTGCCGGGCGACGGCTTCTACTACCGGCCGTCGGTCGTGACCGACGTGGGGCAGGACGCCGAGATCGTCCAGCGCGAGGTCTTCGGGCCGGTCGTGACCGTGCAGCGCTTCAGCGACGAGGACGAGGCGGTGCGGTGGGCGAACGACGTGGACTACGGCCTCGCGTCCTCGGTGTGGACGCGGGACGGGGCCCGCGCCCTGCGGGTCGCCCGCCGGCTGCAGTTCGGCGCCGTGTGGATCAACACGCACTTCATGATCACGGCCGAGATGCCGCACGGCGGCTACAAGCAGAGCGGGTACGGCAAGGACATGTCCATGTACTCGCTCGAGGACTACACGCAGATCAAGCACGTGATGGCGTCGCTCGGCTGAGTCGACGCCGCAGGGACGGACGAACGCGGGCGGCGCCCCCCGAATCGGGGGCGTCGCCCCTGAGGGGGGCTCCCCGCGGGTGGTGATGCCGTGATGGCGGTACGACCGTTCTATGTCGCCGGCGAGTGGCGGACCGGCGAGGGCACCGCGGAGGTGCGGAGCCCCTACGACGACGCCCTCGTGGCCGACGTCGGGGTCCCGACCGACGCCGACGTCGAGGACGCGGTGCGGGCGGCCGTCGCCACCTTCGCCGAGTTCCGGCTCCTGCCGACCCACGCCCGCGCCGAGGCGCTGATGCACGTCTCGCGGCGCCTGGCCGAGCGGCGGGACGAGATCGCCGAGAGCATCGTTCGCGAGGGCGGCAAGCCGATGAAGTGGGCGCTCGTCGAGGCCACGCGCGCCTCGGCGACGTTCCGCTGGGCGGCCGAGGAGATCCGGCGCTTCGGCGGAGAGTTCATGCGACTGGACGCCGACCCCGGCATGGACGGGCGCGCCGGCATCGTGCGGCGGTTCGCGCACGGCCCGGTCCTCGGGATCACGCCGTTCAACTTCCCGGTGAACCTCGTCGCGCACAAGGTCGCCCCGGCGCTCGCGGTGGGCGCGCCGATCGTGATCAAGCCGGCCGGCCAGACCCCGCTCGGCTCGCTGCTGCTCGCCGAGCTCGTGGCCGAGACCGACCTGCCGAAGGGCGTGCTCTCGGTGCTGACGCTCCCCGGCTCACGGGCGCAGCGGCTCGTCGAGGACCGGCGGTTCAAGAAGTTCTCGTTCACCGGCTCGGGCATCGGCTGGAACCTGAAGGGCCTCGACGCGCGCAAGTACACGACGCTCGAGCTCGGCGGGAACGCCGGGGTGATCGTGCACTCCGACGCCGACCTCGACTGGGCGGCGGCCCGCATCGCCTTCGGCGGCTACTACCAGGCCGGGCAGTCGTGCATCTCGGTGCAGCGCATCTTCGTGCAGTCCGAGGTCTACGACGACTTCGCGGCGCGGTTCGTGAAGGAGGTCGAGGGCCTGAAGTACGGCGACCCGCTCGACCCGACCGTCGACGTCGGCCCGGTCATCGACGCCGGCGCGCTCGAGCGCATCGACGCCTGGGTCGCCGAGGCCGCCGCGCAGGGAGCGCAGGTGCTGACCGGAGGCCGCCGCGAGGGGTCGCTGTACGTCCCGACGATCCTCGCGAACACCACCCCCGCGATGAAGGTCCGCTGCGAGGAGATCTTCGGGCCGATCACGACGCTCGTGCCCTACGAGACCTTCGAGGAGGCGATCGCCGAGGTCAACGACTCGGCCTACGGGCTGCAGGCCGGGGTGTTCACGCGAAGCCTCGAGCGGGCGATGCAGGCCCACCGCGACCTCGAGGTGGGCGGCGTCGTGATCAACGACCAGAGCGCCTTCCGCGCGGACCAGCAGCCCTACGGCGGCTGGAAGGACTCGGGCTTCGGGCGCGAGGGGCTGCGCTACGCGATGGAGGAGATGACCGCGCCCCGGATCATGGTGCTGTCGGGCGTCGCCCTGTAGGAGGCGGCGAGGAGGAGGTGTCGGCGAGGGGGGTCGCCGATGAGGCCACCCCCCTCACGTTTCCGCGCGCCGTGATGTACAAAGCTGCGGTGCCCCTTTTGCCGGGCGGGGGGCACCGCAATCGGAGGGAAGGGACTACCGTCCGCAAATCGACGTCCACCGGCTCGCGCGCGGTGCGTGCGCCCGGGCGACGGCTCGCGACGGATCCGACGTAGGGAAAGGCAGCGATGGGGGCGTCAGGGGAGATCGACGTTCGGCTCGACCGGGTGAGCAAGCGGTTCGCCGACACCACCGCGGTCGACGATCTCACGCTCGAGGTCGAGCGCGGGGAGTTCTTCAGCCTGCTCGGCCCCTCCGGCTGCGGCAAGACCACGACCCTTCGAATGATCGGCGGGTTCGAGGAGCCGACGGAGGGGACGATCGAGCTCGGCGGCCGGGACGTGACGGACCTGCCGCCGTACCGGCGCGACGTGAACACCGTGTTCCAGTCCTACGCGCTGTTCCCGCACCTCACGGTCTTCGAGAACGTCGCGTTCGGCCTGCGCCGCAAGAAGGTAAGCAAGGCCGAGGTCGACCGCAGGGTCAAGGAGTCCCTGGTGCTGGTGGACCTGCCGGGCTACGAGCGCCGCAAGCCCTCGCAGCTCTCCGGCGGCCAGCAGCAGCGCGTGGCCGTGGCCCGGGCGCTGGTGAACCAGCCCAAGCTGTTGCTGCTGGACGAGCCGCTCGGCGCCCTCGACCTGAAGCTCCGAAAGCAGATGCAGCTGGAGCTGAAGCGCATCCAGCAGGAGGTCGGGATCACGTTCCTGTACGTGACCCACGACCAGGAGGAGGCCATGACGATGTCGAACCGGCTGGCCGTCATGCGCCACGGCAAGATCGAGCAGATCGGCGCGCCGGAGGAGGTCTACGACTCGCCGGCCACCGAGTTCGTGGCCGGGTTCCTCGGGGCCTCGAACCTGCTCGAGGGGGAGGTGAAGGAGGTCGCCGGAGGGATCGCGCGGGTGCTGGTCGACGGAGGCGCCGTCCTGCGCGTGCCCGAGGCACGCATGCACGGGCGGGGGGTGTCGCGTGTGAGGGTGGGCGTCCGGCCCGAGAAGATCCGTCTGGTGGCCGACGAGGGGGAGGCGTCGTCGGCTCGAAACAGCGTCACGGGGACCCTGCGGGTCGCGACCTACATCGGGGTCAGCCACCAGTTCACGGTGGACGGCCCCGGTGGGCGGACCCTCACGGTCTACCAGCAGAACATGGGGACGGACCCCATCCCCGCGCCGGGGAGCGGCGTGCGACTCGAGTGGGAGCCCGAGCACACGTTCGCGGTCCGTCCGTCGGAGCCCCTCGCCGAGTGGGAGGAAGAGCAGTGAGCGAGCACAGGGAGCACGAGGAGCAGCCGATCATCGATCCGTCCCTGTTCAGGGGACTCACCGAGCCCCGGATGACCCGCCGGGACCTGCTGCGCTACGCGGGGATGGGGGCGGGCGCGTTCGGCCTGTCCGCGTTCCTCGCGGCCTGCGGCACGGCCGGGGTGTCCACCGGCACCGGCGGCGGGGCCAGCCCCACGCCGGGGGCCATCGGCAGCGCCCAGTGGTGGGCGAAGCAGAAGCCGACCACCACGTTGAACTTCGCCAACTGGCCGTACTACATCGACGTGTCGCACGGGAAGCACCCCTCCCTCGATCTGTTCACGAAGCAGACGGGCATCGCCGTGAACTACTACGAGGTCATCCAGAACAACGTGCCGTTCTTCGCGAAGATCCGGCCGTCGCTCGAGGCCAAGCAGTACACGGGCTACGACCTCGTCGTGATGACGAACAACAGCCCGCCCCTCGGCGAGCTCATGGAGCTCGGGTGGCTGACCCCGCTCGACCAGAGCAAGATGACGAACTTCTACAAGAACGCCGGCCCCCTGGTGAAGAACCCCGCCTGGGACCCCGGCAACAAGTACACGATGGCCTGGCAGTCGGGCTGGACGGCGCTCGCGTACAACACCGACGTCATCAAGGGCCCGATCGACAGCGTCCAGTCGCTCTTCGACCCGAAGTACGCGGGCAAGGTCGGGATGATGAACGACCCGCAGGAGCTCGGGAGCCTCGGGCTGCTCGCGACCGGCGTCGACCCGGTGCACTCGACCCCCGCCGAGTGGCAGAAGGCCGCGGCCAAGCTCGAGGCGCAGAAGAAGGCCGGGATCGTGCGCCAGTACTACGACCAGAGCTACATCAACGCGCTCACCAACGGCGACACGGTCATCTCGATGTGCTGGTCCGGGGACATCTTCCAGGCCAACCTCAACGGGCACAAGAACCTGAAGATGGTGCTGCCCAAGGAGGGGGCCATGTTCTGGACCGACAACATGTGCATCCCGATGTACTCGCAGAACAGCGTGTCGGCCATGACGTACATGGACTTCGTCTACCAGCCGAGCGTCGAGGGCATGATCGAGGACTACGTGAACTACGTCTGCCCGGTCCCGTCGGCGAGCGAGTACATCCTGAACGTCATCAAGGACCCGACGGTCGCCAACAGCCCGTTCGTGTTCCCGACGGCGCAGGCCACGGCCCTGTCGCGACCCTACTACCAGTACAAGAACCAGAACGAGCTGAACGAGTGGAACAACCTGTTCGTGCCGATCACGCAGTAGTCCGGCGCCGCCGGAGCCGGACGGGGAAGATCCTGGCCCCGTACCTCCTGTCCTTCCCAGGAGGTGCGTGGCTGGTGTTCTTCTTCCTGGTTCCGATGGTGACGATGCTGTCGCTGTCGCTCCAGACCTGCAATCAGGTGACGCTCGCATGCCACCTGACGTGGAGCTGGAGCAACTTCCCCGACCAGATCAGGCAGTACCACTCGCAGTTCGCGAACTCCCTGGTCTACGGGTCGCTGGCGACCGCGATCGACCTCGCGGTGTCCTACCCGCTCGCATACTGGATCGCGTTCTACGGCGGCAGGCGGAAGAACTTCTTCCTGCTGATGCTCCTGCTGCCGTTCTTCGTGTCGTTCGTCATCCGGACGCTCACGTGGAGCTTCATCCTGGCCGACCAGGGTCTGGTGCTCGGAACGCTGAAGCGGATCCACCTGCTTCCGGGCAGCTTCCACGTCCTGGCGTCCGGGACGGCCGTGGTCGCCGGCATCGCCTACAACTACCTGCCGTTCACCGCGCTCCCGCTGTACGTGGCGCTCGAGCGCATCGACCGGCGCGTCGTCGAGGCTGCCGGCGACCTGTACGCCAGCCGGATCGCGGTCTTCACGCGCGTGATCCTCCCGCTCACGATCCCCGGGATCTTCGCGTCGTTCCTGCTGACCTTCGTCCCGGCGATCGGCGACTACGTGAACGCCGCCATCCTCGGCGGCACGAACAACTACATGATCGGGAACGTCATCCAGGACTCGTTCCTCGTCTACAGCAACTACTCGGCGGCGTCGGCGCTGTCGGCGATCCTGATGGCCGTCGCCCTGATCGGGATCTTCGCGTACGCGCGCGTCCTCGGCGGGCGCACCATCGAGGAGTACATCTGAGCGCCGTCCCCGCCACCGCCGAGGCGCCGTCCGCCCCCGCGACGGCGGCACCGCCGCGCCGCGCGCGGAAGCCGCGCTGGACCCGGTTCATCCTGCCGGGCTACACGTGGCTGGTGATCCTGTACCTGATCGTCCCGATCATCGTCATGATCCTCTACAGCTTCAACCAGTCCCACGCGCGGCTGCCGGTCGTGAGCTTCGCGTGGCAGGGCTTCACGACGACCTGGTACCAGCAGTGGAACGCGATCCCGGGGCTCACCCCGGCGTTCCTGCTCACGCTGCGGCTCGCGTTCTCGACGATGATCGTCTCGGCCGTCCTCGGGACGCTGATGGCGCTGGCCCTGGTCCGCTACCGGTATCCCGGCAAGGCCTTCGTCGAGCAGACGATGTTCGCGAACATCGCCGCGCCGGAGATCGTTCTGGGTGCCTCGCTGCTCGGCTTCTTCATCACGCTGAACATCCCGCGCGGCTTCATCACGCTGTTCATCGCCCACGTGATGTTCACCGTGGCCTACGTCGCGATCACGGTGCGGGCGCGCCTCTCCGGCTTCGACCGGTCGATCGAGGAGGCGGCGCAGGACCTCGGGGCGAATCCGTGGGTGACCTTCGTTCGGGTGACCCTTCCGCTGATCTTCCCCGGCGTGATGGCCGGCGCGCTGATGGCGTTCGCGCTGTCGATCGACGACTTCATCACCTCGAGCTTCGTCGCCGGCTCGACCATCACGTTCCCCCTGTGGGTGTATGGCGTCGTCAAGGTCGGCATCCCGCCGCAGGTGTTCGTCTTCGGCACCGTGATCTTCGTGGCGGGCCTGCTGATCGCCGCATCCACCCTGGTCTTCCAGCGAAAGAAGGCGTGACCCCGCGCCGGCCGGCCGTCCGGCCGGCCGTGGGGCACCGAGGAGGCTGATACCCGTGGCAATGCAGATCGACACCGAGCGGATCAGCGCGCGGGCGGGCGAGATCGCCCGGCGCGAGACCGCGCGCCTGGTCGACCGCACGCCCGAGTCGGCGAAGCTCCACGAGCGGGCGCTCGCAAGCCTGCCGAAGGGCGTCTCGTCGAACTTCCAGGCGGGCGACCCCTACCCGCTCTACCTCGAGCGGGGCTCCGGGTCGAAGGTGTGGGACGTCGACGGCACGGAGTACGTCGACTGCCACGGGGGGTTCGGCGTCAACGTCGTCGGCCACGCCCACCCGAAGATCGTCGAGGCGATCCGAGCCGTCGCCGACCAGGGGATCCACTTCGCGGTGACGACGCCGAAGACCGTCGAGCTGGCCGAGGCGATCTGCGAGCGCTTCCAGTGCGAGCAGGTCCGGTTCGTGAACTCCGGCACCGAGGCCACGATGGACGCGATCCGCGTGGCGCGCGCGGCGACCGGCCGCGACCGCATCGTGAAGATGGAGGGCTCCTACCACGGCCACCACGACGCGGTGCTGTTCTCCGTGCTGCCGGAGGCCGACGTCCTCGGCCTGCGCCAGAACGTCGCCGGAGAGACGGCCGACGCGGCCGGCAGCGCCTACACGACCATGCCGACGTCCAAGGGCGTCCCGCAGTCGATGTGGCACGACACGATCATCGTGCCGTTCAACGACGCCGACGCCGTCGAGCTGCTGTTCGCCGAGCGCGGCCACGAGATCGCCGCCCTCATCCTCGAGCCGGCCATGATGAACATCGGCATCGTGGTGCCGAAGCCCGGCTACCTGCAGCGGCTCCGCGAGCTGTGCGACCGGCACGGGGTCGTGCTGATCTTCGACGAGGTGAAGTGCGGCGGCACCATCGCCTACGGCGGCGCGACCGAGCGCTTCGGCGTGCGCCCCCACCTCGCGGCCTGGGCGAAGGCGATCGGCGGCGGGGCCACGATCGGCGCGTTCGGCGGCGAGGCCCGCGTCATGGACGCGGTCACCAGGGGCGCCGCCCAGCAGGGCACGTTCAACGGCAACCCGCTGTCGGTCGCGGCCGGGCTCACGGCACTGACGCAGGTGCTGACCCGCGAGGCCTACGACTACCTCGGGGAGCTCGGCACGCAGCTCGCGCACGGCTGCCAGTCGGCGATCGACGAGCACGGCGTGCCGGCCCACACGGTGGACCTCGGGGCCAAGGGCTGCGTGTCCTACCGCAAGGAGCCGCTCACCAACTACCGCGACTTCCTCGACACCAACCCGGCGCTGTTCTACGCGTCCTATCCGTGGATGGTGAACCGGGGCATCTTCATGACCCCCGGGGACGAGGAGCAGTGGACGATCTCGGTGCAGCACGGCGAGGCGGACATCCGCGCCTACGTCGACGCGTTCGGGGAGTTCTGCGCCGAGCTCACCAGGTAGCGACCGGCGGCCGGGTCCGGACGGCGTCGAGCCGCCCCCGGCCGCGCCGGTCAGCCCGATCGCTCGGGCTGCGGCTCGCGGCCGAGCCGGCGGAGGGCCATGCCCGACAGCGCCTCGAGCACCAGGCGGTGGGCGAGCAGGGCCGTCACGTCGGCGTGGTCGTAGGGGGGCGAGACCTCGACGACCTCCATCCCGGCGAGCGGCACCTCGGTCGCGATCCGCCGGACCGCACGCAGCAGCTCGCGCGCGGTGAGGCCGCCGGGCTCGGGGGTCCCGGTCCCCGGCGCAAACGCCGGGTCGCAGACGTCCACGTCGACCGAGAGGAACACGTGGGGCACCTCGGCGATCCCGGCCAGGGCGTCGTCCAGCACGGGGCCGAGCCCGCGCTCGTGGATCTCGTCCATCAGGTGCCAGCGGAAGCCCTGCGCGCGCGCCCATGCGAAGTCCGACGGCGGTGGCCAGTAGCCGCGCAGCCCGATCTGCACGACGTGCTCGCCCCGCACGGCGCCCTCCTCGACCAGCAGCCGGAGCGGCGTCCCGTGGGAGAGACGCGGCTCCTCGTAGGCGTCGTCCGCGTGGGCGTCGAAGTGGATCAGCCCGACCGGGGCCGGCGCCACATGGTCGGCCACGGCCCCGACGTCCGGGTGGGCGATCGAGTGGTCGCCGCCGAGCACGATCGGGACGGCGCCGGCCGCGCAGATCCCCGCGACCGTCCTTCGGATGGCGTCGTGGGTGACGTGCGGGTAGCCGGGCGTCGGGGGCACGTCGCCGTGATCGAGGACCGTGAGGACCTCGAAGGGGTCGACGCCGACGTCCATGTTCGGCATCGAGGGGGGCGACCATGCGATGGGGTCGCTCGCGCGGATGGCGCGTGGTCCGAAGCGGGCGCCGGGGCGGTAGGAGACCAGCTCGTCGGTCGGCGCGCCGACGATCGCGACGTCGGCACCCCGCAGCCCCTCGGCGTCGAGCACCAGCGGCAGCTTCGCGAACGTCGCCAGGCCGGCGTACGCGGGCTCGTCGGGGCGGTTGACGTTCGTGCGGGGCATGCGGACCTCCGGGTCGCGGGCGGGCGTCGCGGGCGCCGCGGGCGCGCGGGCACAGCCCGGCGACGATGCTAGCCGTTCCGCTGCAGGTGCGACGGCACGACGGTCGTGCCGACCGCGCGCGCCACCAGCAGGCGCTCCTCCAGCACATCGCCCGCGGAGTCGCCGAGGTCGGGCCGCGCCTGCGCGACCTTCCACGCCTCGGCCTCGAACCCCCTCGAGGTCTTCCCCTCGCGCACCAGCGTCGCCGCGCACTCCAGGACGTCGCCGGGGCGGACGGGAGACAGGAACTCGACGCGCTCGTAGGCGCGCAGCAGCCCCTGGTCGCCGTCCCGGCGCATGGTGAGCTCGGTCGCGAGGTCCCCGAACAGCTGCATGACGTACGCGCCGGAGGCGATGGTGCCATAGTGGGCGTCCTCGTGGCCGACGCGGACGCGGAGCAGGGCGGTGATCGGCTCCTCGTTCATGGGTCTCCCTTCGGCTCGGGTCCCCATCCATTGTCCCGGGCCGGCCCACGGCGCCTCAACCGCGGGTGAGAAGGGCGCCCGAGGCCGGCCTTCGCGGCGAACCGGGGTAGACTGGCCTGGCGGAGGAAACAGATGCCCCTGGTCATCCTGGTGCTCGTGGTGCTCGTCGTGACCGGCGTCCTGTGGGCCGCCATCAAGATCGCGATCGGCGTCGCCCTCGGGATCCTGTTCGCGGTGGCCGTCGTCGGTGGCGTCCTCGCCGGGGTCCTCGTCTGGCGGATCCGGCGGGCCGTCCGCGGGCCGCGGGGAGGCGGGTGGCGAAGGATCCGCGGGTCGGGCTCGCAGGTCACGGTGCGTCATCGGCGGCCCCCGGAGGGCCCGGGCTCCCGGTAGCGAGCACGCGCTCGGCGAATTCCCCGATCTCCGCGGCCGCCTCGCGCTCGCGTTTCCAGAAGAAGTGGTCGGTGCCCGGGACGACGTGGACGCTCGCCCCGGGCAGCCGCCGCGCCAGCCCGCGGAGGTCCGGGATCGGGCAGAAGGGGTCGGCCTCGCCGGCGAGCAGCAGCGCCGGCCGTTCGAAGGTGGCCAGCCGAGCGGTCGGGGGCAGTGGAGGCAGGTCCGGGTCGGCGTCTCCGAGCGGCATTCCGACCAGGGCCAGCGCGCCGACCCGTTCGTCGCCCGGGCCGTCGGCCCCTTCGCCGACCGCCTCGCGCAGGGCGACGTGCGCCCCGAACGACCAGCCGGCGACGAGCACCGGACCGGGTGCCACGCGCGCCGCGTCGCCGACGGCGGCGCGGACGTCGCGCACCTCTGCCGCGCCGCCGCCGTAGCTGCCGCCCGAGCCCATCACCCCGCGGAAGTTGAACGAGAGCACGGCGAACCCGCGGCGCGCGAGCTCCGCGCGGATGGCCCACAGCAGCGGGTGGTCCTTGCTGCCACCCTGCCGAGGGTGGGGGTGGCACAGCACGGCGGCCGCGCGCGGGCGACCTCCGGGGAGCCGCAGCTCGCCCTCCAGCTCGACCCCGTCTTCGGTCGTGAATGCAAGCGCCTCCACACGTCCCTCCGTCCCGCGGGCCCGCCGCGCCGGGCGGCTCTGCGCCGCCGTGCCCGGCTGTGCGAGGATGACGACATGACGGTAGCCGAAGCGCGGACGGGCGTGGTCCTGCGCGACCCGCTGCCCTGGCGGGACGAGCGCGAGGTCGTCGAGACCGTGGAGGCCACCGGCTACGACGCGATCTTCGTCCCCGAGAGCGACGCCCGCGAGGCGTTCTCCGCGCTGGCAGGGTTCGCCGGCGTCGCCGCCCGGCCGTTGCTCGGGACCGGCGTCGTCCCGATGTGGTCGCGGTCGCCGACCGCGACGGCGATGGCCGCCGCGACGGTGCAGGAGCTGTCGGGGGGAAGGTTCGTGCTCGGTGTGGGCGCGGGCGGCGGACCGCGCGGCGTGGCCGCCGAGGCCTTCCGCGGCCTGTCGCCGCTCGCGGCCGTCGAGGCCTACACGCGGGTCGTGCGGCAGGCGCTCGCCGGCGAGCCGGTCGGCCCGGGCGACGTGTTCGGCGCCGAGGGGTTCCGCCTGCGACTGGACCCGGGCGCGCCGGTCCCGATCTGGCTGGCCGCGCTCGGCGACGGGATGGTGGGCCTCGCCGGACGGGTCGCCGACGGGGTCCTGCTGAACTGGTGCACCCCCGAGCGGGTCGCCTCGGCGCGCGCGACGCTCCGCGAGGCCGCGGAGCGGGCCGGGCGGGACGCCGCCTCGATCACGGTCGCGGTCTACGTTCGAGCCTGCCTCGGTCAGGAGGACGAGGTGGCACTGCCCCCGCTCGCGCGGGCGGCTGCCCAGTACGCCTCCTACCCCGGCTATCGACGGCAGTTCGAGGCGATGGGGCTCGCCGGCGAGGCGGCCGCCGCCGCGGCCGCGGCGCGCGCCGCCGATCCCGTGCCCGGCGCCGGGCCACTCGCCCGGGCACTGGTGGTGACCGGGGGGCGCGCCGAGGCGACGGGGCGCTTTGCGGCCTACCGGGAGGCGGGGGCCGACCTGGTGCTCTGCTACCCGGTGCTCGCCGGGCACGACGCGTTCTCGTCGCTGCTCGGCACGGTCATGGCCGCCGCGCCGCGGCCGGCGCTCGAGCGGTAGGCCGACCCTAGCGGCGGCCGGGACGAACGTCCCCGCCCACGTGCCCGGGGCCTCCGTGGCCCCCTCCGTCGAGCGCCGCCCTCGCGGCGCGCTCGGCCTCCTCGAGGTCCCCTCGGGCGACGGCCTCGGCGAACGCGCGGGCGCCGACGATCCCCTCGAGCGTGCGGGCGTCCGGGGACCGGGACCCGGCCCCGCGGGGGGCGACGGCGCCGCGCAGGGCGCCGCGCAGGGCGGCGATCAGAGCGGTGACGGATGCGCCCATCGCTGCAGCCTCCCCCCGGGCCCTCCGGCGGCCGGGGCACGGCCCGATCCTGGCCCGCCGCCCGCGACGCCGGCCCCGGCCGAGGGTCCCGTCCTCCGTGTCCCGCTCCGCCCTCGGCGTTCCTCCTTCCGTCGCCTGTTCGAGGGCCGCGCATGCCACCCTCCCGGCCCCCGAGTTCCTGCCCGAAGGTCCCGAACGTCGCGTGCCGACCGGTCCTCTCCGTTCGTCGAGGGGGCGGCGACCATCGGTGCGTGACCTCGATCGAGGGAGACGCCGGGCAGCGCGCCGGGCCGCCCGGGGCGGAGCGGCACGCGCCATCGAGCTGGAGGGGGACGATTGCGGTCGTCGCCTGCGTCTGGGTGCCGGTGGTGCTCGGGCTGTGGATCTCCTCGTGGGCGTTCTCGGCCCCCGAGAACGGCAGCGGGCTGCCGTTTCTCGTCCTGGTGGCCGTGGCGACGCTCGCCCTGGTCACGCTGTTTGCCTTCGTCGGGATCCGGCGCCTCGCCGCGGAGCTCCGAACGCTGCGCGTGGCCGCCGTCGTCCTGCCGACGGCCTACGTCATCGTCGTGCAGGTGGTCCTCTACATCCTGGAGATCCACAGCGCCGTCAGCGACGTCGGCGAGCAGGCCATCGCCACGGTCGTGCTCTCGGGGGGCGCGGTCCCGTTCTCGGTGTTCGTGTTCCGGACCTTCACGCGCCTGCGCAACGATCTCGCCGACCGGGCCACGCACCTGGAGCGCCTGCACGAGCGCTCGACGGCCGTGGCGCGCGGCGTCTCGCGCACCGAGCTCGGGCGGCTCATCGTGGAGGGCGCGCGCGCGATCGCGCGCGCCGACCGCGCGTTCCTGGAGCTCTCGCCCGCCGGGGCGGAGCCGGGACTGGTCGCGGCATCTCCCGACGCCGGCCGAGGCCCTGCGGCCCACGAGGCGCGGCTCCTTCGGACCGCGGCCGTCAGCGGGCGGCGGGAGCGTCCCGGGCCCGGTGACGGGGCGGCGCTCGCCGCCCCGCTGCTGCGGGGCGGCGAGCCGGCCGGCGCGATCGTGGTGTCTCGCGACTCCGGCCCGATCTTCGGCGCCGAGGACGAGCTGCTGCTCGACATGTTCGCCGTCGCCGCCTCCGCCGGCCTGGAGAACGCTCACCGGCTGGAGGAGGCGCAGATGCTCGCCACCGTGGAGGAGCGCGAGCGCATCGCCCGCGACCTCCACGACGACCTCGGCCAGCTGCTCGGGTTCCTGACCGCGAAGGTCCAGGCGGTGCAGGAGCTGGTGGCGCGCGGGCGCGAGGAGCAGGCGCAGCGCGAGCTCGCCGGCCTGGAGGGGGCGAGCCGGATGCTCGGGACCCAGGTCCGCGAGGCGATCCTCGGCCTGCGGGCCCGCGTGGGTCCGGGTCGGCCGCTCGGCGAGGCGCTCTCGGAGTACGTGGCCGATTTCGGCGTGCTCGCCGGGCTGGAGGCGACGTTCGAGGGCCCGCGCGACGCCGGTCGCGAGCTGCCGGGCCCCGAGCAGTACCAGGTCCTGCGGATCGCGCAGGAGGCGATGTCGAACGCTCGCCGGCATGCGGCGGCGCGGCGGGTGGTCGTGCGCCTGGCGGTCGACGTGGAGGGGCTGGACCTGACGGTCGCGGACGACGGCGTGGGCTTCGCGCCGGGGACGCAGCCGGGAGGGTTCGGGCTGAAGACGATGGCGGAGCGGGCGCGCGCGCTCGGCGGCGTGGTCGCCGTCGAGTCCTCGCCGGGCGCCGGGACGGTCGTGCGGGCGCGCATCCCGCACAGGGAGGAGGTCAGGACGACGTGAGAGTGCTGCTGGTCGACGATCACCCGCTGTTCCGCGAGGGGCTGGTGAGCCTGCTGGAGTCCCGGGGGGTCGAGGTCGCCGGGCAGGCGTCCGACGGCGTGGAGGCGCTGGAGCTGGCCCGCCGCCTGCGGCCGGACGTCGTGTTGATGGACCTTGGGATG
>JAJYHN010000030.1 GCA_021784765.1 Actinomycetes bacterium
CTCGCCGGCCGGCCGGTGGTCGTCGCCGGGGCCGGGCCACGGGCCGTGGTGCTGTCGGCCTCCTACGAGGCGCGCGCGTTCGGGCTCCACTCGGCGATGCCGGCCGTGCGCGCCCGCCGCCGCTGCCCGCAGGCCGTCTTCGTCCCTCCGGACTTCGAGTCCTACCGCGCGTTCTCGAACCGGCTGCGGGAGATCTTCCTGTCGGTGACCCCGCTGGTCGAGCCGATCGCCCTCGACGAGGCCTTCCTCGACGTGTCGGGGGCGACGGCGCTGTTCGGATCGCCCCCCGGGATCGGGGCGAGGATCCGGTATCTGGTGGCCGGGGGGCTCGGCCTCACCTGCTCGGTCGGGATCGGACCGAGCAAGCTCGTCGCGAAGCTCGCCTCCACGCGCGCGAAGCCCGACGGGTTGCTGCACGTCCCCCGGGAGGGGGTGCTCGCGTTCCTGCACCCGCTGCCGGTCGCGGCGCTCTGGGGCGTTGGGGAGCAGACCGAGGGGACGCTTCGCCGCCTCGGGATCCGAACGGTCGGCGAGCTCGCGGCGGTCCCGCAGGCCGTCCTTGCCCGGGCGCTCGGCGAGGGCCAGGCGCGGGCCCTCGCCGAGCTGGCGCACGGGGTCGACGACCGCCCGGTCGTCCCCTTCGAGCCGCCGAAGTCGATCGGCCACGAGGAGACCTACCCGCGGGACCTCGATGATCCCGACGAGATCCTGCGTGAGGTGCTCGGCCTCTCCCACCGCGTGGCCGCGCGCCTTCGGGTCGAGGGCTACCGCGCGAGGACCGTGACGTTGAAGCTCCGGCTCCCGAGCTTCGCCACGCTGACCCGCTCGCGCACCCTCGCCGACCCGACGGACGTCGCGGCCGATCTCTACCGGGTCGCCGCCGACCTCTTCGCGCGGCTGCCCGCCGGCCGGCGCCGGTTCCGTCTGCTCGGGGTCTCGGCGTCGGGGCTCGTCCCGGCCGGCGCCGAGCAGGTCGCGCTGATCCGCGGCGGGCGGTGGGGCGATGCCGAGCGCGCGCTGGACCGGGTCCGGGCCCGGTTCGGGCAGCGGGCCGCGGCGCCGGCGTCGCTGCTCGAGGGGCATCCCGCGGCGCCGTCGTCGGAGGCCGCCGTCGCGACGCCCGCGAACGACCCTCCGCCCTCGTCGCCAGCGCCTCCGTCGTCCGTCCTCCGGCCTCGCCCTCGGAGCGGCCTCGCCCGGCCGAAGAGGGGATAGTGTGATCGGAGGGCCCTTCCTATAATTGAGGCCGGTTCCGGCTGAGAAGACGCCATGCCCCTTTCCGAGCACGAGCAACGCATCCTCGAGGAGATCGAGCGGCGGCTCGCCGAAGACGACCCGCGGCTCGTCGAGTCCGTCCGCAGGACCTCCCTCACGACCCACCTGCTCCGGCGGGTGCGGTGGGGGGTGGTCGCCTTTGCCGTGGGCTTCCTGCTGCTGCTCGGCGTGATCTTCAGCATCTGGGTCGCCGTGGCCGGCTTCGCGGTGATGCTCGCCTCCGCGCTGGCCGTCTACTACTACTTGAAGCGTATGAGCCGGGACCAGCTCATGGCGATAGAGCGGGGTGGGCGCCTGTCGGTGTCCGCGGCGCTCGCGCGCTTCGCCGAGCGCATGCGGCGGGCCCGCGGTCAGGGCTGAGCCACCCCGCGGCCACCTGGCCGACGCCTCGCGTTCACCGGACCGTCGAATCGCGTCCCGACACCCCGCGTCGTCGCTGGTCGAGGGCCCGGGTTGCAGCGCGCCCGGGGAACGTCTAGAACATGTCCGTTCTTCCCCTCCGGCACCACGGCGCTCCGGGGCTGCCGGGCCACAGGTTCGACGAGTTCGACTCTGGAGAAGGAGCGTGCGTTGGAGGGTTTCACCGCGCATCAGGCGTCGCGTCTCACCGGGTGCACCCCGCGCCAGCTTCGCTACTGGGACGAGGTCGGGCTGGTCCGTCCCTCGATCCAGCAGACCGGCGGGCGCCCCGGCGTGGCCCGCATGTACTCGTTCCGCGACCTCGTGGCGCTGCGGGTCGTGAAGTCGCTGCTCGACGGAGGGATGTCCCTGCAACGCGTCCGCCGCGCGTGGGAGTACCTGAGCGAGCACGCCGGCCTCGAGCAGCACCTCGCCGAGGTCAAGCTCATCACCGACGGCAAGTCGATCTTCCGGGTCGTGCGACGAGAGGGCGAGGTGCTCGACGCCCTGCGACAGGGGCAGATGGCGTTCTTCGTGGCGATCGACGAGCTCACCCGACAGGTCTCCGACGAGGTCGCCGAGTTCCGGCGCGACCGCGACCAGTTCGTTCGCGCGCTGCGCGACGCCTCCCGCGAGGTCACCCTCGGCATGTAGCCGCGGCGCCGGGCCGCCGGTCGCCGTTCCTAGGCCGTGGGCCCCACCCGGCCGGTGGGGGCCCGCGCCGGACCGCTCCCGGCCGCCCGTTCGAACGGCGCCAGCCTGAACCATCCGAGCACCCGCCGGAGCCACCCCGCCGCATCACGCAGCGACCGGACCAGCGCCCGGGCGGCCGCGATCGCCTCGTGCGCCTCGGCCGGCGCGACTCCGTTCGCTGCGTAGGCGGCGCGATCGGCCAGCGCCGTCAGCCGCGCGAGCCCCGAGGCCGCCGGGTCGTCGGCCACGAGCCCGAGCCGGTCGATCCCCTCCAGGCGGGCCCGGAACTCTCGCGGGGTCTCGGCCGGGGAGCGCCCGAAGCCGAGGTCCCCGGCGACGTCCAGGAACACCCGGTAGGCGCCGAGCACCCGGGGGCCCGGTTCGCGCGGCCGGAGCAGCATCGCCCGCCGCCGGCCCGCCTTCCAGGCCGGGACGGCCGCGAGGGCGAGCGCGAGGAGCGCGAGCCCGGCCCAGAGCAGCCACGCCCTCGATGGGGCGTGCCGCGGGATCGTGGCCCGCGGGGCGCCGTGGCCGCCGGCGACCAGGTGCTCCAGCGCCTGGAGCTTCGCCAGGTAGCCCTTGCGCGCCCCGATGCCGCCAGGCGAGGGCGGGGTGGAGGGAGTCCGGCCCGGGGTCGTGTCGCGGCATGTCCAGA
>JAJYHN010000012.1 GCA_021784765.1 Actinomycetes bacterium
GCCGCCGCCACGCCCGCCCGGCTCCCCGCGCGGAGGAACGCGCGCCGATCGAAGCGACGGCCGTCCTCGCCCCCGGGTCCCACGGCCGAAGGATACCCGCCCCGTGCGTTCCGGGCGCCCGGGGCACCCCGTGCGTTCCGGGCGCCCGGGGCGCGAGTCAGCCGGTCCGGGCCGCCTCCGTCGGGGCCGCGGCGGCCGCGGGGCGGCGGATGACGAACGCCACCTGACCCTGGGTCCTCGGGTCGTAGCCGACGAGCTTCACGTAGGCGGCCGGATTCGCCCGCGCACAGGCGTCGACCTCGGCCAGGACGTCGTCGGGCGAGGTCGCGGCGAACAGCGGCAGCTTCCAGAGGTTCCAGTAGAGGTTCCGCGCCGAGGGCCGTTCGGTGTGCTCGACGGCAGGGATGAGCCCTCGGGAGAGCATCGAGGCAACCTGCGCGCGCTGCTCGGCCTCGGTCATCGCCGGCAGGTACGAATACGTCTCGAGGTCCATGTTCGTCCTCCTCCCGCTCAGGACGCGCCCCCGGCCCCGGCCGGCGCGTCCAGCGTGTCGACGGTGTCGAAGTCGAACGTGATCTCCTTCCAGGTCTCGAGGGCCGCGCGCAGCTCCGGCGAGCTCCTCGCCGCTCTCGCCAGCACGGCCGTTCCCTCCACCCCGAGGTCCCGCCCCTCGCCCCGAGCGGCGACGCAGGCCTCCAGCGCCACGCGGTTCGCGGTCGCTCCGGCCGCGTTCCCCCACGGGTGGCCGAGGGTGCCGCCGCCGAACTGCAGCACGCTGTCGTCCCCGAAGATCGAGACGAGGTCGGGCATGTGCCAGACGTGGATGCCGCCCGAGGCCACCGGGAACACCGGCGGCAGCGAGGCCCACTCCTGATCGAAGTAGATCCCCCGGGCCGGGTCGGCCGGGACGAAGTCCTCGCGCAGCAGGTCGTTGATGCCCATGGTGCCGGCGCGGTCGCCCTCCAGCTTGCCGACGACCGTCCCGTTGTGCACGTGGTCGCCGCCGGCCATCCGCAGCCACTTCGCCAGCACGCGCCAGTGGATGCCGTGGGTCTTCTGCCGGTCGATCACGGCGTGCATCGCGCGGTGGCAGTGCAGCAGCATCCCGTTGCGCCGGCACCAGTGCGAGAGCGACGTGTGGGCGGTGAAGCCCATCGTCAGGTAGTCGCTCATGACGATCGGCGAGCCGAGCTCCTTCGCGAACTCGGCGCGCTCCATCATCTGCTCGAACGTCGGCGCGGTGACGTTCAGGTAGTGGCCCTTGCGCTCGCCGGTCTCGTCCTCGGCCTGCTTCACGGCCTCCATGACGAACAGGAACCGGTCCCGCCAGCGCATGAACGGCTGCGAGTTGATGTTCTCGTCGTCCTTGGTGAAGTCGTGGCCGCCGCGCAGCACCTCATAGACGGCGCGGCCGTAGTTGCGGGCCGAGAGGCCGAGCTTCGGCTTGATCGTGCAGCCGAGCAGCGGGCGGCCGTGCTTGTTCAGCAGGTCGCGCTCGACCCGGATCCCGTGGGGCGGGCCCTGGAAGGTCTTCAGGTAGGCGACCGGGATGCGGAGGTCCTCCAGCCGAAGCGCCCGGATGGCCTTGAACCCGAACACGTTGCCGACGATCGAGGACATCATGTTGACGACCGAGCCCTCCTCGAACAGGTCGAGGGGATAGGCCACGTAGGCCATGAACCGCTCGGGGTCGCCCGGGATCGGGTCGACGCGGTAGCAGCGCCCCTTGTAGCGGTCGAGGTCGGTCAGCCGGTCGGTCCACACGGTGGTCCACGTGCCGGTCGAGGACTCGGCCGCGACGGCCGCCCCGGCCTCCTCGGGCGTGACCCCCTCCTGCGGCGTCACGCGGAAGGCCGCCAGCACGTCGGTGTCGCGCGGTGCGTAGGCGTCGTCGAAGTACTGGACCCGGTACTCCTTGACGCCGGCGTCGAAGAGCGCTTCCACGGTCCCTCGTCCTCCCGATGCTCGCGGCGCCGGCGCCGGACCGGCGCGCCCACCGGCGACGGTACCGGAGAGACCACTTCATCGTCCATTGAAACTTTCGAGGCATCAGATAAGGTAAAGGTTATGAACGAACACCGGCTGCGCGCATTCCTGGAGGTGGTGCGCGCAGGATCGGTGCGCGGCGCGGCCGAGCGCCTGGTGGTGACCCAGCCGGCCGTGACGGCGAGCCTGCGGGCCCTCGAGCGGGACCTCGGCGTGGGGCTGGTCGCCCGCCGGGGTCGGGGCCTCGCCCTGACGCCGGCCGGCGAGACGCTCGCGGGCTACGCCTCGCGCCTGCTCGGGCTCTCCGAGGAGGCGCGCTCGGCGGTGCTGGCCGCCGCCGCGCCGGGGCATGGCCGCCTGCGGCTGGTCGCCGTCACGACGGCGGGGGAGCACGTCCTCCCCCCGATCCTGAAGACCTTCCGCGCCGCGCATCGGCACGTGGAGATCGTGCTCGAGGTCGCCAATCGCCAGCTCGCCTGGGAGCGCCTGCGCGCCCGAGAGGCCGACGTCGCGATCGCCGGCCGGCCGCCGGCCGGGTCGGGCTTCGCCGGCCGCCCGTTCCGCCCGAACGACCTCGTGCTGGCCGTCCCGTCCGACCTCGCCCTGCCCGCGGGACGCCTCGCCCCCCGCGCCTTCGCGTCGGCCACCTGGCTCCTGCGCGAGCCGGGCTCGGGGACGCGCGCGAGCGCCGAGGAGTACCTCGCCGCAGCCGGGCTCGAGCCGGCGACGCTCACGCTCGGCTCGAACGGCGCCATCGTCCAGTCGGTGGCCGTCGGGCTCGGGGTGACGCTGATCTCGGCCGACGCCGTGCGCCGCGAGGTCGAGGCGGGGGCGGTGCGGATCCCGCCCGTCCGGGGCCTGCCGCTCCGCCGCGCCTGGCACCTGGTGACGCGCGCCGGGGAACGGCCGGATCCGACGGCCGCCCTGTTCCTCGCCCACGTCGGCGGCGGCCGTCCCGGCCCGAGCCGCGTGTGAAGCCCCCGGAGAGACGTCGGGTGCCGGATGCGCCGCTGCCTGCCTCAGCCGGC
>JAJYHN010000081.1 GCA_021784765.1 Actinomycetes bacterium
CGCTACGCGGAGCTCGTCTCGGCGTTCGTGATCGACGAGGTCGACCGGCACCTCGCCCCCCGGATCGAGGCCGCCGGGCTGCGCGTGGCCATCCTGGACACGGTCATGACCGACGATCACGTGGCCGAGCAGGTCGCGCGCGCCGCGCTCGACCTGCTGCCCCCCCCGGAGGCCGCGTCGGCGTGAGCGTCGAGGTGCTGCCCGTCCCCGGGATCCCGGAGGTCCGCGCCGGCGACTCCCTGCCTGGCCTGATTCTCGGGGCGCTCGAGCGCGCCGGCATCGTCCTCGAGGACGGCGACGTGGTCGTCGTGACCCAGAAGGTCGTCTCGAAGGCCGAAGGACGGGCCGTCCCGGCCGGGCCCGACGGGAAGGCCGCGCGCGTGGCCGCCGAGACCCGCCGGGTCGTCGCCCGCCGGGGCAACCTCGTGATCGCCGAGACCCGCCACGGGCTGGTCTGCGCGAACGCCGGCGTCGACGCCTCCAACGTCGCCGCCGGATTCCTGACGCTGCTGCCCGAGGACCCGGACGCCAGCGCCACCGCCATCCGCGCCGGGCTCGAGGCCGCCACCGGCCGGCGCCTCGGCCTCGTCGTCACCGACACGTTCGGACGGGCCTGGCGCCGGGGGCTGGTGAACGTCGCGATCGGCGCGGCCGGGCTGCCCTCGCTGGTCGACCTGCGCGGAACGACCGACGCCGGCGGCATGGTGCTGGAGGCGACCGAGATGGCCCTGGCCGACGAGGTGGCCGCGGCGAGCGGCCTCGTGATCGGGAAGGCCGACCGCGTCCCGGTGGCCGTCGTGCGGGGGGTCCGGCCGCTCGCCCCATCCCCCGACCGGCCGGCCCGCGACCTCGTCCGGCCGCCGGCCGAGGACCTGTTCCGGGAGTCGCCGCTCCAGGCGATCCACGCGCGCCGGTCGATCCGGCGCTTCGGGGACGGCCCGGTGCCACGCGAGGCTCTGGTGGAGGCCGCGAGGGCCGCCTGCACCGCCCCGGCGCCCCACCACACGCGCCCGTGGCTGTTCGTCGCGCTGACCTCGCCCGCCCCAAGGCGGCGCCTGCTGGCCGCGATGGCCGCAGCCTGGACGGCCGACCTTCGCGCCGACGAGGTCCCCGAGACGGTGATCGCCCGTCGCCTGGCGAGGTCCGATGCGCTGCTCGGCGAGGCGCCCGCCGTCATCGTGCCATGCGTTCGTACCCGCGACGCGCACGCCTACCCGGACGACGAGCGCGCCGCCGCCGAGCGCGACATGTTCCTCCTGTCGGGCGGGGCGGCCATCCAGAACCTCCTGCTCGCCCTGCGCGCCCAGGGCCTGGCCTCGTGCTGGGTCTCGTCGACCCTGTTCTGCAGGCAGGAGACGAGGGAGGCACTCGGCCTGGACGACGAGTGGATCCCGCTCGGGTCGGTCGCCGTCGGCCCGGCCCCGACCGAGGGACCGCCGCCACGGCCCGACCTTGACCCGGAAGCCGAGGGGTTCCTCCGGCTCGACTGATCCCGGCGGCTCGGACGGGCCCGCCCCGAATGGAGGAGGGGGCGTCCGAAGACGCCCCCTCGAGCGCTCGCGGCTCCCTTCCCCAAGAACCGCAGCGCCCGCACAGCGTACCACCCCGGCAGGCCGGCGGGGAAGCCCTGGACCTGAACTTGAGCCTGAGCTCCGGAACCTCCGCTCGCCCGTCAGAGGCCGGCGGCGAAGGCCCAGCTGCGCGGCACCGGGTTGGGCATCTCGGCCGGCGTCCCGACGGCCACCACGATCTCCTCGTGCTCGAGGAGCTGGACCTGGCGCGGATTGCCCGTTACCAGGTGTCCGTCGACCCACACCTTCAACGAGGCGCCGCCGCCGGAGCAGTACGCCCCGAGGCAGCTGCGGGTGAACCGCACCCCCCAGATGTCGAAGAGCTGGCCGAGCGTATACGGGACCTGCACCGGCGACTCGACGTGGATCACCCCCGACGCGTCGTGCGTGTGCACCGGCGCGAAGAGGGTCCCCCCGATGCCGATCCCCGCCGGGACCGCCACCCTTCGGCCGTTCACGTAGAGGTCGAGGTGCTGGTGGATGTGCAGCGCGGTCCCCTCGCTGGCGAGCGCCGGCAGGCCGAGATCCCGGAGCCGCGCACGGAGGTCGGCGGTGTTCGCCGCCCACGGCGCGGCTCCCGTCAGCAGGCCGGGCAGCGAGGAGGGGTTCGGGATCCCGATGGGCGCGTACTGGGGGGAGGAGGTCGGCGAGCCGGTGCGAGACACCCCGAGCCAGAGCGTCAGGGCCATCCCGACGATCAGGACGCCGCCGGTGCCAAGGGCGAGCCGGACGGCGAGGCGGCGCTGCTCGTCCCGATGGCCCCCGGAACGGCTGGATGCACGACCACCCCGCGACCCGGACGTCGCGCCCGGCCGGGACCTCGTGCCCGCGGAGGGCCGGCGCCGCGCCGCCGACCGCTTCGTGTTCGCCATGGGCGGCCAAGCCTACCCGGTCGCGACCGAGCAGGCGCCTCCCGACGCCGGGCACGTGATGCTGCCGTGCTGGAAGGAGTCGGAGAGCTGGCCGGACGGCAGCGTCTGCACGTCGCCCACCGGGAGCCCGAGCGGGCCGAGGGCACCCCGCAGGGCGTAGTACTGGACCATGACGGGCCCATGGATCTCGAACGCGCCGGTCGTCGCCGCCGACCAGTAGATCGCCCCGTTCGCGAACGCGGCCTTCGTGAAGGTCCGGCGCCAGGTCACGCCGCTCGCGGGCATCCCGAGCAGCCCGCCCGGGCCGCCGAGCGACTGGTACTTGGCGAGGATCGGGCCGCGAAGCCAGAAGGCCCCTCCCGACGAGGGCGCGTAGATCGTGCCGTTGGCGAAGCCCTGCTGCAGCCCGCCGGGCGCCGTCACGGCCGGGGTCGCGGCCAGCCCGGGGGCGCACATCAACCGGTCGTAGAGCGTCCGGATGGCGCCGGTCACCAGGAGGTCGACGTTCACGTAGAACAGCGGCGACGGCAGGCCGAGCGCGCCGGCGAGGCTCGCCCCGGTCGTCGTGATCGCGCCGCCTGACCCGGTCACGGTCACGGACAGGGCCCGGGCCGCGCCCGAGCGGCTCGTCACGGCGATCCCGGTCACCGGCCCGACGTCGGTCCCGAACCACGAGGTGAGCTTGCTCTCCAGCGCGGCCGCCGAGAACGAGTACTCCCATGTGGCATTGGGGTTCGCGGCCGTGTAGTCACCCGGGTCGCAGCCCTCCCGCAGGTAGGGGAGGTTCGTCCCGCCCCAGGCCTGGACCGGGCTCTCCGTGTAGCCCCCGGACGAGGACGAGTAGAAGGTCTCGGCCGGCTGTCCCTGGTAGGTGACGATCTGGCCGGCCGTGGCGTTCGCGGCCGCGAGCCACCGCGAGCCGTCGTAGCCCGCGATCTCGTCGTAGCCGCTGTAGACCTGGTCGGACGTCGAGGAGAGCACGGCGCAGTTGCATCCCGACCGATGCTGCCCGAGGACCGTCGCGTGCTCGACCGCATAGGTGCGGGCGGCGACCGCCTGCGCCTCCAGCGCGGCCATCGGCCAGCTCGCGGGCACCTCGGCGATCCCCCACACGTACTGGTCGGTGTCGACGACCGCGATCGCGCGCTGCCGGTAGCCACAGGTCGGGCACGGCTGGTAGACGTCGAACTCCAGCACGCCGGCGTTGTACCGGTGCCCGGTGGCCGGCAGGTAGACGACCGTGCTCGTCGGCTGGTAGACCGCGAAGAGGCTCTGGGAGGTTCCCCCGTAGCCCTGGCCTCCGAGCCAGGTGCCGTCCTGCTGGCGGACCCAGAGGCGCCCGTCGTTGCTGCGCAGGGCCACCACCCAGGTCTGGCCGGCCGGGATCGTGCCGATCACCGTCCCGGTGACCGGGTCGCCCACTCGAAGGTCCACGGGGCCGTTCGTGGCCTGGATCGAGGTCTGCCACCGGCTCTGCAGCAGCCCGACCCGGATCGCCTGGGGGGTCGAGACCGTGGAGAGCTGGGTCCCCCGGTAGTAGAAGCCAAGGATCCGCTGGTAGGACCAGCCCTGCAGGGCAAGGCCGTAGGCACCCCACTGGCTCATGCCGACGCCGTGCCCCCACCCGGCACCGTAGAAGGTGAACGTCTGCGTGGTGGCTCCGGCCGCCGCGGGGGCCGCCGGCAGCACCGCCAGCGTGGCCGCCAGCGCCAGGGCGCCGGCAAGGGCTCGTGGGGAACGTCGTCGGCTCATGGTCGTCGCTCGTCGGTCTCGACGCGCCTCGGACCCGGCGGCGGGGCCGCCCGGGAGCCGCCCGGTGGGGCCGCGGCGCTCACCCTACCACCATCGGCAGGAGCCCCCGCCGACTTTCGCGCGAATTCGCTGCCGACTACGCGCCGGTCGCGAGGGTCGCGCCGGGCCCGATCCGAGCGCCCTCGGCGGCGCCTCCTGGCGGAACCCGGGCGCCCTCGGCGAGGACGGCCCCCGACACGCGGGCACCGTCCCCGACCTCGGCACGGGGGCCGAGGATCGAGTCGCGGACGACAGCCCCCTCCCCCACGACCGCGCCAGCGAGCAGCACCGAGTCCTCCACCTCGGCATCCCGGCCGATGCGAGCGCCGGGGCCGGCCACGACCCAGCGGCCGAGACGGGCGGTCAGGGAGACCTGTGCGCGATGGTCGAGGTAGGGCGCTCGGTAATCGTGGCCCGCGACCCGGCCCTCGAGCGCGTCGAAGGTGGCTCGCAGGTACTTCTCGGGCGTCCCGAGGTCCATCCAGTACGCGTCGGACACGAACCCGTGCATCGGCGCACCGCCGTCGATCAGGCGCGGGAAGACCTCGCGCTCGATCGAGACCATGCGGTCGGCGGGGACGCCGTCGAGGGCGGCGGGCTCGAGGACGTAGGTCCCGGCGTTCACGGTCCCGGGGACCCGGTCGGGCGGCTTCTCGCGGAACGCGAGGATCCGGTCCCCGTCCAGCTCGACCAGCCCGTAGGGCCGGGCGTCGTCCACCGGCGTGAGCGCGATCGTGCCGGTCGCGCCGCGCTCCCGATGGAACGCGAGCATCGCCGTGAGGTCGAGGTCGGTCAGGATGTCGCCGTTGCACACGAGGAACGTCTCGTCGAGGTGGCGCGAGGCGTTCGCCACGGCACCGCCGGTGCCGAGCGGCGAGGCCTCCGTGATCCAGGTGACCGCGGGGTCCCCGTGGCGCTCCTCGAGGAACGTGGCGAACCGGGCCTCCAGGTAGGGGGAGGACAGGATCACCTCGTGCACGCCGTGGCGCGCGAGGTGATCGAGCACGTGGTGGAGGAACGGCCGGTCGACCAGCGGGATCAGCGGCTTCGGGATGGTCTCGGTCAGCGGGCGCATCCGCGTGCCCTCGCCCCCGACCAGCACGACGGCCTTCATGCCTCCCCCCTCCGCCACGACACGACCGCCGCGCGCGCGCGCAGGGCCGCCCACGCGAGCGGACGGAGCGGCGCCAGCGCCCCCGGCGACCGGTGCTTCACGAAGTAGTGATACATGCTGCGGGAGTGCTCGAGCGTCATGCGGCGCTTCCCGCGGGTGACGGTGCCGCCGACGTGGAGCACCTCGAGCTCGGGCGAGAACCACACCTCCCACCCCGCCGCGCGGAGCCGGGTGCAGAGGTCCAGGTCCTCGACGTACATGAAGAACGCCTCGTCGAACAGCCCGACCTCGTCGAGCGCGGCGCGGCGCAGCAGGACCGAGGAGCCCGAGACCCAGTCGACCCTTCGCTCCGACCGGCGGTCCCAGTCGGCCATGCGGTAGGCGCGCGACCACCGGTTGTCGGGGGCGAACTGGGAGAGCGTCGCGTGCAGGAGGCCCTCGGCGTACGTCGGCGCCTTCCGCGCGGACGGATAGATCGTTCCGTCGGGGTCGCGGACCAGCGTGCCGATGGCGCCCGCCCGAGGGTGATCGAGGCCGACCTCGACGAACCCCCCGAGCGTGCCGGCCGTGATCACCGCGTCGGGGTTCAGCAGGAAGATCCACGGCGCGGCGGTCGCCCGCATTCCCTGGTTCGCCGCGGCGGGGAAGCCGCGGTTGACGGCGCTCCGCAGCACTCGCACCTGCGGGAACGCCGCCTGCGCCCGGTCGGCGCTGCCGTCGGTCGAGGCGTTGTCGACGACCACGATCTCGCAGCGCGAATCGCCGGCGGCCTCCACGACCGAGCGCACGGCGACCGTCACCTCGTCGCCGCTGTTCCAGTTCACGATGACGACGGCGACGTCGGCCGCCGGGGCGTCCGCGCGGGCTCGCGCGGGCCCGTCGCCGGGGTCGCCGTGCTGACCGGGCATCGGGCTACGCGGCTCCCGCCCGAGAGATGAGCACGATCCCGCCGATGATCAGCGCGACCCCGGCCCAGCGCACCCCGGACACCGACTGTCCGAGGGCGAAGCGGTCGAACAGCAGGATGAGGATGTAGGTGACCGAGACGAACGGGTAGGCGAACGACAGCGAGACCTTCGAGAGCACGATCAGCCACACGGCGGCCGAGAGCATGAAGATCACGAGCCCGGCCCACACGGACCAGTTCACGATCACGCGCCGCAGGGCGTCCAGGGGATCGGAGAACTGCAGCGGGCGCACGCCGTGGTCGGTCACGAGGTTCATCCCGTGCTTCAGCATCAGCTGTCCCACGGCGGACAGCGTGACCGACACGAGGATGGCGCCGATGAGCATCGTTCGTCCTTTCGTGAACAGCCGGCCCGCGGTGGCGCCGGAGCCGGGGGGAGAATCTACCGCGTTCTTCATCCGCTGCTCGTTCCCTTCGTCGCCGCCGATCGGGGTTCGATCGCGGCCCCTGCGGCGGCCGCCATGGCCGCCGTCAGCTCCTCGTCGGACGCGACCACGTCGTCGTCCGGACCTGCCTGCTCGGCCAGGCCGCCGACGCCCGCCACCAGGCAGGGCGTCCCGAGCGCCCGCGCCCGTGCCAGCAGGCCCGACGACCACGACCGCCGGTACGGCAGCACGAGCCGGTCGGCCGCCCGCACCCAGAGGTCGAACTCCTCGTCGCCCAGGTAGCGCTCGAGGAAGGTCGCGCCCGGCGTCGCCGCGCACGCCCTCCGGAGCGCCTCGGCGTGGGTGCGGCGCCCGGGCGTCTCGTCGCGGACCGACCCGACGACCACGAGCCGCGGGCCCGCCGGGTCACCCGCCTCCGGGAACGCCCCCGCGAACGCGCGCACGGCCCGCTCGAACCCCTTCTCGGGCTGCAGGAATCCGGCGCAGACGAACAGCGGCCCGCCGCCCGGGTGGAGCCCGAGCCTGGCGCGCGCCTCCTCCTTCGCCATGTCCGCCGCGGCGGTCGAGGCATGGACCCGGTGAGGGGCGAGCCGTGCGCGCACCCGGAACCCGTAGTCGCGCTCGAGCGCGGCCCGCTCGGCGTCGGTGTGGAACACGAGCGCCGGCGCGAGCCGGAAGGCGAGGCCGAGCAGCACGTAGTCCGGCCGCCCGGCGACCGGCGGGTCCGCCTCGTGCACCCAGATCTCGGTCCGGCGGCGCCGCACCACGAGCCACAGCAGCGCGAGCGAGGTGGCCACCTTCGACAGGGGCGCTCGCGGCCGGTAGTAGAGGGCCGGCTGGAAGTGGACGATCAGCCGGTCGAACGACCCGCCGACGGCCGCCGCTCGAAGGAAGGCCCGACCCCCGAGGAACTCCGCGCGCAGGTCACCGGCCCCGTCGTGGGGCGACAGCACCGACACCCCGCATCCGCCCGCGCGGAGGTCCTCGACCTGGTCGCGGGCGTAGGTCCCGATGCCGCAGCGCCGCGGCGGGTAGGACGAGACGACGAGGACCCTCACAGCCGCTCCGCCCGGACCTCGACGGGGATGTGGACGAGCCCGGGGTTCTCGTCGCCCTTCACCACGTCGAAGACGTAGCGCTGCTCCTGCAGGTGGTAGACGTGCCGGCTGTCCCGCGAGTGGACCCCGAGCGTCACGTAGTAGCGGCCGCCGACGAACGGCAGGTGCCGCAGCACGAACTGGACCCGGTGCTTGCCCTCGAAGCGAGGCCAGCGCACGCCCTGCCAGTCGGTGTTGGTCCCGAACACGAACTGGTTCTGCTCGTCGTAGATCGCGAACGACACCACCGGGTCCTCGACCGGCGCCGGCGCCCGCAGGTCCAGCTGGATGGTGACCACGTCCCCGGGCGAGAAGACCGCCACCGCCCCGCCGTCCGGCCCGAAGAGCTCGGCCGAGACGATCTCGACCTCGCGGCTCCCCTGGTCCCAGCCGTAGGCGAGGTCCTCGCGCGCCATCAGCAGGCGGAAGTCCCGCACGACCGCGCGCGGCTCGCCGCGCGCGACCACCTGCCCGTGGTTCAGCAGCAGCGTGTCGTCGCACAGCCTCGCGACCAGGTCCGGAGCGTGGGTGACGAACACGATCGTGCGCCCCTCGCGCTGGAACTCCGCGATCTTGTCCAGGCACTTGAACTGGAAGGCGATGTCGCCGACGGCGAGCACCTCGTCGATCAGGAGGATGGCCGGGTCGACGTGGACGGCCACCGCGAAGCCGAGCCGGACGTACATCCCGCTCGAGTAGAACTTCACCTGGGTGTCGATGAAGTCCGGGAGCTCCGCGAACCCGACGATGTCGTCGAAGCGCCGGTCGGTCTCCTGGCGGGACAGGCCGAGGATCGAGGCGTTCAGGTAGACGTTCTCGCGCCCGGTCAGCTCGGGGTGGAACCCGGCGCCGAGCGCCAGCAGCGAGGCGATGCGGCCCCGGGTGGTGATCGACCCCTCGTTCGGACGAAGGATCCCCGCGATGCACTTCAGGAGCGTGGTCTTGCCGGAGCCGTTCGGACCGATCAGGCCGAGCGTCGTCCCCTCGGGCACCTCGACCGACACGTCGCGCAGCGCCCAGAAGTCCTCCGCGTTCGAGCGCCAGAGAAACATGCGCTCCTTCAGCGTGGAGGGACGCTCGCGGTAGCGACGGAAGTGCTTGCCGATGCCCTCGACGGCGATCGCGCCGGCCATCTCAGAGGTCCTCCGCGAAGTCGCCCGACAGCCGGAAGAACCACCGCCAGGCGAGCCACAGCAGGGCAAGGGAGACGAGGGCCACGACGCCCAGCAAGACCGCGAGCCATCCAACCGAGACCGCGGGCAGGATCGGGCTCGACGCGGGCCCGACGTCCCCGTACAGCGCCCGCTGGAACCCGAAGACCACGTCGGCCAGCGGGTTGGCGAGGAACAGGTGGAAGACGGACACACCGAGGATCGACTTGTGGGACACGAACACCCGCCCGCTCGCGTACACGACCGGCGTCGACCAGAACCACACCAGCAGCAGCAGGTTCAGCAGGTGCTGGGTGTCACGGTAGCGGACGTTCAGCGAGGCCACGACGAGGCCGACGGCCATCGTGAAGGCCGCAAGCGCGACCAGGGAGATCGGCAGCAGCAGCAGGTTCAGCCCGACGTGGACGTGTCGATACGCGGCCATGAACACGGCCAGCACGATCGCCTGGAGCAGGAAGTCGACGCCGGCGGCGCCGGTGGAGGCAAGGGGCAGGATCTCGCGGGGGAAGTAGACCTTGGTCACGAGGTTCGCGTTCTCGACGACCGAGCGCGCGTCCATCGTGAGCGCCGTCGAGAAGAAGTTCCACGCGAGGAGCCCCGACAGCAGGTAGACGGAGTAGTTGGGGATCCCCCCCTTGAGCACGACGGCGAACACCAGCGAGAAGATCAGCAGGTACATGATCGGGTTCAGCATCGACCAGGCCACGCCGAGCACCGAGGACTTGTACTTGACCGAGACCTCCTTGCGGACGAGGTTGCCGAGCAGCTGGCGGTCGGCCCACAGCTCGCGGAGGCGGGGGAGGACCCGGAGCTTCGGGGGCTCGGACGTCCGGACGGTCAGGTCGGCGGGGATCTCGGCCATGGGTTCTGTCGAGCGGAAACGGCAGGTGGGCGCGGCGTCGCGCCGCGGTGGAAGTGTAGCAAGGGGCACCCCGTGCGTTAGGCTTGTGGCTCGATGCGGCAATTCCTTCTCAACATCGCCAAGCGCGTCCTGCCCGACCCGTTCGTCGACTGGTACCGGCGGCGCCGGGCCATGCGCCGCTACCTGCGCGACATCGGCTACGAGCTCTACGACCGTCAGGTCCGGCTGGACCTCGAGGATCTCGAGGGCCGCATCGCGGCCCGCCGCCACGGCTTCACCGAGCAGCTCACGAAGGACATCCTGGAGCGGACCGACCTGATCCTGCAGGAGCTCGACCGCCGCATCCAGGGGGTCGAGGCGCGACACGGGAACGAGCTGCGGCGGCTGCGCGAGGAGGTCGAGGCGCTGCAGGACGAGCTGAGCCACCTCCGGAACGACGCGGGAGCCGTCGAGGGCGTCGAGGGCGCCTCCGCCAACGGCGCGGCGGCCACCGGCCGCCCGGCGACGGAGGCGACCGGGGCCCCGGCCACGCACGGCTGAGCCGCCGGGGACGCATCGTGCGGGTCGCCTGGGTCTCGCCCATGCCGCCGATGCCCTCGGGCATCGCCGACTACTCGTTCGAGCTGCTGCCGGAGTTCGCCGGCGTCGCCGACGTCGAGGTCGTGTGCCCGCGAGGCGGGCTGCGCCGCCGCGTGCGCGCGCCGCGGGGGATCCCGATGGTCTCCCCGGAGGCCTTCGAACGACGTGCCGGCGAGTATGACGCCATCTTCTACCACCTGGGGAACAACCCCGCGCACGAGTTCGTCTACGAGCTGGCGCAGCGGTTCCCCGGCGTGCAGGTCTTCCACGACTTCCTCCTGCATCACCTGATCGCCCACCTGATGGTCGAGGCCGGTCGGCAGTGGCGCCGGTACGAGGGCATCTTCCGGGACGAGCACGGGGAGGCCGGCGCGCGCCTCGCGGACCTGCGGTGGCGCGGCGTCGCCGACGAGTTCGAGAAGTTCGCGTTCCCGCTGAACCGTCACGTCGCGCGGCTGGCGCGCGCGATCGTCGTGCACAACCTCGAGTCGGCCGAGCGGATGGAGGAGTCGGCGCCGGGGATCCCGGTTACGGTCGTCCCCCACCACGCGGGCAGCCCCCCGCCCGCGGCCGCGGGGATCACGCGCGAGGAGGCGCGCCGGCGCCTGCACCTGCCGCAGGATGCGTTCGTCGTCGGGCAGTTCGGGTACGTGACCCGGCCGAAACAGCCTGCCGCGGTCGTCGGCGGATTCGCGGCGGTGTCGAAGCTGCGCGACGACGCCCTGCTCGCGATCGTCGGCGCCGACCGCACCGGCGGCGGCCTTCAGCGCCTGATCGACCGCCACTACCTGCAGGGGAAGGTACGGATCGCCGGCTACGTCGACCTCGACCACTTCTACCTGTACCTGCGGGCGGTCGACGCGGTGGTGAACCTCCGCTACCCGAGCGCCGGCGAGTCCTCCGGCACCGCTGCGCGCGCCCTGGCCGAGGGGCGGCCGCTGATCGTGAACAACGCCGGGTCGTTCGCCGAGCTGCCCGACGACGTCGCGCTGAAGGTCGAGATCGACGGCGACCAGGCCGAGGAGGTCGGGCGCCACCTGATCCGCCTCGTCGACGACCCGCCCTTCCGCGCCGCCCTGGAGGCGCATGCCCGCGCGTACGCCGCGACCGTCCTCGACCCCGCCCGGTGCCGCGACCTCTACCTCGCCGCCGCCGCCGGCCAGCTCCCGGCGTCTCCCCACACCGCCGCCTGACCGAGCCCCACGAGGGCGCGGCGGGCTCTCCGGCGGGCCTTGACAGGGACTGGACACCCCTCGTGCTTGGCTGTCCTACAGGGCGCGACGGGCGCGCCCGGGGAGGTGAAGACCATGACCAGGCGCAGGTGGCTCACGGCACTCGCAGGGCTCCTCGCTCTGACCGCGGCCACGACCGCGACCGTCGCGGCCGCGCGAACACCGTCGCAGTCCGCACCCGCCTGCGTCACGGTCGCCGCGCCGGTCGGGTCCCCCGGGGCCGACGCAACACCACCCATCCGATGCTTCGCGAGCGTCGCGGCGGCCATGCGGGCGATCGGCCAGGATCCGAACGCCTTCGTCCCCACGAGATCCGGCACCCTGCACGCGCCCGCGACGCAGTCGAGCCCCGGACCCCCGGGCAACCCGGCCCCGGGGACGAACTGCGTGGCCGAGGCCGTTCCGGCCGGCGCCCCGGAATCGTCGGCGCCCCCGGTGCGCTGCTACCCGACGTTCGCTCAGGCGATCGCGGCGGCCACCGGCGGCAGAGTTCGCCTGCCGGCGAACGCCGGTCCGGGCTCCCTGGCCCGGGTCCGAAGCATCCCGACCAGCGGTGCAGATGTGCCACGATGAGCACGGCATGCGGCTGCTGATCGTGGAGGACGAGGCAGATCTCGCGACAGCGCTGGCCCGCGGCCTCCGGCGGAGCGGGTATGCGGTCGACATCGCGGCTGACGGGTTGCGGGGATGGGAGCTGGCCGAGACGAACGAGTACGACCTCCTCGTCCTCGACCTCAACCTGCCGGGCATGGACGGCATGGATCTCGCGGCCTGCGTTCGGCGGTCACGACCGCACCTCGCCATCCTGGTCCTCACCGCCCGCTCAGGTGTCGATGACCGCGTGTCGGGCCTCGACGCGGGCGTCGATGACTACCTCGTCAAGCCATTCCACTTCGAGGAGCTCGCCGCGCGCGTCCGAGCGCTCCTGCGGCGAGGGCTTCCGACCCGCGAGCCGGTTCTGCGGGTCGGGAACCTCGCGCTCGACCCCGCCGCCCTTCGGGCATGGCAGGGGGAGGTCGAGATCCTGCTCACGCCCAAGGAGTTCGGCATCCTCGCCTATCTCATGGCCCGGCCCGGCGCCGTCGTGAGCCAAGAGGAGCTGCTGGAGCACGTGTGGGACGCCTTTGCCGATCCCTTCACCCACACCGTTCGCGTCCACGTGTCGTCTCTCCGTCGCAAGCTGCACGACGACGCTGACCGGCCCGTGCACATCGAGACGGTGATCGGACGTGGGTACCGGCTCTTGCCCGCGGGACCGGCGAGATAAGCTCCATCGATGGCCTCGTCCGGCGAGGACGCAGTTGGCGGGCCGGCGCGTGTCGGCCGGCGTCGCCTCCCACTGCGACTGAGGCTCGCCCTGTTCACCGCGGGACTGCTGCTCGCAGCGAGCCTCGGAGTCGTCATCGCCCTCAACGTCGCGGTCGCCTCCTCCGCGGGGACCATCGCCCGGGCTGTACCAGTCGAGACGGGCACGTCGTCGAATCCAGTCGGCCCTTCCCCGCCCCGTCGATCAGGCACCGAGCCCGCCGTTCTCCTCCTCCTGCGGCATGTCCGGATCGGCTCGCTCCTCGCACTCGCGGGCGTCGCCCTGGTCGGCGGGGCGGCGACGTACTGGGCGGCGGGCCGTGCCCTTCGTCCCGTGCGGGAGGTCGCGCGCTCCGCCGCACGAATCTCCGCCGAACGGCTGGACACGCGTCTGGACGTGCGGGGGCCCGACGACGAGCTGCGGGAGCTCGGGGACTCCTTCGACGCCATGCTGGACCGGCTCGAACGAGCGTTCCGGTCCGAGCGCCGCTTCGTGCAGGACGCCGCCCATGAGCTGCGCACGCCGCTCGCGACACTCCGGACGAACCTGGAGGTGACGCTCGGCGACCCCTCGGCAACGGTCGCCGACTGCCGTTCGATGGGGGCGACGCTGGAGCGCTCCCTCCAGCGTCTGGAGGCGTTGGTGGAGGATCTGCTCACCCTCGCTTCGGTCGAGGCCCCCGCGCCCGAGGCGGTGGTCCCCACCCACCACGTCATCGCGTCCGTGCTGGGGGAACTCGGACCCTTCGCGGCGGAGCATCGGGTGGCCCTGCTCGCGGAACCGGAAGGAGCTCCGGCTGTGCTGGGAAGCCCCGCGCTGGTCCAACGAGCCCTGCGCAACCTCCTCGAGAGCGCCATCCGCTACAACCGGCCCGGCGGCGAGGTGCGCCTTCGATGCCGGAGCGAGCCCCCATTTGTCGCGATCGAGGTGGAGGACACGGGCGCCGGCATCCCTCCAGACGCCCAGAACAGGGTGTTCGAGCGCTTCTACCGCGTGGACGACTCGCGAAGTCGGGATCGAGGTGGCGCCGGGCTCGGGCTCGCCATCGCCCGCGAAGCCATCGAGCGGCAGGGAGGGGCGATCGAGCTCCGGAGCCGGCTCGGTGTGGGCACGGTCGTGACGGTGCGGCTTCCCGCCGCCTCGGCCGCGACCACCCGCTCGATGCCGGCGCCTATCGGCGCAGGCGCCTGAGGAACTCCCGCTCGTCCACGATCTCGACGCCGAGCTGCACGGCCCTGTCGTACTTCGAGCCGGGGCTCTCGCCGGCGACGACGAACGTGGTCCTCTTCGAGACGCTCGAGGTCACCTTGGCCCCTGCTTCCTGCGCGGCCCGGGTCGCCTCCTCGCGGGACATCGAGGACAGGCCGCCGGTCAGCACGATCGTCGCGCCGGCGAGCGGCTCCTCCCCGACCGGCGCACCGGGGGCGCCGGGGGCGCCCGGCGCGTCGGCCATCCGCACGCCGGCCGCCCGGAGCTTCTCGAGCAGCCCGGCGTTGTCCTCGTCGCGGAACCAGTCGTGGACGCTCTGCGCGATCTC
>JAJYHN010000118.1 GCA_021784765.1 Actinomycetes bacterium
ACCAGCCGAGGACGATCGCGAACGCGACGACCACGTGGACCGCGAGGATCGCCTGGGCCGCAAGCATCACGGCGCGCAAGCCTACCAGCGATCGCTCCCGGCACGGTGGCGGCCGCGGCGCCGCGCAGCGCGCCGGCGCACGGCCCTTCGCCGCAGGGCGGCGCCGGCCGCCAGGATCAGGACGAGCAGCGTCGCCGCCGCGACGAGGAGGCGGCGAAGGCCCCCAGGCAGGCCCGATGACGCTCGCCCGCCCGCGTCACCGGCCGGCGCCGTCCGGGGGGCGCCGCTCCCACCGCTCGCCGAGGCGGGGACGGACGGCGTCGGCGGCGGGGTCGGCGAGGGCAGCGCGCGCACCGCGACACCGGTCCGCGCGAACCAGAGCCGCTGCGCCCCGCCGGCGGCCGAGGGCCAGAGGATCTGCGCCTCGCCGCCCGCGCCGCCGGCGCCGAGGTACTCGCCGAGCTGGAACGGGCTTCCCGCCGCGACGGGCGGCGAGGCCGCGACCGGCGCGCCGAAGCCGCGCGGCCCGAGGACGCTGACGTAGGGCGTCAGCCGGCGATCGGCGAAGCCGAGGAAGCCGAGGACGGGCGCGGGGCCCTGCCCGAGCGAGGCCAGCAGCTCGGCGCCCTGCCCGGTCCCGCCGGGGAGCCCGTGCGGGTGGGTGAACCCGCGGAGCCCCGGATCTGCGGAGGCCGTCACGACGCGAGGCATCCCCGACCACGCCGTGGTCCAGGCCACCCAGACGCGCCCGGTCGTCGGGTCGATCGCGATGGCCGGCCACGAGGTCGGGAAGACGTTGGCGCCGTCTGGCTCTTCGGGCTCCACGGCGGCCCCGACCCGGACCGGCGGCGAGAAGCTCGCCCCGCCGTCGGTCGACCGCACGACGTAGATGGCGGCCCGAACCGGCGTGACGCCCCGGTCCGAGGCCTCGAAGGCCACGTACAGCGTCCCGTCGCCGGCCACGGCCATCGCGGCCGCGAACGCGGTCGCGTACCCGGGCGCCCCGATCGCGACCGGCGGGGCGAAGGTCCGGCCCGCGTCGGCGCTCGCCGCCACCAGGAGCTGGTTCGCGCTCGGGATCGCCTCGCACGAGTCGGTCGTCGCCGACGGCACGGCCCGCGACCACGCCACGTAGACGCGGTGCCGCGCCGGGTCGGCCGCCACCATGGGCTTGTCGGCGAACGCGGGCCCCGCGAGGTTGTCCTGCACGACGGTCGGCGCGCCCCAGGTCGCCCCGCCGTCGGTCGAGAGCCGCACGACCGGGCTGCCGCCGGTCGCGCAGCCGGGCCGGGTGCCGGCGAGCATCCCGAGCACGACCCGCGACGGACCGAGGAAGGCCACCGAGGGGTCGAACCCGACCGCGAAGCCCGGCGTCGGCAGGAGTTGCTGGGTCCACGTCGCCCCGCCGTCGGTCGAGCGCAGCGCGGCGATGACCGGCGCGTCGGCCGAGCCGGCCGGCTGCCACGCGATGGCCGCCCCGACCAGCAGGGACGGGTTCGAGGGATCCGTGGCGAAGACCGGCTCGGCGTAGCCGGCCGCCACGCCTCCGACCGCGACCGGGGCCTCGGCGGCCGCGGCGGCCGCGGGACCCCCTGTGAGCCCGGCCGCGACGAGCGTCACGACCAGCAGCCCGGCGGCCGCGGCCGCCAGACGTCGAACGGGCGTGCGCAGGATGCTCCGGTCCCGGGCTGGCATGCCGGGAAAGCCTAGGGGGCGCGCCTACCCGGCGACAGCAGGCTTGGTGCCCCAGGCGACGCCGCTCTCCTCACCGACGTGGCGACCACCGACGTCGACGAACCCGGCCGCATGCAGCGCCCCCTGCCAGAACTCGAGCGACGCCGGGTACTCGCCCCGGCCGGTCCCCCAGCGCACGAGGTTCTTCGCGATCCGCCACCACCCGGCCGGACCCTTGCGGGCGATCGAGGCGACCTTGCGGATGAGCGGCCCGCTCTCACCCGGCCGCAGCGTCAGCGGGACCATCAGGTCCGACACCACGAACCGGCCGCCGGGCGCCATGAAGTCGTGCGCGTCCCGCAGCAGCCGCCGCTTCCCCTCGTGGCTCAGGTGGTGCAGCGCGTAGTTCGAGACGACGACGTCGACCCGCTCGGGAGGCGGCGCGAACCCGGCGAGGTCCCCACGCTTGGCGAACAACGTCCGCCCCTCGGCGGCGACCCGGTCGCCGAGCAGGCGCAGCATCTCCTGCGAGTGGTCGAGCGCGTAGGTGCGCGCGGCGCGCGCTGCGATCGGGATCGTGAGGAACCCGCTGCCGGCCCCGAGGTCGAGGGCGACGTCGCCGGGCCCCGGGCGGGCGGCGCCGAGGACGGTGTCGAGCAGTTCGGCGAACAGGTCCGAGCGCGGCAGGTGGGCGTCCCACGTGCCGGCCTTCGCATCCCAGTGGGGGCGGAGCTGCGATCGCATGAGGCCAACCCTAGCGGGGCGGCGCCGCCCCGACGCGCCCACCAACCAGAATCCAACCGTTCTCGACACGTCGACCCCGCCCGGCGCCCCTACCTGCCGGGCCCGGATCTCCCGCCCTCGTAGCGGTAGGCGCCGACCCGGCCGGCCGCGTCCTTGTTCAATCGCCGCGACAGGTGCAGCCCCTCCATGGCGAACTCCAGGGCCGCGGCCGCGACGCCCGGGCTCTCCTCCTCGACCCCGAGCCGCTCGAGCAGCCGCATCAGCCCCGGCACCTCGCCGACCTGTGCGAGCAGCTCGGCCGCCGGCACGAGGTCCGAGGTCTCCACCGCGAGCCCCTCGTCGAACCGCCGCTGCAGCGGCGCGAAGTCGAACCCGGCCAGACGCCGGCGGAAGACCTCGAGCTCGGCGGCCCGGGCGGCGCGCAGCAGGATCTCCTCCTCACGCCCCTCCTCGACCGCGTCGAACTCCACCCGCCCGGCCGAGCCCGCCAGCACCGCCGGCAGGTCGACCGGCCGTGGGACCGCCTCCGCCTCGCCCACGCGCGCGGCGCGCCGGACGGCGGCGGCCGCGAGCGTCTCGAGGTTCCCGATCGAGTAGCGCACGGACACCCCGCTGCGGTGGTTCACCTGCGGCGACCGGCGGAGCTCGGCCGTGAGCGCCGCCAGCACCTCGAGCATGAACCGGGGCACCCGCACCGGCACACCGCTCGCCGGGCGGCGCGCCTGTTCCTCCATGATCCGGATCTCGTCGTCGAGGTCCTCGGGGTAGTGCGTGCGCACCTGCGTCCCGAACCGGTCCTTCAGCGGGGAGACGATCCGGCCCCGGTGCGTGTAGTCCTCGGGGTTCGCCGTCGCCACCAGCAGCAGGTCGAGCGGCATCCGGATCTGGTAGCCGCGGATCTGGATGTCGCGCTCCTCGAGGATGTTGAACAGCGCGACCTGGATGCGCTCGGGGAGGTCGGGCAGCTCGTTCACCGCGACGATCCCCCGGTTCGTCCTCGGGATCAGGCCGTAGTGGATCGTGAGCTCATCGGAGAGGTAGCGCCCCTCGGCGACCCGGATGGGGTCGACGTCGCCGATCAGGTCGGCCACGCTGATGTCCGGCGTCGCGAGCTTCTCGGCATACCGGCGGTCGCGGGGCACCCACTCGACCGCGACCTCGTCGCCCCGCTCCTCCACCACGCGGCGGCAGCGGGCGCAGATCGGGCGGAACGGATGGTCGTTGACCTCGCAGCCGGCGATCGCCGGGACGCGCTCGTCGAGGAGGCCGGCCAGGTGGCGGATCAGGCGGGTCTTGGCCTGCCCACGCTCGCCGAGCAGGATCAGGTCGTGCCCGGCGAGGATGCCGCGCTCCAGGGCCGGGATCACCGAGTCGTGGTAGCCAACGATCTCGGGGAACAGCGGCGCCCCGGAGGCGAGGCGCGCGAGCAGGTTCTCGCGAAGCTCCTCCTTCACCGACCGTTCGGCATACCCGGCGGCTCGGAGCTCGCCGATTGTGGCGGGGAGGGGCTCGGCGCGGTCCATGGCTCCAGCCTACCGGCGACGCCGCGAACGGGGGGAGCGAGATCCACGACGGCCCGCTACCCTTCCCTCCTCGGGGCGGCCCGGGCGAACGGTCCGCCCCGAGGGGGCGTGGGAGCGCGTCGAGGGCCGGCGGGCCGGCCCGACGGGAGGAGAGCGGTGCGAAGGACACCCATGGTGGCCGTGCTGGCGGCCGTGGCGCTCGCCGCCTCGGCCTGCCGGCCGAGCTCGACCGGAGCGAGGCAGGGCGGGATCCTGCGGATCGGCACGTCGACCGGCATCGACTCGCTGAACCCGTTCGTGGCCCTGCAGCCCGACGCCTACTCCACCTTCGAGTACCTCTACCCGTACCTGGTCCAGTACGACACCACCAACCCCGACCTGCCGTTCGCGCCGGACTTCGCCCGGTCCTGGTCGGTCTCGCCCGACGGGCTCGTCTGGACGTTCCACACGGTGGCGGACGCGCGCTGGTCGGATGGCGTGGCGCTCACCGCGAACGACGTCGCCTGGACGTTCTCCACGATCCGGAGGCTCGCGGGCGGACCGGCGGTCAACCTCGCCGGCCTGCTGGCACACGTCCGGTCGGTCACGGCGCCGAACCCGACCACGGTCGTCGTGACCTACGACCGTCCCGTGGCGAACGCGCTCGCCGACCTCCAGCAGATTCCCATCCTGCCCCAGCACGTGTGGGGCGTGCCCGCCCTGCACGATGGACGCCTGCTCCGCTCGGTGCCGAACGTGCCGACCATCGGCCATCCGGTGGTCTCCGGCGGCCCGTTCGACCTCGTGCAGTACCGGCAGGGCCACTTCGCACGGTTCACGCGCAACCCGAACTTCTACGGGCCGGCGCCGCGCATCAGCGGCTTCTACCTCGAGTTCTACGCGAACGACCAGCAGCTGGTCGCGGCGCTGCAGGGGGGGCAGGTCGATGCCGTCGAAGGCATCCCCCCGACGGCCGTCCAGGGCCTGCGCTCGGCCGGCTTCGACGTCGCGACCCGCCCGGGGCTCGAGTTCCGCGACCTGATCTTCAACTCCAACCCCAGGAAGCCTCGGAACCGGGAGCTGCTGAACCCCCTGGTGCGCGAGGCGTTCGAGTACGCGATCGACCGCCAGAAGATCCTGCAGGACGCATGGCTCGGCTACGGGCAGGTCGGCGGCAGCATCGTGCCGCCGGCGACCGGCGCGTGGAACGACGCCAGCCTGCAGCCGCTGCCCTACGATCCGCAGCGGGCGACGCAGATCCTCGACTCGCTCGGCTACCGGATGGGGCCGAATGGGATCCGGGTCGCCGGCGGCCACCCGATGTCCTATCAGGTGATCTTTCCCGAGGACGAGAGCGGCCCGGGCAACCGCGCCTTCCAGATCATCCAGAGCGACCTGCGCCTGATCGGCGTGCAGGTGACCCAGCGGGTGGCGAGCAACGCCCAGGCCTTCGCCGACATCAGCGCGCCGAACGGCAGGTACCTCGACTTCGACCTCGCGATGTGGAACTGGGTGCCGCTGGAGGACCCCGACTTCATCCTCTCGGTGCTGACGTGCGGCACCTACGGCAGCTGGAACGACACGGGCTACTGCAGCCCCCAGTACGACCGCCTCTACGCCGAGCAGGCAAGGACGATGAACCAGGCCGCCCGGCGGCAGATCGTCGACCAGATGCAGCAGCTCGTCGCCGCGGCGCGGCCCTACATCGTGCTCGCCTACAACGACGTCATCGACGCGTGGTCGGCGAAGTGGTCGGGGTTCGTGGAGTCGAACCAGGGGCTGTTCAACCCGCTGTCCAAGCAGGGCCTCGAGCAAGTCCACTACGGATAGTTCCCGTGGGGCATCCGACGCACGAAACTTCGACGGTCGACGCCTACCGTCGAACGGACTTGCGAAGATGCTGCCCGCGCACGAAGATGCTTCGAACCTCACACCGAGAGGACGTCGGGGAATGCTCACTGCCGCGAGTCGGATCGGCGCCCTGCCCAGACGGCCCGAGATCCGAGCGACGCCGTGAGCGCGGGGGCGACGAGATTCGGCGCTCCGCTCCCGGGCGGCGGGACGATCGGCGTGCCGGCACCCTCCAGTCCGTGGGAGAACCGCTCCGAGGTGCTCCGCGGCGTCGAGTGGTGGGAGGCCCGCGGCTACCGGGTCAAGCTGAGCGAGGGCATCTCGGACCGTGACGGCTACGTGGCCGGCGACCCCAAGGCCCGCGCCCGCGACCTCACGGCCATGTTCCTCGACCAGGAGGTCGACGTCGTGCAGGCGCTGCAGGGCGGCTTCGGGGCCGCCCAGATCCTGCCGCACCTCGACGTCGACGCGATCGCCGAGCACCCCAAGCCCTTCGTGGGGTACTCGGACATCACGGCGCTGCACACGGCCCTGCGGCAGCGCGCCGGGCTCGCCACGATCTACGGGCCCGGCCTGGCCGGCATGGGCGACCCCCGGCGGGGCGACTTCACCCGGAGCCGCCTGCTCGAGGTGCTCCGAACCGGGGGCACAGGGGGCGCCGGCGAGGTCCCGAAGGATCCCGACGACCCGTACGTTCGGCCGATCCGCGGGGGCAGGGTCACGGCGCCGATTGCCGGGGGATGCCTCTCGCTGCTCGCCCAGAGCCTGGGGACGCCCTGGGAGATCGACCCGTCCGGCTGCATCTTCTTCTTCGAGGACTTCGACGCGCCGCCGTGGTACGTGGACGCAGCCCTCACCCAGCTCGGCCTGGCCGGCAAGCTCGAGGGGGTCGTCGGGGTCGTGGTCGGGGAGATGGAGAGGTGCGACTGGCGGGAGGACCGTCCCGAGTGGCCGCGCACGAAGTCGCTCGAGGACGTCCTCGAGCAGCACCTGGAGCCGCTCGGCGTCCCCGTGCTCTACAAGCTGCCCCTCGGGCACGGCAAGCACCTTGCATCGCTCCCCCTCGGAGTGATGGCGACGCTCGACGCCGACGCCCGAACGCTTCATATCGACGAGCCGGCCGTGCGTCCGCCCTCGTAGACAGAGACAGATCGGTGCGGTCACGTGTGACGACGACGCCCGGAACGGCCGTCGGGGAAGGAGAGAGAACCATGAGGAGAACCATGCGGCTTCCGGCGGGGCTGGTCGCGATCGCCCTGCTGGCGGCGGCCTGCAGCGGGGGAGGCGGGTCCACGTCGGCCGGCTCGAGCGGCGGCGTCAAGAACGGGGGGACCCTCCGGATCGGGACCGCCTCGGGCATCGACTCGCTGAACCCGTTCGTCGCCCAGCAGCAGGACGCCTACAGCACGTTCGAGTACATCTACCCGTTCCTCGTCCAGTACGACACGAACAACCTGCAGTTCACCGGCGACTTCGCGACGAGGTGGAACGAGTCCGCAGACGGCCTCACCTGGACCTTCCATACGCACCCGAACGCCAAGTGGTCCGACGGCCAGCCGCTGACCGCGAACGACGCGGCCTGGACGCTCAACACCATCCTGAAGTTCAGCAACGGCCCGACCGGCAACTCGGCGGGGATGCTCGCGCACGTGAAGAGCGTGACCGCGCCGGACGCGAACACCCTCGTGATCACCTACCAGAAGCCGGTCGCGAACGTGCTCTCGAACCTGCAGCAGGTCGCGATCCTGCCCGAGCACGTGTGGCAGCAGTACGCGACCGGCAAGGGAACGGGCCTGCGCACCTACAACAACCAGCCCACACCCGGCCACCCGGTCGTGTCCGGCGGGCCGTTCGTGCTCGTCTCCTACACGCCGAAGCAGATCGCCCTGTTCCAGCGCAACCCGAACTTCTACGGCCGCAAGCCCCACATCGACGGGTTCGGCCTGCAGTACTTCGCCAACGACGACGCGATGATCACCGCCCTCAAGAGCCACCAGATCGACGCCGTCGAGACCGTCCCGGTGACCTCGGTGGCGACGCTGAAGGCCGCCGGACTCCACGTGTACGTCGGGCCCGGCCTCGAGTTCCACGACTTCATCATCAACGCCAACCCGAAGAAGACGACGCACCGCGAGCTGCTGAACCCGCTGGTCCGTGAGGCGTTCGAGTACGCCATCAACCGTCAGCAGATCGTGAAGACCGCCTGGCTCGGGTACGCGCAGCCGGGGGCCTCGATCGTCCCGCCCGGGACCGGCGCGTGGAGCGACCCGAGCGTCACGCCGCTGCCGTTCGACATCCAGAAGGCGAACCAGCTGCTCGACCAGGCCGGGTACAAGCGCGGACCGAACGGAATCCGCATCGCCGACGGCCACCCGATGTCGTATCAGGTGATCTTCCCGAACGACGAGGCGGGCGCCGGCGACCGCGCCTTCCAGATCATCCAGGCGGGCTTCCAGCAGATCGGCGTGCAGCTGCAGCAGCGACCGATGGACGACACGGCGGCCTTCAACGCGATCAGCGCGCCGAACAGCACCTACCAGACCTTCGACCTCGCGATGTGGGACTGGGTGCCCCTCGAGGACCCGGACTTCATCCTGTCGGTGCTCACCTGCAGCCAGTACGGCAACTGGAGCGACTCGGGGTACTGCAACCCCGCCTACGACAAGCTCTACCAGGAGCAGGGCGTGGCGGTGAACCCCAAGGCGCGGCAGCAGCTCGTCTATCAGATGCAGCAGATGATCTACAACGCGAGGCCCTACATCGTGCTGAACTACCAGGACGTGATCGACGCCTGGTGGAACAACTGGACGGGCTTCGTCGAGTCGAACCAGAACTTCTTCAACCCGCTCTCGAAGCAGAGCCTGACCGAGGTGCACCAGACCTGAGGGGCGACCCGGGGAGCGCGCGGGACGACGGAGGAGGAAGCGGGCGAGATGCGCGGCGCCGACTACGTGATCAAGCGGGCGGGGTTCGCCGTCCTCACGATCTTCGTCGCGATCACGATCAACTTCTTCCTGTTCCGCGTGCTCCCCGGCAATGCCGTCGCGGACCTCTCGAGGGTCCCACGCGCGACCCCGCAGCTCCGGCACGCGCTCGAGGTCGAGTTCGGCCTCGACAAGCCGAAGTGGGAGCAGTACCTGATCTACCTGAAGCAGCTCGCCCACGGGAACATGGGCGTCTCCTACGCGACCCAGCAGCCGGTGTCGACGCTGCTCGCCAACGACCTCAAGAACACGATCCCGATGGTCGCGGTGGGCACGATCGCGGCGATCCTGATCGGCGTCCTGACGGGCATCCTGTCGGCATGGCGACGCGGTTCGGCGCTGGACCACCTCAGCACGAACCTCGCGATCGCCTTCTATGCGTTCCCGACGCAGTTCCTGGGGCTCATGCTCCTGATCCTGTTCGCGAGCGTCCTGCCGACCTCCGGCATGATGAACCCGTTCGTCCTCGGACCCGAGAGCCTGTGGGCCCGTCTGAAGGACATCGGCGCCCACATGATCCTGCCGGCGCTCACCGTGTGCCTGACGCTCTACGGGGAGTTCACGCTGATCATGCGGTCCTCGATGCTCGAGACCCTCGGCGAGGACTACGTCCTCACCGCCCGAGCGAAGGGCCTGCCGGACCGCAAGATCGTCTCGCGCCACGCGCTGCGCAACGCGCTGCTGCCGATCGCCACGGTGGTCGCGATCTCGCTCGGATGGATCGTCGGGGGCGCGATCCTCGTCGAGTTCATCTTCACCTGGCCGGGCATCGGCTGGGCGATGTGGCAGGCCATCTACCAGCGTGACTACCCGATGCTCCAGGGAGGCTTCCTCGTCCTCGCGGTGTCGGTCATCGTGCTGAACTTCATCGCCGACCTCGCCTACTTCCGACTCGACCCGAGGATCAAGGAGTGAGCGCCGTCCAGGAGCCCGGGCTCACCGAGGGCCTCTCCGTCCAGTCCCACGCCGGCTTCCTGCGGTCGGTCCTGCGAGAGCGGAAGGCCGCCGTCGTCGGGCTCGGCATCATCGCGTTCTTCGTCGTGCTGTCGGTCGTCGCCCCGCTCGTCGTGCCGTACTCGCCGAACGCGCAGACATGCGCCGTCTTCGCTCCCCCCTCGGCCAGGCACTGGTTCGGATGCGACGACGGCGGCATCGACCTGCTGAGCGAGATCATGCAGGGCGGCCGCATCTCGCTGCTCATCGGCTTCACCGCCACGGTGGTCTCGATGATCCTCGGGGGCGGCATCGGGATCGTCTCCGGGTACTTCGGCGGCTGGGTCGACGTCACCTTCATGCGGATCGTCGACTACCTGCTGGTCATCCCCGACCTGGCGTTCGCGATGGTGATCTCCGAGGTCTGGGGGCCGAGCGTGTTCCACGTCATCGTCGTCATCGGGATCCTCGAGTGGTCCGGGACCGCGCGCGTCATCCGCGCGCAGGTGATGAGCGTGAAGGAACGCGTCTACGTGAAGCGGGCTCGAGCCGTCGGCGCGGGCAACGGACGGGTCATCTTCCGCCACATCCTGCCGCAGGTCGGCCCCCTGCTCATCGCCAACACCGTCCTCACGATCGCCGTCGCGATCTACCTCGAGACCGCGCTGGCCTTCCTCGGACTGGAGGACCCCTCGACCACCACCTGGGGGACGATCCTCGAGCACGCGTTCGCGCGCGCCGCCGTCAGCGCGGGCGCCTGGTGGGCGATCGTGCCCGACGGCATCGCGATCACGCTCCTGATCATGGGCTGCTTCCTGTTCGGGCAGGCCATCGAGGACGCGCTGAACCCCCGGCTGAAGGTCGCGCACCTGTCGATCCGGCGCTGGACCCTGCGGACGCTGGTGGGAGGGGCGGCGGGCATGGGCGTGCGGCCCCTCGTGGGGAGGGGGCCCGACGCGATATGAGCCTGCTGGAGGTGCGCGAGCTGCACGTCTGGTTCGACCTGCAGGAGGGCAGGGAGCTGCACGCGGTCCAGGGGGTCTCCTTCGGCCTCGACGCGGGCGAGCGCTTCGGCCTTGTCGGCGAGTCGGGCTGCGGCAAGACGACGACGATCCTCGGGCTCATGGGCCTGCTGCCGCCGACGGCATCGGTGGCCGGAGAGGTGCTCGTCGGCGGCGAGAGCATCCTCGCCGGGGGCGAGAGCTCGGTGCGGTCCCACCGCTGGAACGACATCGCGATGATCTTCCAGGGGGCGATGAACGCCCTGAACCCCGTCAAGAAGGTGCTCTGGCAGATCGTCGAGCCGATGGAGCTCCACGGCATCGCGGACGGCACGCAGGCGCGGAGGATGGCGGGCGACCTGCTCGAGATGGTCGGGATCCCCGCCTCGGCGGGCGAGCGCTACCCGCACGAGTTCTCGGGCGGCATGCGCCAGCGGGCCGCGATCGCCATGGCCCTCGCGTGCCAGCCAAAGATCCTGCTCGCCGACGAGCCGACGACCGCGCTCGACGTCATGGTGCAGGCACAGATCCTGGAGCTGCTGGTGGGGCTCTCGAACGACCTGGGGCTGGCGCTCGTCCTCGTCACGCACGACCTGCCGGTCGTGGCCCAGGTGTGCGAGCGCGCGGCGGTCATGTACGCGGGCGAGATCGTCGAGGAGGGGCCGACCGAGGCCCTCTACCACGCGCCCCGCCACCCCTACACGCGCCTGCTCTTCGCCGCGACCCCGGACCTGTACGGCGACGAGGCCGTGGTCTCCATCCCGGGCGCGCCCCCGCGGCTCGACCGGGCCATCGAGGGGTGCGCGTTCCGTCCCCGATGCGACTCGTCCCTCGACCGCTGCGAGTCCGAGCATCCGGAGTTCCGGGCGATGGGCGCGGGCCACCGAGCGGCGTGTCACCTGAACGACCTCCCCGGGGAGGAGCGTGCCGCGCGCGAGGGCGCGCGGCGCGCGGGATCGGCGGCGCCCGCGGCGACGCCGGGAGGTGGCGCGCCATGAGCGGCCTCGAGGAGATCGGGCTCGAGCCCCGAGCGTCCGCGCCGGCGGCCCTGCTCGAGGTCGAGGACCTGAAGACCCACTACCCGGTGCGTCGCGGCGTGACCGAGCGCCTGATGCGCCGGCCGAGGCGGCTGGTCCACGCTGTGGACGGGATCTCGTTCTCGCTCGCCCGGGGCGAGATGGTCGCGCTCGTCGGCGAGTCGGGCTGCGGCAAGACCACGACGGCGCAGACCATCCTGCGCATGGTCGATCCGACCTCCGGCGCGATCCGCCTGAACGGCACCGACACCACCCGCCTCTCGCAGCGGCGCCTGCGGCCCCTGCGGCGCCGGCTGCAGATGATCTACCAGGACCCCTACGAGTCGCTCGACCCAAGGTTCCGTGTCCGCCAGACGATCGAGGAGCCGATGCTCGTGCACGGGATCGGCGGCTCGCGGAAGGAACGCCACGACCGGACCCTCGAGGCGCTGGAGCGGGTCGAGCTCTCCCCCGCCGAGCTGTACGTCGACCGCTACCCGCACGAGCTCTCGGGCGGGCAGCGCCAGCGGGTCGCGATCGCCACCTCGCTGGTGCTGGACCCCGACCTGCTGCTCGCCGACGAGCCGGTGTCGATGCTGGACGTCTCGGTGCGCGCCGGGGTGCTCTCGCTGCTCGACGGCCTGCGCCGCGACGGGAACATGGGCATCCTCATGATCACCCACGACCTGTCGACCGCGGCGCACTTCGCCGACCGGATCGCGGTCATGTACCTCGGGCGGATCGTCGAGCACGGCCCCGCGAAGGAGGTCGTGCGCGACCCCCGGCACCCCTACACGCGGGCGTTGCTGTCGGTGGTCCCCAAGCGAGATCCCCGGGACCGTTCGTCCCCGCAGATCCTGAAGGGCGAGACCCCGAACCCCATCGACGTGCCGTCGGGGTGCCGGTTCCACCCGCGCTGCCCGATCGCCGAGGAGCGCTGCACGCGAGAGGACCCGCGGCTCCGCCGCCCGCCCGCGACCGGCGACGGGCACGAGGTCGCCTGCCTGCTCGCCTGATGCTGGGCCGGGCCCGCCGCGCCGGCCCGGCCGTCGCGGCCGCCGGTCGGGCCGGGCACGTCACCACGAGACGGCGGCAGGATCCGCGTGCACGGGCTCGCCGTCGACCAGCGTCAGCACGACCCTCGCGTCGCCGACCGGTCCGGCGCCGGGCGCGAACGGGTCGCGGTCGAGCACGGCGAGATCGGCGAGCTTGCCCTCCTCGACCGTGCCGGTCTCGCCGTCGAGGTGGTTCACATACGCCGAGCCCAGCGTGAAGGCCGCGAGGGCCTCGCCGAGCTCGATCCGCTCCTGCGGGTAGAAGGGCTCGCGGTCGCGCGTCTCGGGCAGCACGCGAGTCACGGCGACCTCCATCTCCAGCAGCGGGTTCGGCGTCGTGACGGCCCAGTCGCTGCCCATCGCCATGCGGGCGCCGGATCGCAGCAGGCTCCGGAACGGGTACTGCCACGCCGAGCGCTCCGGCCCGAGGAACGGCGTCACGAGGGTCTCCATCTGCCCGTCGAAGCACGCCCAGTACGGCTGGGCGTTCGCCACGACGCCGAGCGCGGCGAACCGCGGGACGTCGTCGGGGTGGATCACCTCGATGTGCGAGACGTGGTGGCGGAGGTCGCTCCTGCCGTTCGCGCGCAGCGCCGCCTCCAGCGCGTCGAGCGCCTCGCGCACGGCGCGGTCGCCGATCGCGTGGAAGTGGCACTGGAACCCGGCGGCGTCGAGCATCGATGCGTACCGCGCCAGCGCCTCCGGGTCGATGAACGAGAGCCCGCGGCGCTCGCCCGGCCGCCCCTGTGGGTCCAGGTAGGGATCGAGCATCCCGGCGGTGAAGTTCTCGGGGATGCCGTCCTGCATGAGCTTGACCGACGTCGCGCGGAAGCGGCCGTGCGTGTAGGCGGCGCGCCGGTCGACCATCTCGGCGACCTGCTCGTCGCCACGGTCGCGCTCCCACCACAGGGCGCCGACGACCCGCGCCGTCAGGATCCCCTCCTCGGCCATCCGCCGGTACACGGGCCCGGTGTCATCGCGCACGATCGCGTCCTGCCACGCGGTGATCCCGAGCGAGTGCAGGTGGGCCTGCGCGCGCAGGATCGCCTCGACCCACTCGTCGGCCGTGGGCGGCGGGATCAGGCGGCTCACCAGGCCGTTCGCGCCCTCGTGCAGGGTGCCCCACGGCTCCCCGTGCTCGTCGCGAACGATCACGCCGTCGGCCGGGTCGGGCGTCGCGGCCGTGATGCCCGCGAGCGCGAGCGCCCTCGAGTTCACCCACGCGCTGTGGCCGTCGCGGCTCTCCGCGTAGACGGGGCGGTCGGGCACGACCGCGTCGAGCGCGGCGCGCGACGGGTTCCCACCGGGGAAGGCGCCCATGAACCATCCGTCGCCGACGACCCACGTGGCGTCCGGGTGCTCGGCCGCCCAGCGGGCGATGACCGCGAGGTACGCGCCCTCGTCGCCGGCGTCGTGCAGGTCGGCCTGGGCCATCGCGAGGCCGCCGGTCGGCGGGTGGCAGTGGGCGTCCTGGAAGCCGGGGACGAGGAGCCCACCCTGCAGGCGAACGAGGCGCGTCGCTGTCCCCGCGAGCGCGCGCGCGCCGGCCTCGGCGCCGACGAACGCGATGCGGCCGCCGCGAACGGCGAGCGCGTCGGCCGGGCGGCCGTCCGGGGTGAGCACCCGGGCGCCGACCAGCACGACGTCGGCCGGCCCCGAGCGGAGATCG
>JAJYHN010000072.1 GCA_021784765.1 Actinomycetes bacterium
GGGGGGAGTCGTCGGCAGCGTGACCGGCGCGCTCCTCGCCTCGTCGATCCCGGCCGACCTCGTCGCGCGGGCGGTCGCCTTCGTCGTGGTCGTCGTCGGGGCGATCGTCCTCGCCACGCTGCGCGCCGGCTACGCGGCCGGCTACGTGGACCATGAGGAGATCGACCCGGCCCGGATCGGCGGGATCGGCGCGGTCGCTGGCTTCGCCTCGGGGATCTCCGGGGCCGGCTGGGGACCGATCGGGGTGACGCTCCTGATCGTGTCGCGGATCGACCCGCGCCACGCGATCGGCTCGTCGCTCGTTGGGCGGGCGGTGATGGCCGTGGCGGCCGTCGCCACGTACGCCATCGGGGCGGCGACCCTCGGTGGCTTCGCGCTGGCGGCGGCCCTCTTCCTCGTCCTGCTCGCCGGCTCCCTCGGCGCCGTTGTGCCGGGTACCCTCCTCATCTCGCGGCTCGACCGATCGTGGGCCTCGCTGGTTGTTGCCGTCGTGTCGATCGCGCTCGCGTTGCCGACGCTCCTCTTCGGGGTGGGCGGACGATGACCGCCCGATCGGCGATCCGTCGCCTGCGCCCGGTCCCGTCGGACGCCGAGGGATACGATGCTGAGACGGTCCTGGCCGCCGCCCTCCGCGCGCTCGGTCGCGATCGCCTCGTGCTGTCCGCCTCGTTCGGCCCCGAGGACATCGTGATCCTCGACCTCCTCTCCCGGATCGAGGCCCGGCCGCGCGTCTTCACCCTCGACACGGGGCGGCTGCCGAACGAAACGTACGAGCTGATCGAGCGGGTCCGCCGGCACTTCGACGTCGCCGTCGAGGTCTACGTCCCCGACGCGTCGGCGGTCGAGGCGATGGTCCGCGCGAAGGGCGTGAACCTCTTCTATGCGTCGATCGAGGACCGCCTGCGCTGCTGCGAGGTCCGCAAGGTCGCGCCGCTCCGGCGCGCGCTCGCGACGGTCGACGGCTGGGTTACCGGCCTGCGCCGCGAGCAGGCACCGACCCGCGCCCGGACGCCCAAGATCTCGCTCGACCTGGAGCATGGCCTGATCTGGAAGGTCGCCCCGCTCGCCGACTGGACCGAGGCGCAGGTCTGGGAGCACATCCGGGCGAACGACCTCCCGTACCACGCGCTGCACGACCGCGGCTACCGGTCGATCGGCTGTGCGCCGTGCACGCGGGCGGTCGACCCCGGCGAGGATCCCCGCGCGGGCCGCTGGTGGTGGGAGGCGCCGGAGAGCCGGGAGTGCGGGCTCCACGTGCGGCACGCGGAACTCCGGAAGGAGAGTAAGCGATGAGGAACCGGCCGCCCGTCGCCGCGCTCCGCCGCCGATCCGACCCGTCCCGTGCGGGCACCTTCGCCTTCCCGATCTTCCTCGACGTCCGCGGGCGGGTGGTCTTCGTCGCCGGCGGCGGGCGCCAAGCGGCGGCGAAGGCCCGATCGCTCGCCGAGCTGGGCGCCCGGGTCCGCGTCTGGGCACCCGAGCACCGGTCGACGGCCGCCCTTGCCGGGCGCGCGTCGGTCGAGCTGATCGGCGGGCCGTATGTGTCCGCGTTCCTCGCCGACGCCCTCCTTGCGCTCGTCGCCACCGGCGATCGGGCGCTCGACCGGCGGATCGCGACCGACGCGCGCGACCATCGGGTCCTCGTGAACGCGGTCGACGGCGTGCCGTTCTGCGACTGGAGCGCGCCGGCGCTTCTCCGCCGTGGCGGGCTCACGGTGGCGATCGGCACTGGCGGGGTCGCGCCCGCGCTCGGGGTCCGGCTGCGAGACCGGCTCGCGGACGAGTTCGGCCCCGAGTACGGCCAGCTCCTCGAACTGTTCGCCGAGCTGCGACCGACCATCACCGGGAGCGGCCGCCCCTCCCCCGAGCGGCGGGCACTCTGGTACGCGCTCGTGGATGGCCCCGCCCTCGACTTCCTGCGAGCCGGTGACCCGGAGGCAGCACGGTCGGCCCTCTGGCGCGCCTTCGACATATGGCTCGGGGAGGCCCCCTCGACATGAGCGGGATCGTCTTCCTCGTGGGCGCGGGGCCCGGCGACCCGGAGCTCATCACGGTCCGAGGGGCGCGTCTGCTGGCATCGGCCGACGCCGTCGTGCACGATCGGCTCGTCGCGCGCGAGCTCCTCGATCTCGCCCCCGCCGATGCTCTCCGCTACGACGTTGGCAAGGAGGGATACGGGGCCTCGGTGCCTCAGGCGTCGACGAGCGAGCTTCTCGTCCGACTCGCTCGAACCGGGCTGCGCGTCGTCCGGCTCAAAGGCGGTGACCCGTTCGTCTTTGGTCGAGGCGGCGAGGAGGCGATGGCGTTGGCGGATGCCGCGATCCGGTTCGAGGTCGTGCCGGGCGTGACCGCGGGCGTCGCCGGGCCGGCGTGCGCGGGGATCCCGCTCACCCATCGCGGCCTCTCGCGGAGCGCCGCTTTCGTCACCGCTGTGACGGCCACCGGAGAGGCCCCCGACTGGGGCTCGCTCGCCGCGATCGACACGCTCGTCGTCTTCATGGCGGGACGGGCCGCTCGAGCGGTCGCCGCGGGATTGCTGGCGGGTGGACGGCCACTGAGCACGCCGGTCGCGCTCATCCGGTCGGCCACCCGGCCCGACGAGGAGGTCCGCCTGATCGATCTCGGGACGCTCGCCCAGACCGGGGCTGGCGAACCGGACGACCGGCCGGCGCTCCTCGTCGTGGGGGCGGTGGCCGCGCTCGGGCACGCGCTCGCGTGGCGCCGACCCAGCGCCCGGCCGTCGGCGGCGCGGTTCCTGGAGGCCGGTCGATGAACGCGACGCTGCTGGCGCAGGCCGCTCGTGGCTCCCTCAGCCATCTGGCAACGCTCGAGGCGGAGGCGATCCACGTCTTCCGCGAGGCGGCCGCGGTCTTCGAGCGGCCGGCTCTGCTCTTCTCGGGCGGCAAGGACTCGCTCGTCCTGCTGCGGCTCGCCGAGAAGGCCTTCCGGCCGGGCCGCTTCCCGTTCCCGATCCTCCACGTCGACAC
>JAJYHN010000133.1 GCA_021784765.1 Actinomycetes bacterium
ATCTGCGGGCCATCGCCATCCTGCTCGCGGCCGCCCTCGGGGTCTCTGCGGTCGTGCTGGCGGCCGGCCCCGGCCGCATCCCCGGGCCCATCCGACGGCTCGCGCCGGTGCTCGCCCCCACTCCGACCGCGTCCCCGATCCCGACGCCGCTGCGTCCGCCGCCTTCCGAGCTCGTCGGGCGGCGGATCGGCGGGCCGCGGCCGTCGGAGGCGCAGCTCCTGTCGGAGTACCAGTACGGTGAACCGCCGGTCCCCGTCCACACCGGCGCGACACCGGGGGACTGGCGCCTGTCGCACCCGGACCTGGCCGCGGTGGCCGGCTACGCCGGGCAGGTCAGCGTCCTTCCGGGCCAGCGCGTCAGCCTGCACATCCGGTCGATCGCCGCCCGTGTTCGGCTCGACGTCTTCCGGCTCGGCGCGGGAGACGCGCAGCACCTGCTCACGCTTCCCGACGTCGGCGTCTCCTGGCATCGCGACGCCATCCCGGATCCCCGCACGGGCCGCGTCGAGGAGACGTGGCCGATCTCGGCCACGTTCACGGTCCCGGCCGCGTGGCCGAGCGGCTTCTACCTCGTGAAGTGCAGCCTTCCCGACGGCCGCGCGTCGTACATCCCGTTCGTCGTCCGCACGCCCACACCGCAGCCGCTACTGGTCGTCGTGCCGATGCTGTCGTACGAGGCATACAACGGCTGGGGAGGGTCGAGCCTCTACGGCTGGTACCGGGGCTCCCGGCCGCGCGCGGTCGAGGCCAGCTTCGACCGACCCTACGAGCATGGGTACGGGGCAGGCATGGTGTTCCGACTCGATTTCCCGCTGTGGGTCTGGCTGGAGGATCACGGCTACCGGCCCGCGTATGCCACCGACATCGACATCGCACGCGATCCGGACCTGGTGACGGGCGCCCGGACCGTGATCCTCTCGGGTCATCCCGAGTACTGGCTTCGCGCGGACAGGGATGCGCTCGACGCGGCGCAGCGTGACGGCGTCGGGATCCTGGGCATGGGCGCGGACATGGGGTACTGGCAGGTGCGCCTGGCGCCGTCACGGGACGGGGTGCCGGATCGCACGGTGGTGTGCTGGAAGAGCGCGACCGACGATCCGCTTGCCGCCACGGACCCGCTCGACGCGACATCGGCCTTTGGCGCCGCGCCCCTCAACCGGCCCGTCGCCGATCTGCTCGGCGAGGCATACGGAGGCATCGTGCCGGGCCTGCACTCGCTCGTGGTCGGCCCCGGAATCGAGGGGTTCGCCTCCGACTCCGGTCTCCGGCCGGGCCAGCGCCTCCCGGGCCTGATCGGCGACGAGGTGGATCTGGTCTCACAGGAGCCGGGGGCGCTCGTGCTCGGTGCAACGCCGGTGACGCTCATCGGCCACTCGCCCAACACGGCCGGGGCGAGCGCCTGGGTCGCGCCGAGCGGGGCCCACGTGTTCGACGCCGGGACATTCGACTGGTCGTGGGGCCTCGACCCGCGCTACGCCGCCGCGCTTCCCGGCTTCCCGGCCGACTCGTTCGCGCGCCTCATGGCCGACATTCTCGACTGGGCGGGCACGCCCGGGCCGGGCCGGTAGAATCGCGGTCCACATCGCGTCGGAACACGGTCGGGCGGACGGGACGCAACCGGAACTCCCGGGGCCGCCCGGGGGAGCGCCCAGGAGGCGACGAATGGCCACCCTCACCGCGATCAAGCCGCATCCGATCTTCCTCGCCGGGCGCTGGGTCGAGTCGCCCGACGTCCTCGAGGTCGCCAACCCGGCCGACCCGTCGACGCCCGCCGGCGCGACGTTCCATGCCACGCCGGAGCAGTACGAGAAGGCGGTGGAGGCCGCCGTCCGCGCCTTCGAGGTGACGCGCCGCATGCCCGCCTACGAGCGCGGGGCGATCCTGCGCCGGATCTCGGCCGGCATCGCCGAGCGCCGCGAGGAGCTCGGGCGCCTGATCTCGCTCGAGGCCGGGAAGCCCATCCGCGATGCGCTCGTCGAGGTGGACCGTGCCTCGCTCACCTTCCGCCTCGGTGCCGAGGAGGCCGAGCGGATGTACGGCGAGATGATCCCGCTCGACCTGATGGCGTCGTCGAAGGGGCGCATCGGCGTCACCCGTCGCTTCCCGGTGGGCCCCGTCGCCGGGATCAGCCCGTTCAACTTCCCGCTCAACCTTGCCGCGCACAAGGTCTCGCCCGCGATCGCCGCGGGCTGCTCCGTCGTGCTCAAGCCGCCGTCCAAGGACCCGCTCACGATGCTCACGGTCGGCGAGATCATCGAGCAGTCGGGGGCGCCGGAGGGCTCGGTCAGCATCCTGCCGATGTCGCGCGAGCTCGGCGACCGGATGGTGTCGGACGATCGCTTCAAGCTGCTCACGTTCACCGGCTCGCCCGCGGTCGGCTGGGCCATGAAGGCGAAGGCCGGCAGGAAGCGCGTCGTGCTCGAGCTCGGCGGCAACGCCGGCGTCATCGTCGACCGCACCGCGAACCTCGACTGGGCGGTCAAGCGGATCCTGGTCGGCGCGTTCTCTTACGCCGGGCAGGTCTGCATCAGCGTGCAGCGCATCTTCGTCCACGCCGACGTCATGGACGCGTTCCTCGAGAAGTTCATCGCCGGCGCAAAGGCGCTCCGGCTCGGCGACCCGACCGACCCGGCCACCGACCTGGGCCCGATGGTCGACGAGAAGGCGGCCCTGCGGACGCAGGCCTGGGTGGACGAGGCGGTGCAGATGGGCGGCCGCGTGCTGCTCGGCGGCAGGGCCCAGGGAACGTTCTTCCCTCCGACGGTCCTCGTCGACACGCCGGTCGAGGCGAAGGTCTGCTCGGCGGAGGCGTTCGCGCCGCTGGTGGTCGTGTTCCCGTTCACCGACATCGGCGACGCGATCCGCCAGGTCAACGCGAGCTTCTTCGGGCTGCAGGCCGGCGTCTTCACGAACGACCTGGCGAACGGCTGGCAGGCCTTCGGCGAGATCGAGACCGGGGGCGTGATCATCAACGACATCCCGAC
>JAJYHN010000190.1 GCA_021784765.1 Actinomycetes bacterium
GATGAAGCAGGGCGCGCTGCGCTCGGCACTGACCGACGCTCTGCAGAGCGGCAAGCTCGCCGTCGTCGACCGGCTCGACTTCGACATCCCGCGGACGAAGGACGCGCTGGCCGTGCTCGACGCGCTCGAGCTCGACGGCATGGTGCTGGTGGTGCTCGACGGACCGAACGACGTCATCGAGCGGTCCTTCCGCAACCTGTCGCACGTGAAGATCGACTACCCGGGAAACCTGTCGACGTTCGACCTGCTCTACGCCGACCGCGTGCTGTTCACGGCGGGCGCGCTCGACATCCTGACCGGCGCCGGTACCGGGGCCGAGGGGGTGCCGGCATGAAGAGCCCTCGTGACGTGATCATCCGCCCGGTGGTCTCGGAGAAGTCCTACGCCCACCTCGAGCAGAACACCTACACGTTCCTGGTGGCGCCGGACGCGAACAAGACCGAGATCAAGGAGGCGGTCCAGACCATCTGGAACGTTCGGGTCGAGCGCGTGAACACGATGAACCGCAAGGGCAAGGTGAAGCGCAACACGCAGCGACGGACGATCTCGACCGGCCGGCGGGCCGATCAGAAGCGCGCGATCGTCACCCTCGCCGAGGGCGACTCGATCGAGATCTTCGAGCTGAAGGGACCGTAGATGGGCGTACGCAAGTACAAGCCGACGACGGCCGGCCGCCGGGGCGCGAGCGTCTCCGACTTCGCGGAGGTCACTCGCTCCGAGCCGGAGAAGTCGCTGACGCGGCCGCTGACGAACAAGGCCGGCCGCAACGCCCACGGGCGGATCACGGCGCGCCACCAGGGCGGGGGCCACAAGCGGCAGTACCGGGTGATCGACTTTCGCCGCAACAAGGACGGGGTGCCGGCCCGGGTCGCCCACATCGAGTACGACCCGAACCGCACGGCCCGGATCGCCCTGCTGCACTATGCCGACGGTGAGAAGCGCTACATCCTCGCGCCGAAGGGCGTGGCGGTCGGGGACCGCCTCGAGTCGGGGTCCAGCGCCGACGTCCGCCCCGGCAACGCGCTGCCGCTGGCGAACATCCCGGTCGGCACCGTCGTGCACGCGGTCGAGCTCCGCGCCGGCGCGGGGGCGAAGATGGCGCGCTCGGCCGGCACCGGCGTGCAGCTGCTCGCGAAGGAGGGCGGCATGGCGACGCTGCGCATGCCCTCCGGCGAGATCCGCATGGTGGACGCGGCCTGCCGCGCCACCGTCGGCGAGGTCGGGAACGCCGAGCGAGAGCTTGTATCCTGGGGCAAGGCCGGCCGCAACCGGTGGCGCGGGAAGCGCCCCTCGGTGCGCGGCGTGGCCATGAACCCCGTCGACCACCCTCTCGGGGGTGGCGAGGGGAAATCCAGCGGCGGCCGCCACCCCACGAGCCCGTGGGGCAAGCCGGAGGGCCGGACGCGCAAGCCGAAGCCGTCGGACCGGCTGATCGTGCGCCGCCGCGGGAAGGGGAGGGGCTAGGCGATGCCGCGTTCCGTGAAGAAGGGGCCGTTCGTCGACGACCACCTGATGGCGAAGGTGGTCGAGATGAACCGTCGCGGCGAGAAGAAGGTCGTGCGCACCTGGTCGCGCCGTTCGACGATCGTGCCGGAGATGGTCGGCCACACGTTGGCCGTCCACGACGGGCGCAAGCACGTGCCCGTCTACGTCACGGAGTCGATGGTCGGCCACAAGCTGGGGGAGTTCGCGCTGACGCGGACGTTCCGCACGCACGGCCACCACACCGAGCGTAGCTCGGCCCTGAAGTAGGCAGGGGTGTCGAGGAGCGACGTGGAAGCACGAGCGAGCGCCAAATACGTGAGGGTCTCCGCCAGCAAGGTCCGGCGGTCGGTCGACCTCATCCGCGGCCGGCACGTCGAGGACGCCCGGAGGATCCTGCGGTTCACGCCGCTCGGTCCGAACCCGGTCGTGCTCAAGGTGCTGAACTCCGCGGTCGCCAACGCCGAGCAGAAGAACGCCATCCCCGAGAACCTGTTCGTCGCGCGGGCCTGGGTCGACGAGGGCCCGACCCTGAAGCGCTGGCGCCCGCGCGCCTACGGGCGCGCCTACTCGATCCGCAAGCGCACCTCGCACGTGACCGTGGTGGTGCAGAGCCTGGAAGAGGTGGCAGGTGGGGCATAAGGTCAACCCGTACGGGTTCCGGCTGGGGGTCATCTACCCCTGGAAGTCCAAGTGGTACGCGCGCAGGGACTACGCGGGCCAGCTCCACCAGGACGTCCTGATCCGCCGCTACATCGCCTCCCGGCTCACCCGCGCGGGGATCTCCAGCGTGGACATCGAGCGCAAGGGCGACCAGGTGCAGGTGTTCATCCGCACGGCCCGCCCCGGCATCGTCATCGGCCGCAAGGGCGCCGAGGTCGACCGCATCCGCAAGGACGTGGAGAAGATCACCGGGCGGCGGGTCGACGTCAAGGTCGAGGACATGAACCAGGCGTCCAGCGAGTCGCGGCCCGAGACCGACGCCACGCTGCTCGCCCAGGGAGTGTCCGAGCAGCTCATGGGACGCGTGGCGTTCCGGCGCGCGATGCGCCGCGCGGTGCAGACCGCCATGAAGTCCGGCGCGCTGGGCGTTCGGGTGCAGTGCTCCGGTCGCCTCGGCGGCGCCGAGATGTCGCGCCGCGAGTGGTACCGCGAGGGACGGGTCCCCCTGCACACTCTGCGGGCTCGGATCGACTACGGCACCGCGGTCGCCAAGACCACGACCGGCACGATCGGCGTGAAGGTGTGGGTCTACCACGGCGACCAGATCCCGCCGCAGGAGCAGGAGGTCGTGCGTGCCCGGGCGCGGGCGCTCGCCGGCGGGCCCCAAGGGGCCGGTGGCGCCTCGACGGGCGCGCTGATCACCGACCCGCGCGAGGTCGAGGGCGTGGCCGTCCCCGGCGGGATCAAGGAGGGGCCGAAGGAGCAGCCGAAGCCGGCGGGGCGCCGTCCCTCCGGCCGCCCCGGGCAGGGTCGTCCCCGAGGAGGTCGGTAGCCGATGCTGCTCCCCAAGCGCGTCAAGCACCGCAAGCAGCATCGCGGCCGCATGCGCGGGCAGGCGAAGGGCGGGACCGAGGTCCATTTCGGGGACTACGGCCTCCTCGCATTGGAGCCGGGCTGGATCACCAACCGCCAGATCGAGGCGGCCCGCGTCGCGATCACCCGCCACATCCGCCGCGGCGGGAAGGTGTGGATCAATATCTTCCCGGACAAGCCCGTCACGAAGAAGCCCGCGGAGACCCGCATGGGCTCCGGCAAGGGCAACCCCGAGGGCTGGGTGGCGGTGGTCAAGCCCGGCCGCGTGATGTTCGAGCTGTCGGGGGTGTCCGAGCCGCTGGCTCGTGAGGCGATCAGCCGTGCGGCGCACAAGCTGCCCATCAAGACGAAGTTCGTGACCAGGGCCGGGGTGGGCGAATGAACGCCGCCGAGATCCGCGAGCTGTCGGGCGAGGAGCTCGCCTCCCGCCTCGAGGGGATGAAGGAGGAGCTGTTCAACCTGCGGTTCCAGATGGCGACGGGACAGCTCGACAACCCCATGCGCATCAAGCAGGTGCGGCACGACATCGCGCGGGTCCTGACGACCCTGCGCGCCCGCGAGCTCGAGGGGCTCGCGGAGGCGGACGACGCCGCGGCCGGCATGGTGGTCGCACCCTCGCCGGCCGACGACGAGGGGTCGGAGGAGGGTGAGCAGTGAGCGAGGCCGGGACGGGCGAACGGCAGCGCGCGGCGCGCAAGGTGCGCACCGGCGTGGTCGTGTCCGACGCGATGGACAAGACCGTGGTCGTCGAGATCGCCACGCAGGTTCGCCACCCGCTGTACGCGAAGACCGTGCGGCGCACGACCAAGCTGAAGGCGCACGACGAGGCGAACGAGGCCCACGTGGGCGACCGGGTGCGCCTGATGGAGACGCGCCCGCTGTCGAGGACCAAGCGCTGGCGCGTGATCGAGATCGTGGAGAGGGCGAAGTAGGGTGATCCAGCAGGAGACCCGCTGCAAGGTCGCCGACAACACCGGGGCGAAAGAGGTCCTGTGCATCCGCGTGCTCGGCGGCTCCGGCCGCCGCTACGCGGGGCTCGGCGACGTCATCGTGGCCTCCGTCAAGGACGCCCTTCCGGGCGGTGGCGTGAAGAAGGGCGAGGTGGTCAAGGCCGTGGTGGTGCGGACCGCCAAGGAGAGGCGTCGCCCCGACGGCTCCTACATCAAGTTCGATGACAACGCCGTGGTGCTGATCAACGAGCAGCGCAACCCGCGCGGGACCCGCATCTTCGGGCCCGTCGCCCGCGAGCTCCGCGAGAAGCGGTTCATGAAGATCATCTCGCTTGCGCCGGAGGTGCTCTGAGATGCCGACGGTTTCGATCCGCAAGGGCGACGATGTCATGGTGATCGCCGGGAAGGACCGCGGCCGGACCGGCCGCGTCGTGAACGTCCGGCCGCGCGAGAGGCGGGTGATGGTCGAGGGTGTGGCCCGTGCGACCCGCCATCAGCGCCCGACCACGCAGAACCAGCAGGGCGGGCTCATGCAGAAGGAGCTGTTCATCGATCTGTCGAACGTGCAGGTCGTCTGCAAGGGCTGCGGGAAGCCGACACGGATCGGGCACCGCATCGAGGAGGGGACGAAGGTCCGGATCTGCCGCCGCTGCGAGGCGGAGCTGTAGGGACGAGGGACATGGCCGACACGACGAACACGCCGCCGCCGCGCCTCAAGGCGCGGTACCGCACCGAGCTGCTGCCGAGGCTGCAGCGCGAGCTCGGCCTGTCGAACCCGATGCAGGTGCCGCGCCTCGACAAGATCGTCATCAACATGGGCGTCGGCGACGCGATCCGCGACGGCAAGCTCCTCGACGCGGCGATGGCCGACCTTGGCATCATCGCCGGTCAGAAGCCGGCCGTGATGCGCGCCCGCAAGTCGATCGCGCAGTTCAAGCTCCGCCAGGGGATGGCGATCGGGTGCAAGGTGACCCTCCGGGGCGCCCGGATGTGGGAGTTCCTCGACCGGCTCCTCGCGGCGGCCCTGCCCCGGATCCGCGACTTCCGCGGCCTGTCGCCGAACGCGTTCGACGGCACCGGGAACTACACGCTCGGGGTGACCGAGCAGCTCATCTTCCCGGAGATCGACTACGACAAGGTTGTGAAGGTGCGGGGCATGGACATCACGATCGTGACGACCGCCCGCACCGACGAGGAGGGGCGCGCGCTGCTGCGCGCGCTCGGCTTCCCGTTCGCCGGCGGCGAGGCCGTCGCGGCGGCGAGCTGAGGGTTGGAGAAGGGACGCGATGGCGAAGAAGGCGTTGGTCAACAAGCAGCGGGCGCGGGCCAAGTACTCGAGCCGCGCCTATACGCGCTGCCAGCGGTGCGGCCGCCCACGCGCGGTGTTCCGCCGGTTCGAGCTGTGCCGGCTCTGCTTCCGCGAGCTGGCGCACGCCGGCGAGATCCCCGGCGTGACGAAGGCCTCGTGGTGAGGGTGATCACATGGTCATGACCGATCCCATCGCCGACATGCTGACCCGCATCCGGAACGCCAACACGGCGTTCAAGGACGAGGTCGTGCTGCCGTCCTCGACCATGAAGGAGCGCCTCGTCGAGATCCTCGTCCGCGAGGGCTACGTCGAGGGCTACGAGGTCGCGGAGGACGCCCACCGGCGCACGATGACGATCCGCCTGAAGTACGGCCCGCGCCGCGAGCGGACGATCAGCGGGATCCGGCGGATCTCCAAGCCCGGGAAGCGTGTGTACACGGCGAGCGACGAGGTGCCCAAGGTGTTGGGTGGCCTCGGCATCGCTATCCTTTCAACCTCTCGCGGCGTGCTCACCGACCGCCAGGCCCGCAAGGAGGGCGTGGGCGGCGAGGTCGTCGCCTACGTCTGGTAGCTCGAGGGATCCATGTCGCGCATCGGAAGGCAGCCCATCACGATTCCCACGGGGGTGGAGGTCACCGCCGAGGGCTCGCACGTCACGGTCACGGGCCCGAGGGGCACGCTCGAGCGTGGCCTCCATCCGGACATGCGGATCGTGATCGACGACGGTGTCCTTCGGGTCGAGCGGCCGAGCGACGAGCGCCAGCACCGCGCGCTGCATGGCCTCACCCGGACGCTCGTCGCGAACATGGTCGAGGGCGTCACCAACGGCTACGAGCGGCGTCTCGAGATCGTGGGCGTCGGCTACCGCGCGGCGCTGAAGGGGAGCGACCTCGAGCTCGCGCTCGGGTTCTCGCACCCGGTCACGTTCCCGGCGCCCGAGGGCGTCGAGTTCGAGGTGCCGGCGCCGAACCGGATCTCGGTGCGGGGGATCGACAAGGAGCAGGTCGGCCAGGTGGCGGCCGACATCCGCAAGATCCGCAAACCCGAGCCCTACAAGGGCAAGGGCGTCCGGTACGAGGGCGAGCACGTGCGGAAGAAGGCCGGCAAGGCGGCGAAGGGAGGCAAGTGATGCGACCAGAGCGCAAGCACGCCGCCCTCGCGCGCCGCCACGCGCGCGTGCGCACGAAGGTGTCGGGGACGACCGGGCGGCCGCGGCTCGCGGTGTTCCGCTCGAACCGCCACATCTACGCACAGCTCATCGACGACACGACGTCGCGGACGCTTGCCGCCGCCTCCGACGCCGGACTGCCCGAGGGTGACAAGACCGCCCGGGCTCGCAAGGTCGGGGAGCTGATCGCCGAGCGCGGCCGCGCCGCCGGCGTCGAGAGCGCCGTGTTCGACCGCGGGGGGCGCCTGTACCAGGGGCGCGTCCAGGCGCTCGCCGAGGGCGCACGAGAGAAAGGTCTCCAGATTTGAGGCGGTACGACAGCGCAGCCGAGAAGAGCCCCTGGGAGGAGCGGGTCGTCTCGATCAACCGGGTCGCCAAGGTCGTGAAGGGCGGCCGCCGGTTCAGCTTCACCGCGCTCGTCGTCGTCGGCGACGGTGCCGGGCGGGTCGGGGTCGGGCACGGCAAGGCGAAGGAGGTCCCCGCCGCCATCCAGAAGGGGGTCGACGAGGCCAAGCGCCACCTGCTCGAGGTGCCGCTGATGGGCGCGACCATTCCCCACGAGGTCCTGGGGGAGGACGGCGCCGGGCGCGTGCTGCTGAAGCCGGCCGCCCCGGGCACGGGCGTGCTGGCCGGGGGCCCGGTCCGCGCGGTGGTCGAGGCGGTCGGGATCAAGGACATCATCTCGAAGTCGCTCGGGTCCTCGAACCCGATCAACATCGTGCACGCGACGATGACGGCGCTTCGCGATCTGAGGCGGCCGGCCGAGGTCGCGGAGCGACGCGGACGGCCGGTCGAGGAGATCGCGCCGCGGCCGATGCTCGAGGCCCTCGCGCGGGCGGAGGTCGCCGTGGCGGCCAGGCGGGCCGAGCTCGGCCTGGAGGGGTCCGATGGCCAAGCTTAGGGTCACGCAGGTCCGCAGCGTGATCGACCGGCCGCGCGAGCAGAGGTCCACGGTGCGCCGGCTCGGGCTGCACCGCATCAACGACAGCGTGGTCAAGGACGACCGCCCGGAGATCCGGGGCATGATCAGGTCGGTGGCGCACCTCGTGCGCGTCGAGGAGGTCGACGAATGAAGCTGCATCACCTCCGCCCGGCGGAGGGCGCCACTCGGCCGCGCAAGCGGGTCGGTCGTGGCAAGGCGGCCGGCCAGGGCAAGACGGCCGGACGCGGCACCAAGGGCTGGGGCGCCCGGCACAACCCGAAGCTCGGCTTCGAGGGCGGCCAGATGCCGCTGCAGCGCCGCGTCCCCAAGCTGAAGGGATTCACGAACCCGAACCGCGTCGAGTTCGCCGTGGTGAACGTCGCGCGCCTCGCCGAGGCGTTCGAGGCCGGCGCTGAGGTCACGCCCGAGCTGCTGGTGGCCCGCCGCATCGTTCGCAAGGGGATGCCGGTGAAGGTCCTCGGCCAGGGCGACATCGATCGCGCGCTGACCGTCACCGCCCACGCCGTGTCCGGCTCGGCCCGCGAGAAGATCGAGCAGGCCGGCGGCTCGGTCACCCTCCTGCCCGGGTAGACTGACTCCGGCGAGGCGGGAGGTCGCAAGGTGCTGCGGGCGTTCGTCAACGCGTTCAAGATCCCGGACCTTCGAAAGAAGATCCTGTTCACGCTGGTCATCATCGCGATCTATCGCCTCGGCTCGCACGTGCCGGCGCCAGACATCAACGTCGCGAAGCTCCAGCAGGACTTCGCGAACGCCGGCGGCGGCGGGATCCTGTCGTTCATCAACCTGTTCTCCGGCGGGGCGCTCACCCAGTTCGCGGTGTTCTCGCTGGGCATCATGCCGTACATCACCAGCTCGATCATCATGCAGCTGCTGACCGTGGTGATCCCCCGGCTCGAGCAGTGGCAGCAGCAGGGCGAGATCGGCACCAAGAAGATCACCCAGTGGACCCGCTACATGACGGTCACGCTGGCCCTGCTGCAGTCGACCGGCCTCGTGTTCCTGTTCAACAGCCAGTTCGGCGTCGTGCGGGTGTTCGACGCGCCGCGGGTGGCGCTGATCGTCCTCGCCCTCACGGCCGGCACGGCCATGATCATGTGGCTCGCCGAGCTCATCACGCTGCGGGGCATCGGCAACGGGATGTCCATCCTGATCTTCACCAGCGTGATCTCGCGCCTGCCCTCCGAGGGGACCGGGATCCTGAAGCAGGCCGGGACGGGCAAGGCCGTCTTCCTGCTGCTGCTCGGCATCGCGATCGTCGTCGCGGTCGTCTGGATGGAGCAGGGCCAGCGGCGGATCCCCGTGCAGTACGCGAAGCGCGTCGTCGGGCGGCGGATGACGCAGGGCGGCTCGACCTACATCCCGCTGAAGGTCAACCAGTCGGGCGTCATCCCGATCATCTTCGCGGCCTCCGTGTTGTACTTCCCGACGCTGCTCGGCAGCGTGTACCACGCCCAGTGGTTCCAGACGGTTGTGAACAAGTGGATCGTGAACCAGGCGAGCGTCGTCTACATGCTGATCTACGGCCTCCTGGTTGTGTTCTTCGCCTACTTCTACACGGCGATCGCCTTCGACCCCGTGCGCACGGCCGACGACATCCGCAAGTACGGCGGCTTCATCCCCGGCATCCGCCCCGGTCCGAAGACGGCCGAGTACCTCGCCGGCGTGCTGAACCGCATCACGCTGCCGGGCTCGCTGTTCCTCGCGGCGGTCGCCCTGCTGCCCTCGGTCTTCCTGTCGATCTGGAACATCAGCGGCTTCCCGTTCGGCGGCACCACGATCCTGATCACCGTCGGCGTGGCGCTCGAGACCATGAAGCAGCTGGAGTCCCAGCTCACGATGCGCCACTACGAGGGGTTCCTCAGGACATGAGGCTCGTCCTGCTCGGGCCGCCGGGGGCCGGGAAGGGGACGCAGGCCACACGCCTGGCGAGCCGGTACGGGCTCACGCACGTGTCGACCGGCGACATCTTCCGGACGAACGTGGCCCAGGGGACCGAGCTCGGCCGGGAGGCCGAGCGCTACATGGACGCCGGCGAGCTGGTCCCCGACGAGGTCGTCGTGCGGATGGTCCGCGAGACGCTCGAGGGCATCGACGGGGGCTTCCTGCTGGACGGGTTCCCCCGGACGGTCGGGCAGGCCGAGGCGCTGGAGGCGGCCCTGAGCGAGGCGGGGCGGCCTCTGACCGCGGTGCTGGCCTTCGACCTCGACGACGAGGTGGCCCTCCGGCGCCTGGCCGGGCGGCGGACCTGCGAGCGGTGCGGCGCGGTGTTCCACGTCGAGTTCGACCCTCCGGAGGGCGAGGGGGTGTGCGACGTCTGCGGCGGGCCCCTGGCGCAACGCTCCGACGACGCCGAGGAGACCGTCCGGCGGCGCATCGCGGTCTTTCACGAGACCGGCGACCCCCTCCGCGGGTGGTACGAGGAGCGGGGCCTGGTCCATGCGATCGACGCCGACGCGACGCCGGACGAGGTGTTCGCCCGGGCGGAGGCCGTCCTCGACGCCCCGGCGAAGGCCGCCCGGTGACCGTGCGGGCCCTGCCGTGATCATCTACAAGTCGCCCGAGGAGATCGAGCGGATGCGCGTGGCGGGGCGCATCGTCGCCGACACCATCGAGCTGCTGGTCTCGAAGGTGCAGCCGGGCATGAGCACGCTGGACCTCGACCGGATCGCCGAGCATCACATGCGCGAGCGCGGCTCGATCCCCTCGTTCAAGGGTTACCGCGGGTTCCCCGCCTCCATCTGCACCTCGATCAACCAGGAGGTCGTCCACGGCATCCCCTCGGCGAAGCGGCCCCTGCGCCCGGGCGACCTGCTGTCGCTGGACGTGGGTGCGGTCTGGGACGGCTACCACGCCGACTCGGCGGTCAGCCTGTTCGTCGGGAGCGACCCTCCGTCCGAGACGGCCGAGGCCCTGGTGCGGGCCACGCGCGAGTCGCTCGACGCCGGCATCGCGGCCCTGCGCGCCGGCGCAAGGCTCTCCGACGTCGGTCACGCCGTGCAGGGGGTGGTCGAGGCGGCCGGGTTCAGCGTCGTGCGCGAGTACGTCGGGCACGGCGTCGGCCGCGCGCTGCACGAGGACCCGCAGGTGCCGAACTACGGCGAGCCGCGCCGCGGCCCGCTGGTCCGGCCCGGCCTGGTCGTCGCCATCGAGCCGATGGTGAACGAGGGGGATTGGCCGACGAACGTGCTGGCCGACCGCTGGACGGTCGTCACCACCGACGGGTCGCTCTCGGCCCACTTCGAGCACACGATGGCCGTGACCGAGAACGGGACCGAGGTGCTGACGGCCCGCTCCGACGAGCGGTGACCCTGGCGACCGCACGGGCGGCGGAGCGTCCGGGACCCCGGCCGCAGGCCGAGGTGGACGAGCCCCCCGCCCCGCCCCTATACTTTGGCCGTGACCCGGGGTTCCCCGGGCCGTTCAGCTTGTTCGAGAGGTAGCCCCGGAGCGTGGCGAAGAAGGATGCAATTGAGGTCGAGGGGACGGTCATCGAGCCGTTGCCCAACGCCATGTTTCGGGTGGAGCTTGCAAACGGACACAGGGTCCTGACGCACATCTCGGGAAAGATGCGGATGCACTACATCCGGATCCTCCCGGGGGACCGCGTGCTGGTGGAGCTCTCGCCCTACGACCTGTCGCGGGGCCGGATCGTCTACCGGTACCGGTGAGCGGAAGGGCCGCGGAGCGAGACGAGGCGTCATGAAGGTTCGTCCATCGGTCAAGAAGATCTGCGAGCGGTGCAAGGTGATCCGCCGCCACGGCCGGATCATGGTCATCTGCACGAACCCGCGGCACAAGCAGCGTCAGGGCTAGGAGGTCGGGGAACATGGCTCGGATCGCCGGCGTCGACCTTCCGCGCGACAAGCGCGTCGACATCGCCCTGCGCTACATCTACGGCATCGGCCTGACCCGCGCGTCCGAGACGGTCGCCGCGCTCGGGCTCGATGGTGGCCGCCGCGTGCGCGACCTGACCGACGAGGAGGTCGTCCGCATCCGCGACCACATCGACGCCAACTACAAGGTCGAGGGGGACCTGCGGCGCGACGTCGCGCAGGACATCAAGCGCAAGATCGAGATCGGGTGCTACCAGGGCATCCGGCACCGCCGGAGCCTCCCGGTCCGTGGCCAGCGGACGCACACGAACGCCAGGACCCGCAAGGGGCCGAAGAAGACGGTCGGCGTCCGCCGCAAGAAGGGCAAGTAAAGGGGTAGCTCGTGGCGAAGCCCAAGACGAAGAAGCCCCGTCGCAGGGAGAAGAAGAACGTCTCCCACGGCCAGGCACACATCAAGTCGACCTTCAACAACACGATCGTCACGATCACCGACCTCGAGGGCAACACGCTCTCGTGGGCGAGCGCCGGCAACGTCGGCTTCAAGGGATCGCGCAAGTCGACCCCCTTCGCCGCGCAGCTCGCGGCCGAGAAGGCCGCCCGTGAGGCGCAGACCCACGGGCTCACCAAGGTCGACGTGTTCGTGAAGGGGCCGGGCTCCGGCCGCGAGACGGCCATCCGGTCGCTCGCCGCGACCGGGCTCGAGATCCTGGGCATCCAGGACGTGACGCCGGTGCCGCACAACGGCTGCCGGCCACGCAAGCGGCGGCGCGTCTAGCGGCGCCGCCCCGCTCCGACGCCGGGATGACGTCCGGCGGCCGGGGCCGAACCGAGCTGGCGGGGTAGGAGTGGATGATCCCTCGCCGAAGGAGGCAATCGTGCTCATCGTCGCAAGGCCGCAGATCCAGGAAGAGACCATCTCGCCGACGCGCTCGAAGTTCGTGGTCGAGCCGCTCGAGCCCGGCTTCGGGTACACGCTCGGGAACGCGCTGCGCCGCACGCTGCTCTCGTCGATCCCCGGCGCCGCGGTCTCGTCGGTGAAGATCGAGGGGGTCCTGCACGAGTTCACGACGATCCCCAAGGTCACCGAGGACGTCACCGACATCATCCTGAACATCAAGCAGCTCGTGATCCGGTCCGAGGTGGACGAGCCAGTTTCCGCCTACCTGCGTGCGAAGGGCCCGGCCGAGGTCACGGCGGGCGACATCCAGCCTCCGGCCGGCGTCGAGATCCTGAACCCCGACCTGCACGTCGCGACCCTCGGCAAGGGCGGGAGCCTCGAGTTCGAGCTGGTCGTCGAGCGTGGGGTCGGGTACGTCTCGGCCGAGCGGAACAAGAAGCCGCGCGACCCGATCGGCGTGATCCCCGTCGACTCCATCTTCTCGCCGGTCCGCCGGGTCACCTACGCGGTCGAGAACACCCGCGTCGAGCAGATGACCGACCGCGACCGGCTGATCCTGGACGTCGAGACCAACGGCGCGGTCACGCCGCGCGAGGCCGTCGCGTCCGCCGGCAACACCCTGGCCGAGCTGGTGAACCTGTTCTCCGACCTCGCAGAGTCGCCGCACCTGCGCGTCGAGGAGATCGCCCCGGCGGCGCCGTCTGGCGACCTCGCGATCACCGTCGAGGAGCTCGCCCTGTCCGTGCGCTCGTACAACTGCCTGAAGCGCGAGGGCATCAACACCGTCGGCGAGCTGATCGGCAAGAGCGAGGCCGAGCTCATGGACATCCGCAACTTCGGCCAGAAGTCGATCGACGAGGTGAAGGCCAAGCTCGACGAGCTCGGGCTCGGCCTGCGCGAGGAGTAGGAGGACCGATGCCACGCCCGAACCGAGGGCCCCGGCTGGGGGGCGGCCCGGCGCACGAGCGGCTGCTGCTCGGCACGCTTGCTGCGCAGCTGTTCACGCACGAGCGCGTGCGCACCACCGAGGCGAAGGCGAAGGCGCTGCGGCCCCTGGCCGAGCACCTCATCACGTTCGCCAAGCGCGGAGACGTGCACGCCCGCCGGCAGGTGCTGAAGACGGTGCCCGACCGCGACGTCGTGCACAAGCTGTTCTCCGAGATCGGGCCCCGCTACGCGGAGCGCCCGGGCGGATATACGCGGATCCTGAAGCTCGGTCAGCGCAAGGGCGACGCCGCCCCGATGGCGATGATCGAGCTGATGCCCCCGGGCGAGGAGTAGGCCGGCGCCCGGCCGCCGGGAGGGCGGCGTGATCGTCCGGCTCGACCTCGCCTACGACGGGACCGGATTCCACGGCTGGGCAGCCCAGCCGGGGGTTCGGACGGTGCAGGGCGTGCTCGAGGACGCCCTCGCTCGCGTTCTCGGCGAGCGCCCGCGCCTGTCGGTCGCGGGCCGCACCGACGCCGGGGTCCACGCCGAGGGGCAGGTTGCCTCGTTCGCGGCGCCGGACGGCGCCGATCCGGCCCGCGTCGCCCGCGCCGTGAACGCGATGCTCGGCCCCGAGGTGGTCGCGCTGCGCGCCCGACGCGCGCCCGAGGGGTTCGACGCCCGGCGCAGCGCCACCGGCCGCGAGTACCGGTACCGGATCGACACGGCCCCGGTGCCCGACCCCTTCACCGCCCGCTTCGTCTGGCACCATCCGGGGGGCCTCGCGGTCGCGCGGATGCGCCGCGCGGCCTCCCACCTCGTCGGCGAGCACGACTTCGCCTCGTTCTGCCGGGTGCCGGATCCGCCCGCGGGCACCGTCCGGCGGCTCCGGTCCCTGTCGGTGGCCGTGGCCGGCCGCGAGGTGCGCGTTCGGGCGCGTGCCGACGCCTTCCTGCACCAGATGGTCCGGAGCCTCGTCGGGACCCTGGTCGCCGCGGGGGAGGGCCGCCTCGACCCGGACGCGCTGCCCGCGGTGCTCGCAGCCCGGTCGCGTGCGGCGGCCGGGCCGATCGCCCCCCCTCAGGGCCTCGCGCTCGTCAGGGTGGTCTACGGGCGCCCCGCGGGGGGACCCGCCCGGAGGGGCGGGCGCGCGGCCCGGTAGCCGATCCGTCTGGGTTGTAACAACTGTCGGACCGGGTGGTCCGACTTCCTCCGAACGGCCTATTGATTCCGAACGGGGCACCGTCGGATGATGGGCCATGGGGCGTCATCCGATGACGGGGATATCGCGTTCATCGGGTG
>JAJYHN010000017.1 GCA_021784765.1 Actinomycetes bacterium
CACCGTGCGGGGCGCCGAGTCACGTGTCATGCGGGGACCTCGGCGGCGAGCGTCGCGAACGCCGCGACGTCGAGCTCCTCGGGACGCGCCTCGGGACGGATGCCGCACCGCACGAGGGCGGCCTCCGCCTCGCCCCGGGACATGCCCAGGCGGACCAGCGCGTTGCGCATGGTCTTGCGACGCTCGGCGAACGCCACCCGGATCACCTGGAAGAGCCGCGCCTCGTCGACCCCCGCCGGGGCCGGGCGGCGGCGGATCTCGACCAGCACCGACTCGACGTTCGGCTCGGGCCAGAACACCGTGCGCGGGACCCGCCGCACGACGCGGGCCTCGGCGCGCCAGGCGACGCGCAGGCTGACGGCGCCGTAGTGGGGATGGCCCGGGACGGCCGCAAGCCGCTCTCCCACCTCGCGCTGGACCATCACCAGCATCCGCTCGACGCGCGGCTCCTCGTCGAGCAGCCGCAGCACGACCGGCACCGCGACGTTGTAGGGAAGGTTGGCCACCACCGCCCACGGCCCGCCCTCGAGCAGCGCGCCCCAGTCGGCCTGGAGGGCGTCGGCCAGCACCACCCGCACCCCTTCGAGCGCCGCCGCCACCTCCTCCAGCGCCGGGACGAGCGCGCGGTCGAGCTCGACGGCCGTCACGGCCGCCCCGGCCGCGGCAAGGGCGGCCGTGAGCGACCCGAGGCCGGCGCCGATCTCCAGCACCCGCGCGCCGGGTGTCACGCCGGAGAGCTCGACGATCCGGCGCGCGAGGGTCGGCTCGATCAGGAAGTGCTGCCCGAGCGACTTCCTCGGGCGGATGCCGTGGCGCGCGGCCAGCGCCCGCACAGCACTCGGCGTGAGGGGCAGCAGGGGGGCCCCGGCGCCGGCGCCCGGCGCCGGCGACGTCCCCGTCGGCGCCAGGTCGCGGCCTCCGCGGCTACCAGGAGAGGCGCGCCGCGGAGATGACGCCCTGGCCGAGCGGGGCGATCTGCGCGAACGCCGGCTGGCAGAGGTCGAGGATTCGTCCGTCGCCCCAGGGTCCACGGTCGTCTATTACCACAGTGACCTGCCGGCCGTTCGCCGGGTTCGTGACCGTGACGCGCGTGCCGTACGGCAGCGAGGGCGAGGCGGCCGTCAGCCCCGTGCACCCGAGGTCGTACCAGGAGACCGGCCCGACGCGGGTGCCGCGGACCGTCCACGGGCCGGCTGCCCGGACCACCAGCTCCGGCAGCGGACGGACGATCGTCCACCCGGCGGCGAGGCTCCGCGCGACGGGCGCCCCGTTGCGGTAGGTCACCACGTAGAGGTCGACCCGGACCCCCGTGGTCCCCCGGCGCATGACGCGCTCGGTGCCGAGCGAGAGGAAGTCCCACGTCCGATAGACGGTCCCGAACGGGACGAGCTCCTGCACCCGCTCGAGGGAGCGGCGGATCCTGGTGACCTGCACGAGGGTGCCGGGGGCCGGGCGCGCGCCCAGAGCCGGCGCGACCTGGTCGAGGGGCCCGAGGCGCACGTGCAGCGCCGAGAGCAGGAGGGCGACCGTCGGGGCGTTGGTCGCGACGGTGACCGGCGCGCGCCGCCCGACGCGGACCGTGAGCACGACCCCCGAGGGGAGGTCGAGAGACGCCGAGGCCGGGGAGGCGATCGCGGCCCAGACGCCGGCCGGAACCCTCGACCCAACGGTGAGGCTCGTGACGGCGACCCGGCTCGCGGGGGCATGCGCGGCGGCCGGCATCGGTTCGGGCCGTGGATCCGGCATGGGGAGAGGGACCTGCGCGACCGGAGGGACCTCGGCGGCGGCGACCGGACGGACGGACGGCGACCCGAGGGCCGAGACCCGGGCGACCGCCGACGCGGCGAGGACCACCGCCGCCACCAACCCCCTGCGTCGAAGCTTCGCCGCCAACGTCCGCACCTTCCCCAACCCGCTCGCAGCAGGGAAGGACCGCCCACGGGGGCGGCGCTGCGGAGCCGACGCCCGCCGAACCTAGCAAAGCCTCAAGCTAAAGTGCAACCTGCCGGTCGAACACGCGTTCGCCGACGGATGCCGGCCCGGGCGACGATCTGGGCGTCGCTAGCGCCCGAAGGGGAAGGCGGCCGCGGCTGCCGCGGCGGTCAGCCGGACGATCTCGTCGACCTCGCGGCCTCGCGCGTCCGCGAGCGCCCGCGCGACGGCGAGCACGTTCGAGGGACGGTTCGGGGTTCCCCGCATCGACTGCGGGGGCAGGTACGGGCTATCGGTCTCGATCAGCAGCCGGTCCTCCGGCGCGATCGCGGCGGCCGCGCGCAGGTGCCGGGCCGACGGGTAGGTGACGTTCGCCGCGAACGACAGGTAGTAGCCGCGGGCCGCGCACTCTCGAGCGATCTCCTCGTCGCCGGAGAAGCAGTGGACGACCACCCGCTCGGCCCGCTCGGCCGCGAGGATCGCGAGGGCGTCCTCCCAGGCGTCCCGGACGTGGACGACGAGCGGCCGGCCGGCCTCGCGCGCGAGCGCGATCTGCGCGCGGAAGGCCCGCCGCTGGTCCTGCTCGGGCGAGAGCCTCCGGTAGTAGTCGAGACCTGTCTCGCCGACCCCGACGACCAGAGGGTCGCCGAGCAGCTCCTCCACCACGCGGCCGGCGGCCCGATCGAACGAGGCGGCGTCGTGCGGGTGGACCCCGGCCGTCGCGAACACCCCTGGAAACGACTCCGCGAGCTCGAGGGACCGGCGGCTCGAGTCAGGGTCGATGCCCGCGCACACGAGCCGCCCGACCCCCGCCGCACGGGCCGCGGCCACGACCTCGGCCGGGTCCTCCTCCATCAGGAACAGATGGCAGTGCGTGTCGACGGCGATGGCCGCAGGGGCAAGCTCGCCGTCGTCGTGCTCCGCTGGAGCCGGCTCGCCTCGAGGCTCCACCGCGGGTCGAGGGTTCATGCGTCGATCCGCGGGAAGAGCGCCTCACCCCGACGGGTGACGGTCCCCGGCGCGAGACCGCCCCACGCGGCCGCCTCCGGGAGGCGCTGCGCGCCGAGCGGCGCCGCGATCCCGAGCTGCTCCCACACGCGGGCGGCGGCCCCCGGCATCACCGGGGAGATCAGCACCGCAAGGATCCGGAGCGCCTCGGCGGCCGCGTAGAGCACGGCGCCGGCCTCCTCCTGCCGCGCCGGATCCCGGGCCACCTTCCACGGCTCCCGCTCGACCAGGTACTGGTTGACGCGGCCGACGAGGTCCCAGGCGGCGCCGACCGCCGAGGACAGCTCCATCCGGCCGAAGTGCCCCTCGTAGCGACCGAGCACGTCGGCCGCGACCGCCGGCAGGTCGCCCTCGGCACCGGTGCCGTCCGGGGGCGGCACCCGCCCCTCGAAGGACGCGGCGAGCATCGCGAGGACCCGGCTGAGGAGGTTGCCGAGGCCGTTCGCCAGGTCGGCGTTGTGGCGCTCGACCATCGACTCCCAGCTGAAGTTCCCATCCTGGCCGAACTGGATCTCCCGCATGAAGTAGTAGCGGTAGGAGTCGACGCCGAAGTGATCGATCAGCTCGAACGGGTGGATGCCCGTGAGCTTCGTCTTCGACATCTTCTCGCCGCCGACGAGCAGGTACCCGTGGGCCCACACCTGCCTGGCCGGCTCGACGCCCGCGGCCATCAGCATCGCCGGCCAGTAGACGGCGTGCTGGCGAAGGATGTCCTTCGCCATCAGGTGGACGTCGGCGGGCCACATGCGGCCGAAGCGCTCGGGGTCGGATCCGTAGCCGGCCGCCGTGATGTAGTTCGTCAGGGCATCGAACCACACGTAGCAGACGTGCCGCGGGTCCCAGGGGAGCGGGATCCCCCAGTGGAAGGAAGTCCGGGAGATCGAGAAGTCCTGCAGCCCGCCCCGGATCACCGAGAGCACCTCGTTGCGCCGGACCTCCGGCTGCACGGCCTCGGGGTGGTGCTCGTAGTGCTCGAGGAGCCGGTCGCGGTAGGCGGACAGCCGGAAGAAGTAGTTCTCCTCGCGGAGCAGCTCGACGGGTCGGCCGTGGATCGGGCAGTTGCCGCCCTCGAGATCGCTCTCCCCGTAGTAGAGCTCGCAGGACACGCAGTAGAGGCCCTCGTAGATCCCGGGGTAGATGTCGTCCCGACCGTTCTCGTACACGGCCTGGAGCAGCTGGGCGACCGCGGCCTCGTGCCGCGGCTCGGTCGTGCGGATGTAGTCGTCGTAGGCGATGTCCAGGCGCGACCACACCTCGCGCCAGCGCGGCTCCATGCGGTCGACCCAGGTCCTCGGGTCGACACCGGCCGCCTCCGCCGCGCGCTGCAGCTTCAGCCCGTGCTCGTCGGTCCCGGTCAGGTGGAACACCCGCTCGCCGCGCAGGCGGTGGTAGCGCGCGATGATGTCCGCCGCCACCGACGTGTACGCGTGCCCGATGTGCGGCACGTCGTTCGGGTAGTAGATGGGTGTCGTGACGTAGAACGTGTCCTTCACGGTGCGGCCATTCTAGGCGCCGCGCACGCCGGCCCCGCTCGCAGACGGCGGCGAGGCGCCGGGCGGTATCGTCGGCTGGTGCGCCGCCGAATGCTCGACTCCACCCTGGCGCTCTACCTCGTGCCGGTCGTGTGGGGCGCGACGTTCCCCGCGGCGAAGATCGTCCTGCGCCACATGCCGATCGCGTCGTTCATGGCGTGGACGCGCGGCACCGGCCTCCTCGCGATCGCCGCCGCGACCCCGCTGCTGCGCCGGACCGAGGCGCGGGCCGTGGCGGACGAGCGGCCGCCGGCGCGCTCGGTGCTGCTCCCGGCGCTCGTCCTCGGGACGCTGATCTTCGCCTCGTACACGCTGCAGACCGAGGGGCTCGCGCGCACGACCGCGACGAACGCGGGGTTCATCACCGGCCTGTACGTGGTGTTCACGCCGCTGATCGCAGCGCTGGTCCTGCGCCGCCGCGTGCCGGGCATCGCCTGGGTCGCCATCGCGGCGTCGGTCGCCGGCCTCGCCCTGCTGTCGGTGAAGCACCTCGCGACCATCCGCCCGCACGTCGGCGACCTGCTGGTGCTGGCCGGCGCCGTCGGATGGGCCTGCCACATCACGGTGATGGAGCGGGCTTCGCGCCGGTTCCCCGTGTGGATGCTCTCCACGGCTCAGATGGCCGTCACCGCCATCCTGCAGGTCGGCGCCGCCCTCGCGACGGCCGGGCTGCGGCCGGCGGACGCGCTCTCGGCCCGCGTCTGGCCGCTGCTGGTCCTCACCGGCGTGTTCGGGTCCGGGCTCGCCTACACCATGCAGATCGTGGCCCAGCAGCGGATGACCTCGACGCGCGCCGTCGTGCTGCTCGGGGGGGAGGCGCTGTTCTCGGCGCTGTTCGCGGCCGTGTGGATCGGGGAGCGGCTGGCGCCGCACCAGTGGCTCGGCGCCGCGCTGGTCCTCGGCGCGATGGTGGTCTCCGAGCTCGCGGCGCGGGGTCCCTCGGCGGTCGTGGTCGAGCCGGCGTCGGCCGAGTGAGGGCGAAGGCGCCCGAGCCGCTTCGGACGGCCGCGGTCCGCCGTTCCGGGCGGCGCTACTCCTTGCGGCCGTCGCGCCCAGCCGCGAGCGCCGCGTAGACGGCCGAGGCCGAAACGCCGGCGACCGCGGCGGCCGTGCGCGCCGCCTCCCGCTTGCGGGCGCCGGCGGCCGCGAGCTCGGCAGCGTGCCGGACGGCCGAGGCGAGGTCGCCGGCCTCCGGTGGCGCCCCCTCCACGACGATCGCCACCTCGCCCTTCAGCTCGCGACCCGCCATCGACGCGGCCAGGTCGCCGAGGGTCCCGCGAAGCACCTCCTGGTGCAGCTTGGTGAGCTCGCGGCAGAGGCACGCGCGCCGTCCGGGACCGCACCGGGCAGCGAGGTCGGCGAGCGTCGCCGGCGTCCGGCGTGGCGACTCGAACAGCACGGCCGTCCTTTGATCCCGCGCCAGTGCCGCCAGGCGCTCCGCGCGGGCGCGCCCCGACCGCGGCAGGAACCCCTCGAAGACGAAACGGTCGGTCGGCAGCCCCGAGACGACGAGCGCGGCCACCGCCGCCGATGGCCCTGGCACGACATCGACCGGCACGCCGGCCTCGACGCACGCTGCGACCAACCGGTACCCGGGGTCGGAGACCGATGGCATCCCGCCGTCGGTCACCAGGGCCACGTCGGACCCCGCGCGCAGCAGCGCCAGCAGCTCGGGCACGCGCGCCGCCTCGTTCCCCTCGAAGTACGAGAGCAGCCGGGCGCGCACCCCGATCCGCTCGAGCAGCCTCCCCGTGCGGCGCGTGTCCTCGCACGCGACGACGGCCACCTCGCCGAGGACGCGGCGCGCGCGGACCGAGAGATCCTCGAGGTTGCCGATCGGGGTGCCGACGACCAGCAGGGTTCCGGACATCGCCCAGATCATCGCGCGGACGTCTATCCTTCGGCCACATGACCCTCGACGAACCGAGCCCGGCCGGCACCGCCGACCGCCCCGCGCCCGCCGACCTCCCACGGCTCGACGAGGACTCTCGCTACCTCGTCCAGGGCACGCGCGCGGCACGCCGCCCCACCGCGCCGGCGCGCGGCCGCCCCCGCGAGCCCCGCGGGGCCGGGGGCCGCCCCTGGTACCTGCGGGCGTGGGTCCTGCTCTCGCTCGTGACCGCGCTCGCGGGGTTCCTGCGGTTCGTGGACCTCGGAAAGCCGGCAACCTACGTCTTCGACGAGGTCTACTACGCGAAGGATGGGTGCTACGACGCCGGCTACGCGTGGCGCCAGTGCGGGCTCACCCAGCCGGGCGAGCAGACCTTCACCGTCCACCCCCCGCTCGGCCGCTGGATCATCGCCGCCGGCGAACGGCTCTTCGGGAACCGGCCGTTCGGGTGGCGGGTCGCCTCGGCCACCTTCGGCACGCTCTCGGTCCTGCTCCTCGGGCTGCTCGCACTGGTGCTCTGGCACGACGCGGTGTGGGCCGCGGTCTCGGCGCTGCTGCTCGCGACCGAGTCGCTGAACCTCGTCCAGTCGCGGGTCGCGATGCTCGACATCTTCGCGACGACGTTCATCCTGGCGGGCTTCCTGTTCCTCGCGCTCGACCGGCGGTGGATGGAGCGTCGAACGCCGCCCCCGACGCGCCCGGAGACCATCGACCCCGATGCGGCGGCGCTGGTGCTCCCCTCCGATCCGGTGCCCTCGCCGACGTGGCGGCCGTGGCGGCTCGCGACCGGGATCGCCTTCGGTGCCGCGACCGCCTCGAAGTGGTCCGGCGCCCTCGGGCTGCTCGGCGCGATCGTGCTGGCCGTCGCGTTCGAGCGCGGCCGGCGCAAGGGCTACGGGTCGCGCCAGCCGCTGCTGGAGGCGCTCCGCGAGGAGAGCCTCGGGATCGTGGTGCTCCTCGGGATCGTCCCGGTGCTCGTGTACATGGCCTCGTACGCGAAGTGGTGGGTCGAGAACGGGTTCGCCATCCACGCCTGGTACGAGGTGCAGAAGGGGATGCTCGAGTACTCGCTCCATCTGCGGGCGACCCACCCCTACGCCTCTGACGCGTGGAAGTGGATCTTCATGATGCGGCCGGTCGCCTACTACTACCAGTGCGTGGCCCACACGGCGACCGGCGCCTGCACGCGGGCGGCCGAGATCATCGGCATCGGCAACCCGGTGGTGTTCTGGGGAAGCCTCGTCGCGATCCCCGCGACGGCGATCGCCGGCTGGCGGCGACGCGACTGGCGCGCCGGCCTCATCGTGTTCGCGATCCTCGCGCAGTACGTTCCGTGGTTCTTCGTCGCCCGGACGATCTTCTTCTTCTACATGGTCCCGATCACGCCGTTCCTCGTGCTTGCCGGCGTCTACGCGCTGCGGCTGATGACGGTCGACCGGGCGGCCCGCCGGGCGGCTGCGGGGATCGGGGGGCTCGCCCCGGCGGGGGGCGGCGCGCTCGCCCCGGTGGCCGTCGCCCTCGTGGTGCTGTCCCTCGCGGCCTTCGCGTTCTTCTGGCCGGTGCTGGTCGGGGATACGATCTCGCAGTCCTGGTGGCAGGCGCACATCTGGTTCAGCTGCCGGCCGGGCCAGCACCTGTGCCTGTTCAACTGGGTGTAGCAGGGAGCCGCGCGACCGTGCCGTCGTCGTCACCGACGAGGACCTCGTGCACCATGATCGGCGGGAACAGCCCGTGGCCGGCCACGCCGGGGTCGGCCTCGAGCGCGGCCGCGAGCGCCACGGGATCGCCCACCTCGCCGAGGTAGTCGGCGATCACGCCCCCGTCGGGCGACGGCGGCGCCCCGGCGCGGAGCTCGACCGGGCCGAGCGTGCCGCCGAGCCGCCGCAGGGTCGACGCCGCGCCGAACGCGAGGATCTCGAGCGGAATCGGCGCGCGCACCGCCGCCGCGAGCTTGTCCGTCGAGACGACCACGACGAACCGGTCGGCGGCCGCGGCCACGACCTTCTCGCGCACGTGGGCCCCACCGCCCCCCTTCACCAGCCACAGGTCCGGCGCCACCAGGTCGGCGCCGTCGACGGCGAGGTCCAGCCGCGCGAGGCCGTCCGGCGCACCGAATGGCTCGACCGGGAGCCGGAGCGATCGCGCGAGCTCCTCGATCGCGACCGAGGTCGCGACGCAGCGGATCCGCGGCGCGCGCCGCGCGAGGGCGCGGGCGAAATGAGCGGCGGTCGAGCCGGTGCCGAGGCCGACGGCCATGCCGTCCTCGACGAGGAGCGCCGCCGCCTCGGCGGCGGCGCGCTTGGCGGTCTCGCGGGGGTCGGCCGTGCTCACTGAAGGGCACTCTAGCGGTTCGGCCGCGCTACGCTGATCGCGATGCGCCCGGTCCCGCGCCCACGCCCGGTCACGCGCCGGGAGTTCCTGGTCGCGCCCGGCGCCGCCGGGGCCCTCCAGGCGCGCTCCATCCCCCTCACGATGCGCGTCGGCGGGGCACCGTCGAACCCGGGCCGGCAGGAGGTGGGGTTCGAGCTGGTCACCCCGCAGGGGGGATTCGTGGCGGGCGGAACGCCGCGCGTGTACCTCGCGCGCGGCGAGACGGCCCGCGCGCTCGGACCGTTCGGGGCCACGTGGCGTCCGTTCACCGGCTACGCGCTGACCGGCGACCGGTCGCCGCGCTCCCTCGCCACCGGCGCCTACAGCGTGGAGCTGCCGGTCCCCACCGCGGGGTCGTGGGTGCTCGCCGCCGCGACCTCGCCGGGAACTCCGACCTCCGTCGGGGTCGCCTCGATGCGGGTCACGGACGGACCGGTGCCGGCCCGCATCGGCTCGCGCGCGGTCGCCGTGCCGACCCCTGTTGCCGCGACCCCGGCCGGCCGGGTCGCGATCTGCTCGCGCACGCCGGCGTGCGATCTGCACGCGATCTCGCTCGCCGCCGCCGTCGGCGCGGGGCTCCCGACGGTCGTCGCCTTCTCCTCGCCCGGCCGGTGTCCCGGCGGCCCGTGCGCGCTGGTGCTGGACGAGGTGATCCTGACGGCCAGGACGGGGGCGGCCGCGGGGGCGGCGCGCTTCCTGCACCTGGAGGCCGTCGCTCCTGCCGCCGGCGCGTCCGGGGGCTCCACGGCCCCGCCGGCGAGCCGGCCCGCTCCCTCGTCGGCGGCGCTGGCGTGGGGCCTCGTCGGCCAGCCGTGGGTCGTGGTGATCGACGCCCACGGCATCGTCCGGGCCAGGTTCCTCGGCCCGGTGACGGCACCCCAGCTCTCCGCCGCGCTGGCCGCGCTGGCGTAGGCGGCCTCGGCGGGGCGACAGCGCCCCCGACCCGCTGCCCGCCACGGCGGGGCCCCGCTCATCGCGCCGGATCTTCGGGCGTGAAGCGGAGCACGAGCCGCCGGTCGAACCCACCCCGCTCGGCAGCCTTGCGCGCGCGCAGGGCCTCGAGCGCGTCCGGGGCGAGGCCCGACTCCCGCGCCAGGGCAAGGACCACCTCGAGCACGTCGGCGAGTTCCTCGGCATCGTCGCTCGCGAGGAGCTCGCCGACCTCCTCCTGGAGCTTGGCCTGGAGCAGCCGGCGGGCCTCGGCCGGCGTCGCGACCCTCGTCTCGGGTGCGCCACCGGCCGCCCGGATCAGCTCTGGGACGCGATCGCGGACGAGCTTCTCGCCCACCTCGCCGCCGGGCTCCATCCCGGCCCCCGGCTCCACGCCGCGTGCCTCAGGCGGCCTTCACCGCGACGGCGAGCTTCGTGAGCGAGTCCTTCGCGTCGCCGAACAGCATGATCGTCTTCTGGTCGTACATGAGCTCGTTGTCGATCCCGGCGAAGCCCGGCCGCAGCGACCGCTTCAGGAACACGATGTTCTTCGCGTCGTCGGCGGCGAGGATCGGCATGCCGTAGATCGGGCTGTCCGGCGCGGTTCGCGCGGCGGGGTTCACGACGTCGTTCGCGCCGACCACCAGGGCCACGTCGGCCGACTTGAACTCGTCGTTGATCTCGTCCATCTCCTTCAGCTGGTCGTAGGGGACGTCCGCCTCGGCGAGCAGGACGTTCATGTGCCCCGGCATGCGACCGGCCACCGGATGGATCGCGTACTCGACCTCGACCCCACGCTTCTCGAGCGCGTTGGCGAGCTCGCGGGCCGCGTGCTGCGCCTGGGCGACGGCGAGGCCGTAGCCGGGGACGATGATCACCTTGCGCGAGTAGGCGAGCAGCACGCCGACGTCGTCGGGCGTGCCGGAGCGGACGGGCTTCGCCTCGCCGGCCTCGCCGGCCCCGCCGGCCCCGGCGACCACCTTGCCGACGGCTGCGAACAGGATGTTCGACAGCGACCGGCCCATGGCCTCGGACATCAGCATCGTCAGCAGGGTGCCGGCCGCGCCGACGAGCGTGCCGCCGACGATCAGCACGGTGTTGCCGAGCACGAACCCGCTGGACGCCACCGCGAGCCCGGTGAACGCGTTCAGCAGCGAGATCACGACCGGCATGTCGGCCCCGCCGATCGGCAGCACGAAGCCCACGCCGAGCAGCAGCGCGATCACGAGGAGCACGGCGAGGACCGGCACGCTCGTCCCGAACCCGATCAGGTAGACGGCGATGCCGAGGATGGCGAGCACCACGGCCCCGTTCACGACCTTCTGGCCGGCGTAGGTGATCGGGATGCCGGTCATGAGCTCCTGGAGTTTCGAGAAGGCGACCACCGACCCGGCGAAGCTGACCGAGCCGACGACCACGCTGAACACGACCGTGAAGACGAACACCACGCCCTGGCCGCCCGTGGCGACCAGGCGCTGGTACTCCATGGTCGACACCAGCGCCGCGGCGCCGCCGCCGACGCCGTTGAACGCGGCGACCATCTGCGGCATGGCCGTCATCTTCACCCGGCGCGCGGAAACCGCGCCCACGACGACCCCGACGACGGTGCCGACCGCGATCAGCACGATCCCGGTCGTCGTCGCGTGCAGCTTCGGAACGCTGGCGGCGACGGCGATCAGCATCCCGACGGCGGCGATCCAGTTGCCCCGGCGCGCCCCCTTGGGCGAGCTGAGCTGCTTCAGCCCGAGGATGAACAGGACGGCCGCGAGCAGGTAGAGCAGGGCGATCCCCTGGGACAGGGTCAGGCCGGACGAGGCGAGCAGTGCGTGGCGCATCGAACCGACCCCCTACTCGGCCCCGCCGCCGGGGCGGCGAGCCTTGAACATCTCGAGCATCCGGTCGGTCACGACGAAGCCGCCGACGACGTTGATCGCGGCCAGGATGACCGCGGCCAGCCCGAGCACGATCTCGACCGGGCCGTTCGCCCGGGCCGCGACGGCCATGGCGCCGACCAGGATGATCCCGTGAATGGCGTTGCTCCCCGACATGAGCGGGGTGTGCAGGATCGTCGGCACCTTGGAGATGACCTCGAAGCCGACGAAGGCCGCGAGGACGAAGACGGTGATGTACTGGATCAGGGTGTCGGTCACGGCTGCCCTCCTGCGGACGTGGCCGCGAGCGACGCCTTCGGCTCGGGGTAGAGCACCTCTCCTCCGTGGGTCACGCAACATCCCTTCACGATCTCGTCGTCGAAATCCAGCGTCAGCTCCCCGTCCTTCACCAGGTACACGAGCAGGTTGGTGAGGTTTCGGGCGTACGTCTGGCTGGCGGGGACCGGCACCGTTCGCGGCAGGTCGCGGATCCCGACGATCGTGACCCCACCGACGTCCCTCTCGACCCCGGCCTCGGTCAGCTCGCAGTTGCCGCCGGAGTCGGCGGCGAGGTCGACGATCACCGACCCCGGACGCATCCCCGCCACCATGTCGGCGATGACGAGCAGCGGGGCCTTGCGGCCGGGGACGGCCGCGGTGGTGACCACGAGGTCGGCCGACGCCACGTGCTCGGCCAGCAGCTCACGCTGCCGGCGCAGGTGCTCCTCGGACTGCTCGCGCGCGTACCCTCCGGCGCCCTCGGCCGTCCCGAGCGGGAGCTCGACGAACCTTGCCCCGAGGCTCTGCACCTCCTCCTTGACGGCCGGGCGCACGTCGTAGGCCTCGACCACCGCACCGAGGCGCCGGGCGGTGGCGATCGCCTGCAGCCCCGCCACCCCGGCGCCCAGGACGAACACCCGGGCCGGGGGGATCGTGCCGGCGGCCGTCATCTGCATCGGCATGATCTTGTCCAGGCGGGCGGCGCCGAGCACCACCGCCTTGTACCCACCGAGCGAGGCCTGCGACGACAACGCGTCCATGCTCTGCGCGCGGCTGATCCGCGGCAGGAGCTCCAGCGCGAGCGCGGTGACCTTCCTCGCCGCCAGGGCGTCGATGAGCTCGGCGTTCCTCGCCGGCTGCAGCAGCCCGACGAGCACGGCGCCCTCGGGGATGCGCTCGACCTCCCCGTCGATCGGCGCCTGGACCTTCAAGACGACGTCCGCCCCCTCGTACAGGCGGTCGACGCCGTTGGCGAGGATGGCCCCCTGCTGACGGTAGGCATCGTCCGCGAAGTGGGCGGCGGCGCCGGCCCCCTGTTCCACCCACACCTCGAATCCCGCGTTCGCGAGCTTCGCCACCGTGTCTGGAACGGCCGCCACGCGGCGTTCCTCTGGGACGATCTCGCGAGGAACCGCGACCTTCATGACTGTTCAGCAACCTTTCGGTTCGGCTGTCTCTGGACTTCGGTTCGGCTGTCTTTGGGCCAACGGGCCAATGTTAGGCGGCCAACCGGCCCCGATCCCACCGATGGTCCCACACAACTCGGGACCGTCGCCCCCCACCGCGGCCGATCCTGCCGCCGGGTCAGGACAACCCTCGCGAACTGCGCGCGACCCGGCGCGGCCGGGTCCGCCCCGCCGTCGACGCCTCGCGTGCGGCCGTCCAGAGCGCGACGGCCGCCCCGATGGTCCCCCGCTTCCCGGGACGAACGTCCTCGACCGGCGGGCATCTCATGGCGCATGCCGTGGTTCGCACGGTACAGGGTGCGTCGACGCGCGCACGGAAACGCGCACGGAAAGAAGAGGTGAGCTGCATGGCTGAGGGGTCGCAGGACGGCGTGCTCCAGGTGATCGATGGCAGGACGGGGCGAACCTACGAGATCCCGGTCGTCGACGGGGCCATCCGGGCGACCGACCTTCGCCGGATCAAGGTCTCCGACGAGGACTTCGGGTTGATGTCCTACGATCCTGCGTTCCTCAATACGGCAAGCTGCCGCAGCACGATCACCTACATCGACGGCGAACGGGGGATCCTGCGCTACCGCGGCTACCCGATCGAGGAGCTCGCGGAGGACCGGACGTTCCTCGAGGTCGCCTGGCTCCTTCTGCAGGGAGAGCTCCCCGACAAGGCCGAGCTCGAGGCCTGGCAGGACGAGATCACCCACCACACGTTCGTCCACGAGAACGTGAAGAAGTTCATCGACGGGTTCCACCACGACGCCCACCCGATGGGGATCCTGCTGTCGACCGTCGGGGCGCTGTCGACGTTCTACCCGGGCGCGAAGGAGATCTTCGACGAGCACGGGCGGCACGGGCAGATCGTCCGGCTGATCGCGAAGATGCCGACGCTCGCGGCCTTCGCCTACCGGCACGCGGCGGGGCTCCCCTACGCCTACCCGGACAACGACCTGTCGTACACGGGGAACTTCCTCAACATGATGTGGAAGGCCACCGAGCTGAAGTACCACCCGAACCCGGTGCTCGAGCGGGCGCTCGACGTGCTGTTCATCCTGCACGCCGACCACGAGCAGAACTGCTCGACCACGACGATGCGAGCGGTCGGCAGCGCGCATGCCGACCCGTACTCCGCGATGGCGGCCGCGACCGCGGCCCTCTACGGCCCGCTGCACGGCGGGGCGAACGAGCAGGTCCTGAAGATGCTCCGGGAGATCGGCTCGGTGGACAACATCCCGGGCTACATCGCCCGGGTGAAGTCGGGCGAGTTCCGCCTGATGGGCTTCGGGCACCGCGTGTACAAGAACTACGACCCGCGCGCGAGGATCATCAAGCGGGTCGCC
>JAJYHN010000132.1 GCA_021784765.1 Actinomycetes bacterium
GATCGCCCGGCGAAGGATCTCGCGGGAGTCCAGCGCGAGCGGTGCGCCCCGGAAGCGGATGTCGCCGAGCCCCACGCGCGTTCCCGGCTCCCAGCAGGTCCGCAGCGTGTCGTGGTCGAGGTGAGCCTCCATGTCGGGCAGCCCGATGTCGAACTGCAGGCCGGGGATCGGCAGGATCTCCTTGTCGAAGGTCAGCGGGAAGGTCCCGATGCAGAAGTTCGCCCCGTGACGCTCGAGCCAGTCGCCCAGGAGGTACTTGCCACGCTCGATGCCGTGCAGGTCCGAGAAGAGCAGGCGAAGCCGATCAGGCGTCTCGTTCACGGGTCCCCACCCCCTGCTATTCGGTTCCAAACGGTGTCGGGAGGATAGCCCATCGTCCCCGCGACGCGGGTCCCTCGCGTGACGAGGTGGAGCGCGCGCCGGGGAGCGACCGGCGGGTCAGCGGCGGGGCCGGCGGATGCCGCGGAGCTCCCAGTCGCCGCCGAGCGCGGTCGAGACGACCTCCTCGGACTCGGAGGGCTGCGCGCCGACGTCCTCGCGAACCGGCTCCGGGCCGGCGACGATCCGGTTCGTCAGCGTTCCGAGGCCCTCGACCTCGACCGACACGACGTCGCCCGGCTGGACCGGGCGCGATCCCGCCGGCGTGCCCGACAGGATCACGTCGCCCGGCACCAGGGTGATCGTGCGGGCGAGGTCCGCGACCAGGTAGTGCATGTCGAAGACCATCTCGTCGGTCGAGCCGTCCTGGGCGACCTCGCCGTTCACCAGCGTCCGGATGCGCTTGGCGCGGAAGTCCCAGCCGTCGACCAGGCCGGGCCCGAGCGGGCACAGCGTGTCGGAGCCCTTCACCCGCAGCATCGAGCCGGCGTCGGTGTCCCGGAAGTCGTGCAGGCCGAAGTCGTTGGCGATCGTGTACCCGGCGAGGTAGGCGCCGGCCTCGTCCGGAGCGACGTTGCGGCAGGTCCGCCCGATCACGATCGCGATCTCGCCCTCGTAGTTCAGGTACCGGCACCGGTCCGGCCGGACGACGGCGCCGCCGTGGGCGTTCAGGGCCGAGACCGGCTTGTGGAAGTAGGTCGGGGCCGGGCCGAGGGTGGTCATGAACTCCTCGACGCGGCTGGCGTGGTTGAGGTGGACGCAGAGGATCTTCGTGGGCTGGCAGGGCGGCAGGTGGACGGCCTCGGCGGCCGGCACCCTCCGGCCATCCCCCGCGACGAGCTGGTCGCCCTCGCGAACGACCGGCGTGACGGTGCCGTCGAGCAGGATCCTGCGGGTCTCCACGATCTCCACCCCCTCGAGGTCATTCGTAAACGAACGGTAGGATAGGCCTCTCGGCGGGGGCAACGGAGGGGGTGGCCGTGGCGGAGCTGCAGGGCTTCATGCACCCGAGGTCGCCGGAGGGCCGGGCATCGATCGTCCCGGGGCCTCCCTGGCACTACTCGGGGGATCTGCTGACGATCGAGTACCGGACCGATCCGGACCGCGTGGCCGAGCTGCTTCCGCCGCCGCTGGAGCCGGTCGACGAGGATCCCGGCGCCGTTGCGGTGGTCTTCGCGGACTGGCAGTCGTGCTCGGACTCGTTCGCCGAGCTCGACGACCCCGTCCGCTCCCAGTACAAGGAGGCGTTCGTCGTCGTGCGGGCCGCCTACCGCGGCGAGCGGTACTCGCGCTGCGCCTACATCTGGGTCGACAAGGACTTCGCGCTGGCCCGCGGCTGGCACCAGGGGTACCCGAAGAAGCTCGGCTCGGTCCACATGACCCGCCCGGTCGCCTACGGCAAGGCCGGGCCCCGCCTTGCCCCCGGCGGCCGGTTCGGCGCGACGGTGACCGTCCACGACCGGCGGGTGATCGAGGCGCGCTTCACGATCGCCGGACCGTCGGAGACGAACGGGTTCGTGAACGCCCTGCCGATGCTGCACCACCGGTTCTTCCCCTCGATCGAGTCCGGCGCCGCACCGTCGATGAACGAGCTCGTGACGATGCGCGGCGAGGACTGGGAGGGCTCCCCCATCTGGCAGGGGGAGGCCGATCTGGCGTTCTTCGACTCCCCCGTCGAGGAGCTGACCCGCATCGCGCCGCGGGAGATCATCGGCGCCTACTACCGAAGCGTCGGGGTGACGTGGCGCGGGGGGACCGTGCTCGACGACGGCCGAGGGGCCGGGCGGTGAGCGCCCCGCTGGTCGGCATCCCCTCCTACCGGCTGGCGCCCGGGCGGGTCTCGCGATGGGAGGCGTGGGCGGCCGCGGCGCTGCCGGAACAGTACCTCGAGGCCGTGCGGCGGGCCGGCGGGCGGCCGGTCGTGCTGACCGCGCCCGACCCCGACCCGCCGGAGGGGCTCCTCGAGCGACTCGACGCGCTGGTGCTGGCCGGCGGCGGCGACGTGGATCCGGCCCGGTACGGCGAGGCCACGCACTCCGACGTCTACGGCGTCGACGCCGTGCGCGACGAGTTCGAGATCGGGCTGGTGCGTGCCGCCGTTCGGGCCCGCGTGCCCGCCCTGTGCATCTGCCGCGGCGCGCAGGTCGCGAACGTGGCGTTCGGCGGCACGCTGGTGCAGCACCTCCCCGACGCCGGACGCTTTGCGATGCACGGTGCCCCGCTCGGCGAGCCGGTGCTGCACGAGGTGCGGCTGGCGGAGGGGAGCGCGCTGCGCGACGCGGTCGGCGGCGGCGTCGTGCGTGGCGCCTCGCACCACCACCAGGGGATCGATCGTCTGGGCGAAGGGCTCGTGCCGGTCGGGTGGACGGCCGACGGCCTCGTCGAGGCGATGGAGCGCGGGGACGCCTGGCTCCTGGCCGTCCAGTGGCATCCGGAGGAGACCGCGGGGACGGATCCGGCCCAGGCCGGGCTGTTCGAGGCGCTGGTCGGGCGCGCCGCCACCCGAGGGGCGCGGCCAGGAGGCTAGGGCGCGGCCGCGAGCGTTCCCTCGACGGCCCTGACGAGCGTGGCCCCGTCGACCGGGCCC
>JAJYHN010000058.1 GCA_021784765.1 Actinomycetes bacterium
GCCGAAGGTCCCCTGCGGAACGGCCACGATCCCCTCGGCCCGGAGCCGGTCGCCGGCGGCGAGGGCGGGGAGCGCGCCGCGCCCCTCGATCCAGAGCGTCCCCGGGGCCGAGATCGCCGGCCCCGGCCGGCGAGGCGGTCCGAGACGGACGTCGCCCACGCGAAGGATCGCCGACCACCCATAGGGTCCGGATTGCGGATCGGTGGCGAGCGCCCCTTCGACGTCGACCGACCTCCCCTGGTCCGCCAGGGCGACCAGCGGCGACGCCCGTGACCGGAGCGCGCGAAGGCCCGTCCACCCGACCCCAGCCAGGGCGAACGCGACGGAGACGGCCGCCAGCGTGTGCCAGGTGGCCGCCCCGCCGGTCGGGGCGCGCCCCCGGACCCGGGCGCGCGGCAGGCCGGCCACGACCGCCCCTGCCGCAAGGAGGAGGACGTCGGCGATGGCCGGGAGCGGACGAAGGTGTGTGGACAGGGCGATCCCGACCCACAGGCCGGCGGCCGCGGCGGCGAGGACCCAGTCCCCCACGTCACACCGTCACCAGCGGCTTCAGGTCCGCGAGCCGCGCCTCGCCGATCCCCGAGACGTTCAGAAGGTCCTCGACCCGTCGAAACGGCCCGTGCTGCTGGCGGTAGTCGAGGATCCGCTGCGCGAGCACGGGCCCGATGCCTGGCAGCGAGTCCAGCTGCTCGAGCGTGGCGGCGTTGAGGCTCACCTTGGCGCCGGGGACGGCGCCGCCGGGGCCCGCCCCCGGCGGCGCCGCTCCAGGGGCCACGCCGCCGGCCGCCGACACGCCGCCCGCGGAGCCCCGCCGCGGAACGAGGATCTGCTCGGCGTCGACCAGCAGCGCCGCCAGGTTGATCGAGGTCAGGTCGGCCCCGCGCCGAGGCCCTCCGGCGCGCCGGATCGCGTCGATCACCCTGTCGCCCTGCGCCAGCTCGTAGACGCCGGGGCGCACGACCATCCCGGCGACGTCGACCACGACCGGCGAGGGCGCGGGGGACGGGGGACGCGCGGTGGCGGACGCGGCCGGGGCGGGGCCCGCGGGCAGTGCCTCGATGCGGACCGGCGCCGGCATCGACCGCAGGTACCAGACGAGGGCCGCGCCGGCGATCAGGGCGCCGGCGGCGACCGTCGCGGCCAGACGCCGACGATCTGCGGACCCAAATCGCTCCCGAACGGACTCGGGCAGCATCGCCTCCCCCTCCGCCGCGCGCGTCCGCGCGGCCGCGCGAGGGGGAGCGCTCCCTGAGAAGGCTACCGCCGGCGGAGGGCGCCGTCAGTGACGGAGCACACCCGAGCGGCGTTCCGCGCCGTCGCATCCCGCGCCCCGCGGCGGTCGGCGCACGGCGCGCGGCGCCGGCGGCGGGGAGCTACCGGCCGGTGACGACGTTGACGAGCTTCGGCGGCCGGACCACGATCCGGGCGACGCTCCGGTCCCCGATCGCCGAGCGCACGCGCTCGGAGGCCAGGGCCGCCTCCCGGCAGGCGTCCTCGCCGGCGCCGGCCGGCACCGTGATCCGGTCGCGCACCTTCCCGTCGACCTGCGCGACCAGCGTGACCTCGTCCTTGGCGGCCAGCGCCGGGTCGAACGACGGCCAGGACGACCGATGGACGCTCCCGGGGTTGCCGAGCACCTCGCGCCACAGCTCCTCGGCCGCGTACGGGGCGAACGGCGCCAGCAGCTGGGCCATCGCCGACGCGGCCTCGCGGGCTCCGCCGCCGGCGTCCAGCGCCGCCCGCATCTCGTTCGACAGCACCATGAGCTTCGAGATCGCGGTGTTGAACCGGAACCGCTCGAGGTCCTCGGTGACGCCCTCGATCGTGCGATGCGCGAACCGCGTCAGCGCCTCCGGCTGCGCCGCGCCCCCCGAGGCCGCCTCGCGCTCGACGGCATCCCCCACGACCGCGAACACCCTGCCCAGCCATGAGGTCACCCCCGGCCTCCGGTCGGGGTCGCCCGCGATCAGCTTCCAGTCGATATCGTCCTCGAACGGCCCCGCGAACAGCATCGTGAGGCGCATGGTGTCCGCGCCCCACCGCTGCACGATCGGCATCGGCTCGACCACGTTGCCCTTCGACTTCGACATCGCCGCGCCGCCGTAGATCACCTGGCCCTGGTTCATCAGCCGGGGGAACGGCTCGGTGAACGGCACCAGGCCCATGTCGAACAGCACCTTCGTGAAGAACCGGGAGTACAGCAGGTGCAGGATCGCGTGCTCGACCCCGCCCGTGTACTGCGTGACCGGCATCCAGCGGGCCACGTCCTCGGGGTCGAACGCCCGTGCCTCCTCGCGCGGCGAGCAGTACCGGAAGTAGTACCAGCTCGAGTCGACGAACGTGTCCATCGTGTCGGTGTCGCGCTCGGCATCGCCGCCGCAGCGCGGACAGGCCGCGTGCTTCCAGGCGGGATGGCGCCCGAGCGGCGACTCCCCACCGGGCGCGAAGTCGACGTCGTCGGGCAGGAGCACCGGCAGCTGGTCCTCGGGCACCGCGACCTCGCCGCACGAGGGGCAGTGCACGATCGGGATCGGCGCGCCCCAGTAGCGCTGGCGGCTGATCAGCCAGTCGCGCAGCCGGTAGGTGACCGCCGGGCGGCCGCGGCCCTGTTCGGCGAGCCACGCGGCGACCTTCGCGACCGATTCGGGCGAGCGCTCGCCGTCGAACGGACCGGAGCTCACCATGGTGCCCTCGGTCGCGTACGCCTCGGTCATGTGGTCGGGGTCAAGGTCGGCGCCGTCGGGCGCGACGACGACCCGGATCGGCAGCCCGTGGGCGCGCGCGAACTCGAAGTCGCGCTGGTCGTGGGCCGGAACCCCCATCACGGCGCCGGTGCCGTACTCCATCAGCACGTACGGCGCGACGTAGCACGGGATGCGCTCGCCGCTCACCGGGTTCACCGCGTGCACCCCGAGGCGCACTCCCTCGCGGGTCTCGGCCTGCTCGCGGTTGGTGAGCGGGGTCG
>JAJYHN010000008.1 GCA_021784765.1 Actinomycetes bacterium
CCTCCGGGAGCGGCGGCTCGGCGCCCTCCCCGGCGATGCGGCCATGCCCGGCGAGTTCGGTCTCGGGGAGCTCGATGCCGGTGGCCCGCGCCTCGACGTCCTCCGGTACCTCGCCCGCCGGCTCGTCCGCGAGGTCGGCGAACTGGTCGTCGTCGGCCGCGACGTCGTAGATGGTCTGCTCGCCGTCCTCGACGATGCCGTCGGCATCGTCGGAATCATCCTCCGACGGCGGCTGGTAGCTGCGCCACGGGCGCAGCAGCCGGAACCCGTGGTGCGCACCGAGCCGGTGCGATCCCTCGTTGTCCTCCCCCGTCGCGTAGCGCACCCATCGCGCGCCCTGGGCCCGGGCCCACGCGAGTGCGGCGCCGTGGAGCAGGCGGGCGACCCCTCTCGTCCGCACGCCCGGATCGACGCGCAGGCCCTCGAGCCAGGCCTCGCGTTCCGAGAGCATCGCGACGCGGGCGACCCCGATCGGCCGGTCCGGTGAGAGCGGGCGCCCGAACAGGTCGAGCTGGTGCGGCGCGTCGGGCAGCGCGACGAGCAGCACGCCGTCGGGGGCCTCGAGCCATGCCTGCCAGACCGACGGGAGGTAGTCCCAGCCGTCCCAGGTCGCGCGGGTGAAGTCGAGGACCGCCCGGGTGTCGGCCGGCCGTGCCCGGCGCACGCGGATCGGGAGGTCTGCGGGGCGCCCGGTCTGTCCCGATCGCGACGCGGACGCGGTGCCGCTCACCGGCGCTCCGGGCTCGCGAGCGAGACCGTCCACTCCTCGGTCTGCGACCCGGGACGGTACCGGCTGTTGGAGGCCTTGAGCATGACGCCCTCGAACCCGGCCGCGCGCCAGCTCCGCATCCACGCGTCCACGGGCGGCCGCGTGTAGGGGGAGACCCGCACGAGATCGCCGGCCTCGATGAGCGAATCGAGGATCCGCTTGCGTTCGAGCAGCGGCACGTCGAGCAGGTCCTGGCCGTCGACGCGCAGGAGGTCGACCGCCACGAAGGCCACCGGCCGGGGCTCGCCGTCGTCCACCGGGGGAGCGATGTCCGCGTCCATCCGGTGGCCCATGATGATGTTGCCGCTGCGCCGGCCCACCGGCAGCATCGACACGGACGTGCCCGGGCGGGTCGCCTGGTCGGTGAGGTACCCGTCGACAACCGCGTCGCCGGCGCGCAGCGCCCCGGCGATCGCGCGCGTCACCTCGGGCTCTTCCTCGGAGACGTCCTCGCCATGCGCGTCCAGGAGCCGGCAGCGCGCCGGCTCGTCGGGTGCCCTGCCTCCCTCGACGTGGACGAGGACGTGGATGCCGCGCCAGAGCGGCTCGATGACGGGGTCGGTGACCGGGCGGGCGCGACGGCTGGGCCGCGCGATCTGCGGTCGCCAGGCGAGCGGGTCGGACGGGATCGGGTCGGCGTCGGCCACGGCCGAATGCTACCCCCGGCCTGTATGATCGCGCCGATGGCGACCGACGCGACCGCCCTGCGCCCCGGTGACGATCCGCGTCTCTCGTTCCCCGCCCTGTCCGAGGCCGACCAGGCCCGCAACCGCTCGCGCCTGGGCGTCTCGTCGTGGGCGCTCTACGACCTGGCCAACACCGTCTTCAGCTTCAACATCATCAGCTACATGGCCCCGCTCTGGGTCCTCGGAATCTACGAGCGGCTGGGGCTCGGGCAGGGGGAGGGGAACCTCGTCTGGGGCCTCGCCGTCGGCCTCTCGATGCTGCTGAATGCGCTCGTGTCGCCGGTCATGGGCGCCGTCTCGGACCGGGCCGGCGTGCGCAAGCCCTTCCTCCTGTTCTTCACCGGGCTGTGCATCCTCCCCACCGCGGTGGGGGGCATCGTGGGCGACGCGATGGGCTTCGGGTTCCTCGGCCTCTACTTCTGGTGGGGGCTGGCGATCCTGGCCGTCGCGAACTTCGGATACCAGGCCGCGCTCATCTACTACGACGCGATGCTGCCCGAGGTGAGCACGTCGGAGACGCGCGGCCGGGTCAGCGGCATCGGCGTCGGGCTCGGGTACGTCGGCACGATCGTCGGCGCGCTCGTCGTGCGCGTCTTCGGCTTCCAGAACGGCAGGCCGACCGAGTTCGGGTTCGTCCTGACGGCCATCCTCTTCGCGGTCCTCTCGCTCCCGATCTTCCTGGTCGTGCGGGAGCGCCGGGGCCGGACGGCGCACGCGCTCATGCAGATCGACGTCCGCGGCTCGTGGTCGCAGATCGCGCGGACCGCGCGCCACGCCTCCGAGTTCCCCGGCCTGCTGCGGTTCCTGATCGCCCGGTTGCTCTACACCGATCCCATCAACACGGTGATCCAGTTCATGGCCGTCTTCGCGACGGCGGCCGTGGGGTACTCGGAGGCCGACGCGCAGACGGTGCTGATCCTCGTGACCGTCGTCGCGATCGTCATGAGCTTCGCCTGGGGGTTCGTCGTCGACCGCGTCGGGCCGAAGCGGACGCTGAGCACCGTGCTGGCGCTGTGGTGCGTCTCGCTCGTGCTGGCGGCGGCGACGCTCGACAAGACCCTCTTCCTGCTCGTCGGGGCGCTGGCAGGGGCGGCGCTCGGCGGCACGTGGGTCAGCGACCGCGTCTTCATGCTGCGCCTCTCGCCGCCGGAGATGGTCGGCGAGTTCTTCGGGCTGTACGGGCTGGCCGGCAAGTTCAGCGCCGTGACCGGGCCCGTGATCTGGGGCCTCACGCTGTTCTGGCTGGAGCCGTCTCTCGGCCGGGACGCCTACCGCTTCGCCGTGCTCGCGCAGCTGGTGCTGATGGTCGCCGGGTTCGTGGTGCTGCAGGGCGTCGCCGACCGGCCCCGGCCCGTGCCCGCCGAGGAGGCCGCGAAGGCATAGGCGGGATGCCGCCGGTCCTCCGGGGCGCGCACTGGCCCGGGCGGTGGCCGCTTCGCGTCCGACCGCCTGACGGTCCGCGTGCGCGCCGGT
>JAJYHN010000177.1 GCA_021784765.1 Actinomycetes bacterium
ACCAGTGCCAGGAGCGGCACGAGCCCCTCCCCCTCGCCGGCCTCGACGTTCCCCCGGTGCGTGCCGGGGCGGACCTCGGCCCGGCACCGGACGAGCGCAGAATCGGCGCATGGCACCGCGCGTGCTGCTGGTCGAGGACGACCCGTCGATCCGGGAGGTGATCGCGCTGGGCCTGGCCGCCGGCGGGTTCGAGGTGGCGACGGCCGAGGACGGCCCGGGCGCCCTGGCGCGGTTCCGCGCGGACCGCCCGGACGTGGTCGTGCTGGACGTCATGTTGCCGGTCCTGGACGGACTCACGGTGTGCCGGACGATCCGCTCCGAGTCGGCGGTGCCCGTCGTGATGGTGACGGCGCGGACCGACGCGATCGACGTGGTGGCCGGGCTCGAGGCGGGCGCGGATGACTACGTGCGCAAGCCGTTCGAGCTGCCCGAGCTGCTCGCCCGCCTGCGCGTCGCGCTGCGGCGGAGCGCCCCCGCGGAGGCGACCACGCTCCGCCTGGGACCGCTCGAGATCGACGAGACTGAGCACGCGGTCCGGCGGCGCGGCATGGAGATCCCGCTCAGCCACACCGAGTTCCGGCTGCTGGCGACCCTCGCCCGGCGGCCGGGCCAGGTCTTCACCCGCGACGCGCTCCTCGACGCGGTGTGGGGCTACGACTTCCTCGGCGATTCGCGGCTGGTGGACGTGGCGATCCAGCGCCTGCGGGCGAAGGTCGAGGACGATCCGGCCGATCCGCGCCTGGTCCTGACGGTGCGCGGCGTGGGGTACAAGGCGGCACGGGAGCGACCATGACTCCGCGCGGCATCCGCGGCCGGCTCATCATCACGGTCATCGGGCTCGTGGCGCTGACCTCGATCGTGCTCGGGATCGGCGCCTATGCGTACGTCGCGACGTCCCTCCGCGCCCAGCAACTCGACGCGGCCCGCGAGCTCACCACCTACAACGTCGCCGTGCTCGCGGTGGAGCGCCTGTCCACCACGGCGACCCGGACAGACCTCGCCGCGAGCCGCCTGCTGGACGGCTTCGCGTCGCGTGGCATCGCCGGGACCATCGTCGACTTCGGTGACGGCGACCCGTACGTGTCGAACCTCCTGGCCGCCGCCATGGCGGACCGCCTCTCGCCCGCGCTGCGGGCCATCGTGGCGGCCGGCGACGTCGGCTACGAGCGGACGTCCCTGGGTGGGCAGCCGCTGCTCGTCACCGGCGCGCGCCGTCCGCCCTCAGGTCCCGCCTTCTACTTCGTCTTCGACGCAAACGGGGTCGAGGGCGCGATCCATCAGCTTGGCCAGGCGCTCCTCGCCGGGGGCCTGCTCCTCGTCCTGCTGGCCGCCGCGGCCGCCGGCGCGGTTGCGCGTGGCCTCCTGCGACCCGTCCGGGACGCTGCGGCGGCGGCCGAGCGGATCGCGGGCGGGGATCTCTCGGCGCGCCTGGATGCCGGAGGCGGCGACGAGTTCGGGCGCTGGGCGGCCTCGTTCAACCGGATGGCCGCGGCGCTCGAGGCCCACGTGGGGCAACTCCAGGACGCCCGTGTCCGGGAACAGCGCTTCGTCGCCGACGTGTCGCACGAGTTGCGGACGCCGCTCGCCGCGCTCGTGGCCGAGGCGTCGCTGCTGCGCGACCACCTCGAGACGCTCCCCGCCGACGCCCGTCGCGCGGGGGAGCTGCTCACGGCCGACATCGGCCGCCTCCGCCGGCTCGTCGACGACCTGATGGAGATCTCGCGCTTCGACACGGGGAGCGAACGCGCCGACTCGTCGGAGTTCGAGCTCGGGGCGTTCGTCCGGTCGACGGTCGCCGCGCGGCTGCCCGAGGCCCGGGTCGCCGTTCCATCCACGACCGACAGACCGTTGATCGTGGCCACCGACCCGCGCCGGCTCGAGCGGGTCCTGGGCAACCTGCTGGACAACGCACGGGTGCACGCGGGCGGACGCGACGTCGAGGTCGAGGCGCGCGTGGAGCCGGGCGGGGACGGAGGCGATGGGGAAGCGGTGGGCTCCGGTTCGCGCACGGTGCTCGTCCTGGCCGTCTCCGATCGCGGCCCCGGCGTGCCGCCCGGGGAGCTCCCGCACCTGTTCGACCGGTTCCACAAGGCCGACCCGTCCCGCCATCTCGGCGGCAGCGGCCTCGGGCTGGCCATCGCCCGCGAGCAGGCGCGGCTGCTGGGCGGCTCGCTCACCGCTGCGCCCAGGTTCGGCGGCGGCATGCGGTTCGAGCTGCGGATTCCCGTGACACCATCGTTACCCGCCGGCGATGAGGGGGCGACGGGCGAGATGCAGGCTGGGCCGCAGCTGGAACCCCACACGGAGTCGCTCAGATGAACCACGACGCGCGGCATCGGCACGCCGGCGACGGCCATGGGCCCGAGGACGGCCCTGAGCCGGCCGGCGGCCCGACCCGGCTCGTGGCCCTGCTCGCAATCATCTTCACCGTCGCCGCGTGTGCCCCGACCGTCGGCGATGCCGGCCCCCTCCCGTCCACGCCGGCCACATCCCCCTCGCCGGCGGGCGAGCCGATCTCGCCGGCCGTGTCGAGCGTGCTGCCGTCCGCCCCGGCGCCGTCGTCCGTGGCCCCACCCTCGCCGGGTTCCGCGGCGGCGTCGCCAGCCGCCGGGACGCCGATCCCGGGCACCACGCACCTGCAGGTCTACTTCTTCCTCGGCGACCGGCTCGTCCCGGTCCAGCGCGAGGTTCCCGCGACCGTCGCCGTCGCGCGGGCCGCGATGATGGCACTGCTGGCCGGGCCGGCGGCCGCCGAGTCGGCCGGCCCTGCCGGGTTGACCTCGGTGATCCCGGCCGGGACCGCGCTGCTCGACATCTCCGTCGGCGGGGGCACCGCGGTCGTGGATCTCTCGGGCCAGTTCGAGTCGGGTGGGGGCTCGGCCTCCATGTTCGGCCGGCTCGCCCAGGCGGCCGACACGC
>JAJYHN010000203.1 GCA_021784765.1 Actinomycetes bacterium
GCGGCTTCGCGCAGTTTCAGCCGGGGACGAACCTGCGCGCCTGGCTGTACCGCATCCTGATGAACACGTTCATCAACAGCTATCGGAAGAAGCAGCGGGAGCCGCAGACGGTCTCCGACGAGGAGATCGAGGACTGGTATCTCTACTCCAAGGTCGTCGAGGGAGGCGCGGAGCGCTCGGCGGAGTCAGCCGTGATCGAGGCGCTGCCGGACGAGGAGGTCCAGGCCGCCCTGCAGTCCCTGCCGGAGCAGTTCCGGGTCGCGGTGCTGCTCGCCGACGTCGAGGGGTTCAGCTACAAGGAGATCGCGGAGATCACCGGGGTCCCGATCGGGACCGTGATGTCCCGCCTGCACCGCGGAAGAAAAGCGCTCGAGAAGGCGTTGTGGGAGGCGGTACGGGAGCGAGGCCTTGTCAGAGACCTTTGACTGCGACGACGTCCTACACGACCTCGAGCACTTCATCGACGGAGAGCTCGACGCCGAGCGTTCGGCACACCTCGCGACGCACCTCGGGGAGTGCAGCCCCTGCCTGCGTCACGCCGACTTCCAGCGGAAGCTGAAGGAGATCGTCCGCTCGAAGTGTCAGGAGGAGGCGGCTCTGCCGGGGGCCCTGCTGGAGCGCATTCGCCTGCAGATCCGCGGGACGGCCACCGCCGGCGAGTAGGGGTTCGGGGGCCTGCGCCACGCTTTCTCAACAGCTCCGCCGCATCCCGCGGAATCCGCTCACGGGCCGGGGAGCGAATACCACTCGTGGAGGGGGGCGCGACCGTGGCGCCCCGACGCTCGGATGAAGGGAAGTCGTCCTGGAAGGCTGCCGCCGCCGTCGCCCACGTCCGAGCGCACGGACCGGCGCTGCGCGGCGCCAGGCTGCACCACCCGCCTCTCGATGTACAACCTCGGCTCGGCCTGCTGGCAGCACGCCGACCTGGTGTTTCCCAACTACCGCGGCAAGCGACTGCCTCGGGGTTCGGACTAGCCGCTCAGCTCGTCAGTTGCGACGGGTTCCCTCCCTTTCGCCGGACCGCCCGGGTGTGGTACACCGTACATGAAGGTTGGGAGTTCCCCGACCATCGGGAGGGGATCGTGGTGAGCCCGAGGGGGGAGCGATATCTGAAGACCGCTGAGGTCGCGCGGATCCTGCACGTTTCGCCCAAGACCATCACGCGGTGGGCGCGCGACGGGAAGTTGCCGCACTCCCGGACGCTCGGCGGACACCGGCGGTTCCCCGCCGAAGAGATCGAGCAGTTGGCGCGCGAGCTGATGCGGGAGACCGCGAACACCTGAGCCTCGACGGTCGAGGAGCAGCTCGATCGCCGAGAGGAAGCGCTCGCGGCGCTGGTTTTGGTGCCCTCGACCGGGTTGCCGGACCAAACGTGGTCGAGATGCTCGCCCGGGCGGTACTGTCGCAGACCGTGGGCGGGTCGGTCGTTCGGACGGAACCGGGCGTGGTCTGGAGGATCGTGCTCGCGCGCCCGGAAGTCCGCAACGCCGTCTCACGGGAGATGAGCGACGCGCTGCGGGCGTCGCTGACGGCCGCGGCCGACGACCCCGCCTGCCGGGCGGTGGTGCTCGCCGGCGAGGGGCGGGATTTCTGCGCCGGGGCCGACCTCGGCGAGCTGGCCGAGGCCCGCGAAGGTCGCGTTCCCGTCGACTATGGCTGGCCCCTCGAGGAGGTGCTGGCCGCCGTCGAGGACCAGCCGCAGCCGGTGGTCGCGGAGGTCCAGGGGGCGGCGCTCGGGGCGGGGTGCCTCCTGGCACTCGCCTGCGACCTGGCCGTGGCGGCCGAGGACGCGCGGTTCGCGATCCCGTCGGCGCGTCTCGGCGTCGTGGTCGGCTACGAGAGCGTCGAGCGGCTGGTGCTGACCGCGGGCCCGAAGCGGGCCGCCGAGCTGCTGACCGCCGGCCGGACGATCACGGGCGCTGAGGCCGCGGCGTGGGGGATCGTGAACCATGCGGTGCCGGCCGCGGAGCTCGGCGTTGCCGCCGCCCACCTCGCCGCCGAGGTCGCCGCGCTCGCGCCACTGTCGGTGCGCGCGCAGAAGCGTGGGGTCCGGGCGGCGCTCGAGCGCCTGCGGCTCCCGCGCGGTGCCGAGCGGCATCGCGTGGCCGATTTCGACATGATGGCGGCGGCCGCGTTCGCCAGTGAGGACGCGGCGGAGGGCGCGGCGGCGTTCCGGGACCGGCGCCGCCCCGAGTTCAGGGGACGGTGAGATGCCGGCGAAGCGGGGGACGGCGGGGGTGTCCAGGACGAGCCCGGCGGCCGAGCGGGCACCGGAGATCGCGCGGCGGCTCCGGAAGATCTATCCGGGTGCGACGGTCGCGCTGAGGTTCTCGACCCCCCTCGAGTGCCTGGTCGCGACCGTCCTCTCGGCCCAGTGCACGGACGAACGCGTCAACCGGGTGACGCAGGGCCCGGACGGGCTCTTCGCGAAGTACCGCTTGCCGCAGGACTACCTGCGGGTCTCGGAGGCGGAGCTCGCCACCGACGTCAAGCCGACCGGCTTCTTCAACCAGAAGACGCGCTCGATCCGCGCCGCCTGCGCGAGGATCGTCGAGGACTTCGGCGGCGAGGTGCCGCGGAGCATGGCTGAGCTGGTCACCCTGCCAGGGGTGGCGCGAAAGACGGCGAACATCGTCCAGGGCAACTCCTATCCGGAGGAGCACGCGAGGGACCCGGACGCCGGCATGGCGGTCGACACGCACGTCCGCCGGCTCGCGCAGCGGCTGGGGCTCTCGGGCGAGACCGACCCCGACAAGATCGAGCGCGACCTGATCGCGGTGCTGCCGCGCCGCGAGTGGTTCCCGTTCACGTATCTGCTCATCGACCACGGCCGGGCCGTGTGCAAGGCGCCGACGCCGAGGTGCGAGGACTGCGTGGTCGCCGACCTCTGCCCCTCGAGCAGGGTCTGACCGCCGCCCGCGTGCCCGGGGCGGCTCGCGGGCGGCTCAGGACCGAAGGGAGAGGGTCGACCTCAGCCGGTGAGCACCAGGTGGGCGAGCTGGCTCCGGCGTCGGACCCTGCGGAGGGAGCGCCGCTCGTCCTCGGACAGGCCGCCCCAGACCCCGGCCTCCTGGAGGGTCTCGATCGCCCACTCGAGGCAGGCGTCGCGGACCTCGCACTGGATGCACACGGCCTTCGCCCGCTGGGTCTGGACGAGGGCGCTCGCGGTCGTCCCGACTGGGAAGAAGAGCTCGGGATCCTCGTCCCTGCACCGTGCCCGGTGAACCCACTCCATCGTCGCCCCTCCCCGGCCCGCAGGCCGCTCCCGGCGTTCCCGAATGGATCCGGCCCGCGCTCACGGGGCTCCCGGGGCCGCGGGCGTGGCACGCAAGGGGCGGATTATACTGACGCCGCTTTCGACGGCACAATGGCCCCGCGACGATTTGGCGACCTTGTTTGGCCGGCCGTGGTGGCGCACCGCGGCGCTTCGGCCACGCATCCCGAGAACACCCTCGACGCGTTCGAGGCGGCCGTCGCCGCGGGGGCGGATGGGGTGGAGCTGGATGTCCGCCTCACGGCCGACGGCGTCCCCGTGGTGCTGCACGACGCCGACGTTGCGGCGACCACCGACGGCCGGGGGCCGGTCCACGAGCTGCCGATCGAGCTGGTGCGGGAGCTCGACGCCTCGGGCGGGCGCGGCCTCGGCCTGCGGATCCCGACGCTGCGCGAGGCCCTGGAGGTCCTGACGCCCTGGGTCGGCGTGGACATCGAGGTGAAGAACAGCCCGGGCGAGCCGGGTTTCGATCCCGACGACCGCGCCGTCGTGGAGGTGCTCGCGGCGCTCGACGTGCTCGGGGTCCGGGACCGGGTCCTGATCTCCTCGTTCAACCCGATGACGGTCGCGCGTGCCCGGGGCCTGGCTCCGGACGTCGCGACGGGGCTGCTCACCCCCGAGGCCCTCGATCCCCGGTCCGCTGCGGCGGCCGCCCGTGACGGCGGACACGCCTTCGTCCTGCCTGCGGTGGAGGCGGTGCGCGACGGGGGGCCCGCGTTCGTCGGCGAGGCGCACGCGGCCGGCCTGCGGGTTGGGGTGTGGACGGTCGACGACCCCGAGGAGGTCGAGCGGCTCTTCTCGTGGGGGGTGGACATGGTGGTCGCAAACGACCCGGGCGCGCTGGTCGGGGTCCGCGACGCCGCGCGGGCCTCGCGGATCCCGCGCGCCTAGGCCCCGAGCACGGCGAGCGCCCCGGGGACCGCCGAGATCTCGACGCGTTCGCGCTCGCCGACGAACTCCCCATCGACGTGCACCGGCGCCGGCGCATCGGACTCTACGCAGAGCAGCGTCCGGCCGGCGAGGTGCAGCGCGTGGGGGCCGCGCGCGCCCCTGCCGAACATTCCGACCACCGTGCGGCCGACGGTGCGGACGGCAAGCGAGTCGAGGGCGATGCAGTCGAGGCCATCGCCGCCGGCCTCGGGACACAGGCGGATCGGCCGCTCGCCGAGGTAGGTGTAGGGGTCGATGTTCTGCGCGACGACCAGGAACAGCCCCTCCCGCCGCTCGTCGCCGCCCTCGCCCCAGCGCAGCGCGAGGTGAGGGGTCCGGCGGTCGTAGCCGGAGGCCAGCACGCGGAGCGCCGACCAGACGAAGAAGCCGTCCCCCACGGCGCGCTTTGCGAACTGCCGCTGCTCGACCCGGCGCACGATGGCGGCGTCGAGCCCCACCCCGCAGTTGGCCGCGAACCACCGCCCGTCGATCCGGCCGAGGGACACGCGGCGGGGGCCCTCGCCGAGCCGCTCGAGCAACGCCACGGCGGCCTCGATGGGATCCCGGGGGATCCCGAGCGATCGGGCGAACACGTTGGCGCCGCCGCCGGGCAGGATCGCGAGTGGCAGGTCGCCGCCCGCGATGCCGTTCACCACCTCGTTCACCGTGCCGTCCCCGCCGAAGGCGACGACCAGGTCGAACCCTTCCGCGGTGGCCCCGGCCGCGAGCCGCGTCGCGTGTCCCCGACCCTCCGTCCGGACCTGCTCGACCCGGAACTCCGAGGAGAGCGCGCGCGTGATGATCCCGAGCGCGGCTGGCGTCACGGTCTGCGCGTTGACGTTGACGACGAGGAGGAGGCGGCGCACCGGCCCCGGATTCTAGCTGCCGCTCGCCGCTCGCCGCCGGTGCGCCTGCTGGGGGCGGAGCCCCTCGAGCAGGGCGTCGACCACGCCGGCGACGAAGGCCTCGTCGGTCTCGGCCTGGCCGGGCCGTCCTTCACCGAGCCAGACGTCGAGGAACGCCCGCGCGAAGCACGCCCCGAGCAGCGCCGCAGCGGCATGCGAGGGGGAGGCCCCCGGCGCCAGCCGGCCGAGGTCCCGCTCGGCCCGCAGGTATCGCTCGACCTGCCGGAACGCGTGCAGTGGCCCGCGCTCCTCGTCGGCGAACCGTCGCCGCTGCTGCTCGAGCAGCTCGCGGTCGACGATCGCCCCGCCGACGAACGGGAGCACGGCCCGGTAGAAGGTGGTGGCCGCGCGGCCGAGCTGGAGCAGGGCGTCCCGCACCTCGGCCCGGCCGGCCCGCTCCGGGAGCTCGTCGACCAGCGCGACGAACTCCGGAAAGCTGTCGCCGACGAGCTCGAGGAACAGCGCGTGCTTGTCCTCGAAGTGGCGGTAGATCGTCCCCTCGGCGCAGCCGGCGAGGGCCGCGATGTGCCGGGTGGTGGCGGCGTGCAGGCCCTGCTCGTCGACGATCCGGCGCGCGGCCTCCAGGATCTGGCGGCGGAAGCCGGCACGTGGAGGGCGCCCTTCGATCTCGGGCGCGTGGCCGGCGGGGCGCTCAGCCTCAGCCGACATGGACGGCCGCGCTCTCTCCGGATCCATCGTGGACCGCGACGTGGCTGCGGACGAACAGCAGCGACAGCACCGAGGCGAGCAGGGCGAACGCGATCGAGACGAAGAGTCCCACGTGGATCGCGTGCACGAACGAATCGTGCACCGCACGGACCACCGTGTCGAGGACGGCCGGCGGCGTCCCCACCGGAGCCGCCGCTCCGGACACGCGCCCGGCGGCTGCCCCGGCGCCGGCCTTCGCCGTGATCGCCGCCACCGTCCGGGCGGGGAAACCGGCCTCGAGCAGCTGCGCGCGGAACCCGCGGTTGAACGCGGCCGTCACGACGGCCCCGAGCAGCGCGATCCCGAACACGCCGCCAACCTGCTGGGACGTGGTCTGGGTGGCCGAGGCGATGCCGGCTCGGCGCGCCTCGACCGAGCCCATGACGGCGGCCGACAGCGGCGACATCGTGAGGGCCATGCCGGCGCCCATGACGACCATCGCCGGGAGGATGACGGTCGCGTACGAGGAGTCCACCTCCATGCGCAGCGACATCGCGAGGCCGGCCGCGAGCACGGCGGTTCCGCCCGTCATGAACCACCGCGACCCGAAGCGGTCGGACAGCCGCCCCGAGACGGGGGCGATCAGCAGGATCATCACGGTGAACGGCAGCAGGCGGACGCCGGTGCCGACCGGGTCGTAGCCCTCGACGTTCTGCAGGTACAGCGAGAAGAAGAACGTCATCCCGAACAGCGCGAAGAAGATGGCCGTCGCCGACGCGATCGCCGCCGAGAACGTCGGGTTGCGGAAGAACGACAGCGGCAGCATCGGCGACTCGCGGCGCGACTCGACCCACACGAACACCGCCAGCATGACCGCGGCCAGCCCGAACGAGGAGAGGATCAGCGGGTCGGTCCACCCGCGCGTGTTGCCCTCGATGGTCGCGTACACGAGGGAGGACAGACCGAGGGTGCCGGTGACGACGCCGGGCGGGTCGAGCCGCCGGGACCCCGAGGTGTCCCGCGACTCCTGCACCACGAACCAGGTGAGGGCCACGGCCACGACGCCCACGGGGACGTTGATGAAGAAGATGCTCTGCCAGCTCACGTGCTGGACGAGATAGCCGCCGACGAGCGGCCCGAACGCCACGGCCACGCCCGACATCGCCGACCAGATGCCGATCGCCGCACCCCGCTCGCGTCCGTGGAAGGTCGCCGAGATGATCGAGAGCGACCCCGGCAGCAGCAGCGTGCCGCCGAGCCCCTGGATCGCGCGGAACGCGATCAGCTCGTGGATGTCGGTCGACACGCCGCAGAGCAGGGAGCCGGTCGTGAACAGGGCGAGCCCCCCGATGAAGAACCGCTTGCGGCCGAACAGGTCGGCGAGGGTCCCTCCGGTCAGCATGAACGACGCGAACGTCAGCGTGTAGGCGTCGATGATCCACTGCAGCTCGGAGACGCCGGCCCCGAGCTTGCGCTGGATGGTGGGCAGGGCCACGTTCACGACGAGGTTGTCGAGCATCGGCATGAACAGGCCGAACACCATCGCCACGAGGACCCACCACTTGCGGCGGCCCTCCGTCGGGGTCCGCGCCGCGCCCGCGGGCGCGCGCGTGGCCATCTCCGCCACCATTCCCCCCTTCCGGGCCGCCGAACGGCCCCGGTCCGTCCCCACCGCCCCGGCGTACGAGCGGGTCTCCGCCGAGTATGAGTGAGCGCTCACTCATTCGACAACGAGCGCGGGAATTTCCGGCACCGTCCGCTGCGTTACTCTTTGCATCATGCAAACTTCGCTTCGTGCAACCGTTGGCCCGCCCACCGGCCGCCGCCGGCCCGGGCTGGCGGCGCAGTTCCAGGACGCCTGGGACGAGATGGCCGGGTTCGTCCTGAACCGCAAGCTCCGTGCCGCCGAGTTCCACGGCGAGCGGCTGGACCCGTCGCAGCTGCGGGCGCTGGCCGTGCTGGACGCCGGCGAGCTCGGTATGCGCGACCTCGCCGACCGGCTCGGTCTCGCCGAGAGCTCGGTGACCCGCCTCGTCGACCGGCTGGAAGCGGCGGGCCTCGCCGAGCGCCACGCGGCCGGGCCCGGCGAGGACCGGCGCCGCGTCCACGTTCGCCTCACCGGCGACGGGGGGGCGTTCGTCACCCGCGTTCGCGCCGCGGAGCGGGAGTTCCTGAAGGAGATCCTCGAGTCGCTCGAGCCCGCGGAGCGGGTCGAGCTCGTCCGACTGTTCGCGAAGGTGGCCGCCCGGTTGCGGGAGCGCGAGACCGCCGGCTCGACGACCTGGGAGGTGCGCGCGTGACCCGCCGGCAGATCATGTTCGTGTTCGTCGGCGTCATGCTCGGAATGCTGCTGGCGGCGCTCGACCAGACCATCGTCGCCACGGCGCTGCCGACGATCGTGGCCGACCTGCACGGCTTCAGCCACTACTCGTGGGTGGTGACGTCCTACCTGCTGACCTCGACGGTCACCGTGCCCCTGTACGGGAAGCTCTCGGACATGTGGGGCAGGCGGAAGCTCTTCATCCCCGCGATCGTGATCTTCCTGGCCGGCTCGGCGCTGTCGGGGCTCTCGCAGAACATGACCCAGCTGATCGTGTTCCGGGGGATCCAGGGGATCGGCGCCGGCGGGATGCTGCCGCTCGCCATGGCGATCATCGGCGACATCTTCTCGCCGCGCGAGCGGGGGAAGTACCAGGGCTACGTCGGCGCCGTCTTCGCGTCCGCCTCGATCATCGGGCCGCTGCTCGGAGGCTGGCTCACCGACAGCGTGTCGTGGCGTTGGATCTTCTACATCAACCTGCCGGTCGGAGCGGTGGCGCTGTTCGTCATCGCGACGCGGATGCACATGCCGTTCACCCGCAAGCAGCACCGCATCGACTACCTCGGGGCCTCGCTGCTGTCGGCCTCCGTCGTGGCCCTGCTGCTCGTGGCCGAGTGGGGCGGCACCACCTACCCGTGGCGCTCGTGGCAGGTGATCGGCACGGCGGCCGCCGGGCTCGCGCTCGCCGCCGGGTTCGTGATGGCGGAGCTGCGCGCGGACGAGCCCGTCCTGCCGCTCCGGCTGTTCCGCAACTCGGTGGTGACGACGTCGTCGATCGCGACCCTGCTCCTCGGCGCCGGGATGTTCGGCGTGACCATCTACATCCCGCTGTTCGTGCAGGGCGTGATCGGCGTGTCGGCGACGAATTCCGGCGTCGTGCTGATCCCGCTGATGCTCGGGTGGGTGACGGCCGGCATCGTCGTCGGGCAGCTCGTGACGAGGACCGGGCGGTACAAGATCTGGACGATCACGGGCTCGCTGACTGCGCTCGCCGGATTCTTTCTGCTGACCCGGCTGTCGGTGCACGCGACCCGGGCCGAGGCCCTGGTCGCGATGGTCGTCATCGGTGTCGGCATGGGCCAGATGTTCCAGACGTTCGTCGTGGCCCTGCAGAACGCCGTCGATCGCACGGAGCTCGGGGTCGCGACGGCCGCGAACCAGTTCTTCCGCTCGATCGGCGCGACGTTCGGGACGGCCGCATTCGGCACCCTGCTGACGACCAGGCTGACGAGCGAGCTCGCCTCGGGGCTCGCCCGAGTCCCCGGCGGCACGACGCCGTCCGGGTTCAGCCCGTCCCAGCTGCTGGCCGGACCCGCGGCCCTGAAGGGCCTGCCGCCGCAGGTCGTCGACGTGGTGCGCGGTGCGCTGGCAGGCGGGCTGCACGTGGTGTTCGTCGCCGGCCTGCCGCTGATCGCGCTGGTCATCGTGGTCGCGTTCCTGCTGAAGGAGCTGCCGCTGCGCACGACCGCCTCGGTGCACGTCTCGCCCGAGGGTCCGGTGGAGGTGGCCGACGACGAGCCGGCCCCGGCCGCGGGTGCGCGTCCGGCGAGCGCCGGCGGGGTGTTCGACGCCGCCGAGCTGGAGGCCGAGCTGGAGGCCGAGATCGAGGCCGAGCTCGAGGCCGAGCTCGCGGCCGAGGCCGAGGCCGACCCGGTCTGAAGCCACGGCACGCCGCCCCGCCTGGACGGCGTGCCGACGTCGGAGGGCGTCGTGTACGCTCGCCTCGGTGGGGCGCCGGCTGTGCCGCGGGGCGCGGCGCGCCCGCCGTGCGCCAGCAGGAGGTCGCCCTCATGGGTTCGATCAAGCTCGTGACCGAGATCCCCGGCCCGCGGTCCGCCGAGATCCTCGCCCGCAAGCAGCGGGTCGTCGCCGACCCGCTCGACCTGCACGTCAACGCCGTCATCGACCACGGCGAGGGCGCGAGGGTCGTCGACGTCGACGGCAACACGTTCCTGGACTTCTCCGCTGGCCTGGGCTGCCAGATGGTCGGCTACTCGCACCCGAAGGTGGTCGAGGCCGTGCAGCGGCAGGCCGCGCGGTTCTCGCACACCGACTTCTCGGTGGTCCCCTACGAGCCCTACGTGGAGCTCGCCGAGCGGCTCGTCGCCGCGACCGGCGGCGGGGACCGCAAGGTCGCGCTGTTCAACTCCGGCGCCGAGGCGATCGAGAACGCGGTGAAGTTTGCGAAGGCCGCGACGGGCCGCCCGGCGGTGCTCGCGTTCGAGGGCGGGTTCCACGGACGGACGCTGCTCACGATGTCCCTGACGTCCCGGCACAAGCCGTACAAGACGGGGTTCGGGCCCTTCGCCGCCGAGGTCTACAGGCTGCCCTACTGCTACCCGTACCGGGGCGGCGGCCCGGAGCGGGCCACTCGCGAGGCGCTGGAGGCCATCGAGCGGGCCTTCGTCACGGTCGTCGACCCGAGGAGCGTGGCCTGCGCCGTGATCGAGCCGATCCAGGGCGAGGGTGGGTTCGTGGTGCCGACGCCGGAGTTCCTGCAGGGGGTGCAGGAGCTGCTGCATCGCCACGGCATCCTGATCGTCGCCGACGAGATCCAGTCCGGCGGCGGCCGAGCCGGGACGTTCCTCGCCTCCGAGCAGTTCGGCTTCGAGCCCGACCTCGTGACGATGGCGAAGGCGCTCGCGGCCGGCTACCCGCTGTCGGCGGTGATCGGTCGCAAGGAGGTCATGGACGCGCCGGGGCCGTCGGCGATCGGCGGCACCTACGTCGGCAACCCGGTCGCCTGCGCCGCGGCGAACGCCGTCCTGCAGGTGGTCGAGGAGGAGGGGTTGCTCGCCCGCGCCGAGGAGGTCGGCAAGGCCATCCGGGCGCGGTGGGAGCAGATCGCGACCGAGGTGCCGGAGGTCGGCGAGGTCCGCGGCGTCGGCTCGATGATCGGGGTCGAGTTCGTGAAGGATCGAGGGACGAGGGAGCCCAACGAGGCGTTCCTCGGGGCGTTCATGCGCGAGACGCAGCGCCGCGGCGTGATCACGGTCTCGTGCGGCATGTACCACAACGTGCTGCGTCACCTGATCCCACTGGTGCTCACCGACGACGAGCTCGAGGAGGGGCTCGAGGCGCTCGCGGCCTCGGCGACCGCCGCGCACGCGTCCACGGCGTAGCGAGTCGCCCCATGCAGCGTCCCCGTCGCTCGTGCCTGTCGGTGCCGGCCTCCGCGCCGCGCATGATGGCGAAGGCGCCATCGCTTCCTGCCGACGAGGTGTTCCTCGACCTGGAGGATTCCGTGGCGCCCTCGCACAAGGAGGAGGCGCGCGCGCTGGCCGTCCAGGCCCTGCTGGAGGGTGACTGGACCGGCAAGCTCGTCGGCGTCCGCGTGAACGCGGTCTCGACGCGCTGGTGCCACCGCGACGTCATCGAGGTCGTCGGGGCCGCCGGCGGACGCCTGGACTTCCTGATGCTTCCGAAGGTCGAGCGACCCTCGGACGTCACGTTCGTCGCCGACCTGCTGCGCCAGGTCGAGGAGGAGGCCGGGCTGGACCGGAGGATCGGCATCGAGGCGCAGGTCGAGAGCGCCGCCGGCCTGGCGAACGCCGAGGCGGTCGCGGCCGCGTCCGACCGCCTGGAGACGCTGGTGCTCGGCCCGGCCGACATGGCGGCGTCGCTCGGCATGCCGGCCCTGACGGTGGGGCGCCCGATGCCCGGCTACCCGGGCGACCACGAGCACTACGTCCGCATGCGGATCCTCGTCGCGGCCCGGGCGGCTGGGCTCCAGGCGATCGATGGACCTCACCTCGTCATCGAGGACCTCGATGGGCTGCGCGCGATGGCCCTGCGCGCCCGCGCGCTCGGCTACGACGGCAAGTGGGCCGTGCACCCGTCCCAGGTCGAGGTGCTGAACGAGGTCTTCTCTCCCGCCCAGGACGAGTTCGACCGAGCCGAGTCGATCCTGGAGACCTACGGCCGCTCCCTGGCCGAGGGGCGGGGCGCCGCGCGGTTCGGCGACGAGATGATCGACGAGGCGAACCGCAAGATGGCCGAGCGGACCGCGGCCCGGGGCCGCGCCGCCGGGATGATCCGAACCTCGCCGGCCGCACCCGGCCTCGCCTAGGCATCTACCGCGGGCCGACCTCGAAGGAGGCCTCGGCGACGGTGCGGCCGCCCTCGGCGCGGATCTCCAGCGATCCGCCGAAGGCCTCGCACAGCCGCGAGGCCATGAACAGTCCGAGGCCGAAGCCGCCCTTGGATCGCGTTCCGGACATGTCCCCCTGGTAGAAGGCGCCGTAGTGCTCGCCGGAGGCCTCCCAGCCGCCGGCATCGCGCACGACGAGGACGCCGCGGCCGTCCGTGAGGCGGGCCGACACCTCCACGGGGCGCCGCCCGTGGCGCAGGGCGTTCGAGAGGAGCTCGTAGGCCACGCGGTCGACGGCGCGCTGCGGCAGGTTGGGCCACGCCTGTGCCGGCACGTCGGTCCCGTCGGGCGCCGCGCCGAGCCGCTCGGCCGCGTTGCGGACGGCGGCCGCCGGGTCGGCGACGCCGGCCAGCACCGGCACCGCCCCCAGGAGCTCCAGGCCCTCGACCAGGAACTCGAGCTCGGCCGTCCGGCGGGTCGCGCTCTCGAGCAGCGGCTCCTCCTCGGGCCGGACCCCGCTTCGCCGGAGCATGTGCAGCGCGCCGGAGATCACCGTGAGCGGGGTTCGCAGCTCGTGCGAGAGGACCTGGACGAACTCCTCCTTCGCGCGAGCCAGCCGCTCCGCCTCCTCGCGGCGGCCGGTCTCCTCCTCGAGCAGGCGGCGGAGGTCGTCCATCGCCGCGGGGAGGACGCGCTCGTCGAGCTCGGGCTCGCCACTGCGCGCGCGACGGATGGCCCCGGCGAGCTCGTCGATCGTGCCGCCCTTCACCACGTAGCCGATCGCGCCGGCCGCCAGCATGTCCCGGACCGTCCCGGGATCGTCCGACCAGGTCAGCGCGACGACCTTCGTGCGCGGGTACTCGGCCACGATCCGCCGGGCCGCGGCGACCCCGTCACCCTCGGGCATGCGGACGTCCATCAGGACCACATCGGGGTGCAGGGTCAGGGCCTGCTCGACGGCCTCGCGCCCGCCGTTCGCCTCGCCGACGACCTCGATGTCGCCGTCGAGCGCCAGCGCCTCGCGCAGCATCGCGCGCGTGGTAGGCGAGTCGTCGACGACGAGCACCCGCACCCGTTCGCCCATGTGCCCACAGCGTAGCGCCTCGGGCGGGCGGGGGCCGCCAAATCTCCTGGTCGGGACCCGCGCGAAACGATTGATCCGGACGACCTCGGCCGTCCGTGGGCAGCCTGACGTCGCCGTATGATCGCCGGGTGGCCGACCCCCGAGCCCTGCGCGCGCTCCACGAGGAGGTCGAGGCCTGCCGGCGCTGCCCCCGGCTGGTCGCCTGGCGCGAGCGCGCGGCCCGCGAGCGGCGAGCGGCGTTCCGCGACGAGGAGTACTGGGGCCGGCCGGTGGCGGGCTTCGGGGACCCCGCTGCCCGGGTCGTGGTGGTGGGCCTCGCGCCGGCCGCGCACGGGGGAAACCGGACCGGACGGATCTTCACCGGCGACCGCTCGGGCGACTTCCTGTTCGCCGCGCTGCACCGGGCCGGACTGGCGAACCGCGCCGAGTCGGTGCGGCGGGGGGACGGCCTCGCGCTGCGCGGCGCCTATGTGACGGCGGCCGTCCGGTGCGCGCCACCGGCGAACCGCCCGACGCCGCAGGAGCGCGAGGCGTGCCTGCCGTTCTTCGTCCGCGAGCTCGCGCTGCTCGACCGCGCGCGGGTCCTGGTTCCGCTCGGCGCCTTCGCGTGGGAGGCGACCCTGCGGGCGCTGGCGGCGGCCGGCCACACGGTCCCGCGCCCGCGCCCGAGGTTCGGCCATGGAGCCGAGGCGCGGGTCGGCCCGTACGCGCTGGTCGGCTCGTTTCACCCGAGCCAGCAGAACACATTCACCGGCCGGCTCACCCCCTCGATGCTGGACGCGGCCCTTCGCCGCGCCGTGGACCTGGCTGGGTGAGCGTTCGCCGCCGCGGCCATAGGCGCCGACCCTCCGTGGATGGAGGCTGACACGATCGTGCCCCCGACCGCCGATTCCGCCGATGCCGCCGATGCCGCGCCCCCCTCGCCGCGGACCCGCGTGCGCCGCCATCCCGAGCGCGGCGTCTACGACCGCGCCGCCATCGAGGCCATCCTGGACGAGGCGGCGATCTGCCATGTCGGGTTCGTCCACGACGGCGCCCCGGTGGTGATCCCGACGATCCACGCGCGGATCGGCGACGCGCTGTACCTGCACGGGTCGGCCGCGAGCCGCATGATGCGGACGCTCGCCGCCGGCGCCGAGGTCTGCGTGACGGCGACGATCCTCGACGGGTTGGTGCTGGCCCGGTCGGTCGCGAACCACTCGATGAACTACCGCTCGGTCGTCGTGCTTGGACGCGCGCGCCCGGTCGAGGGCCGGGAGGAGAAGCTCGCCGCCCTGCGCGCGGTCGTCGAGCACGTCGACCCCGGGCGCTGGGGCGTCGCGCGGCACCCGAACGAGCAGGAGCTCCACGAGACGCTGGTCGCCGCCGTCTCCCTGGGCGAGGCCTCGGCCAAGGTCCGGACGGGCCCGCCGAAGGACGATCCGGACGACCTGGCGCTGCCCGTGTGGGCCGGCGTCGTCCCGCTGCGGATGGCCCGCGGGGAGCCGGTCCCCGACGAGCCGCGCGGGCAGGGCCCCGGCGGGCCGTAGCAGCGCGACGCGCGGGGCGGGTGGCGGGGGAGCATCGCGCCGGGCCCCCCCGGCTATCCTGGCCACATGGCGAGAAGGGGCGGCGGACACCGGTTCATGGTCGCGGTCCCCGACGGCCCGGTCGGTCCGGTGAAGCGGGCGACCGTGCGACGGGTGGCGGCGGCGTTCGCCCCCTACCGCAGCAAGGTCACGCTCGTCGGGCTGATCATCGTCGTGACCTCGACGCTCGGCGTGGTGAACCCGCTCCTGATCGCCGTGGTCTTCGACAAGGCCCTGTTCCCGAAGACCGCCGGGCCGCACCCGCGGATCCTGCCGCCCGACATCCACCTGCTCCTGATCTTCGTGGGGCTCATGGTGCTGATCCCGGTCGTGAGCTCGAGCCTCGGCGTCGGCCAGACCTACCTCGCGAACGTGCTCGGCCAGCGGGTCATGCAGGACTTCCGCAATGGCCTGTACGAGCACCTGCAGGGGATGTCGCTGCGGTTCTTCACCTCCACCCGCACCGGCGAGATCCAGTCGCGCCTCTCGAACGACGTCGGCGGCGTGCAGGAGGTGGTCACCGACACCGCCTCGAGCATCCTGTCGAACGTCGTCATCGTCGTGTCGACGGTCGCTGCGATGCTGCTGCTCTCCTGGCAGCTCACGCTGCTCTCGCTCGGCCTGCTGCCGTTCTTCCTGTGGTTCACCTACCGCGTGGGCAAGGTCCGCCAGCAGGTGGCGAGGCACACCCAGGAGTCGATGGCCGAGCTGACCGCGATCACCCAGGAGACGCTGTCGGTCTCGGGCGTGCTGCTCTCGAAGGCCTTCGGCCGCCAGCGCGACGAGACCCGCAGGTTCCGGACGGAGAACCAGCGCCTGGCCGACCTCGAGATCCGCCAGCAGATGGTCGGCCGCTACTTCTTCGCGGTGATCAACATCTTCTTCTCGATCACCCCAGCGCTGGTGTACCTGGTCGCCGGCTACGTGATCCGCGGGCAGTGGCCGAACCCGATCATCCAGGCCGGCACGATCGTCGCCTTCACCACGCTGCAGAGCCGCCTGTTCTTCCCGATCGGGCAGATGCTGCAGGTGCAGGTCCAGGTGCAGGCGTCGATGGCGCTGTTCGACCGGATCTTCGAGTACCTGGACCTGCCCCACGACGTCGTCGACGCGCCGTCGGCCGTCACGCTGCCGAGGGACCGCGTGCAGGGCCGCATCCGGCTGCGCGACGTGTCGTTCCGCTACGACAGGGTCGCGGTCGGCGTCGGCGGCGACGGGGAGCCGGCCGAGAGGGGGGCCCCGGCGCCCGAGGCGGAGGATCTCGTGTCCGGCCCCTCCCTCGACGGGGACGCCGGGCCCGCACGCCGCGAGTGGGCGCTCCGGCACGTGGACCTCGAGATCGAGCCCGGACAGCTCGCGGCGCTGGTCGGGCCGTCGGGAGCCGGCAAGACCACCATCACCTACCTGGTGCCCCGCCTGTACGACGTCGACGAGGGTGCCGTGGAGATCGACGGGCAGGACGTGCGGCGCCTGACGCTCGCGTCGCTCGCCGAGGCGATCGGGACCGTGACGCAGGAGACGTACCTGTTCCACGCCTCGATCCGGGACAACCTGCTCTACGGCAACCCGCACGCGACGCAGGAGGAGATCGAGGCGGCCGCGCGCGCCGCCTTCATCCACGACCGGATCGCTGAGATGCCCGACCGCTACGACACGATCGTCGGCGAGCGCGGCTATCGCCTGTCGGGCGGCGAGAAGCAGCGGCTGGCCATCGCGCGCGTGATCCTGAAGGACCCCCGCATCCTGATCCTGGACGAGGCGACCTCGTCGCTGGACACGACCAGCGAGCGGCTGGTGCAGGAGGCGCTGGCCCCGCTGATGCGCGGCCGCACGACGCTCGCGATCGCCCACCGTCTCTCCACGATCCTTTCGGCCGACGTGATCTTCGTCGTGGATCGCGGCCGGATCCTCGAGCGCGGCACCCACGAGGAGTTGCTGCGCGCGGGCGGGATCTACGCGGAGCTGTACGAGCAGCAGTTCCGCGGCGGCACCGTCGAGGCCGAGTGCGAGGATGGGGTGCTGCTGTCCTCGGGCGAGGTCGTCGCTCAGAGGACGAGCCGGTAGGCGAGCAGCAGCACGCCCTCCTCCGGCAGGTCCCAGTCCCGATCGGGGTCGCGCTCGAACCCCATCGAGCGGTAGAGGGACCGTGCCGCCCGCATGGGGCGGGTGGTGTGCAGCAGCAGCGCCCGCTTGCCGCGGGAACGTGCCAGGTCGGCGCAGGCCTCCATCAGGGCGCGCCCGATGCCCCGGCCACGGGCCTCCGGCAGCACGCCGAGCATCCGCACGTTGGCGGCGTCCGCCGGGAACTCGGGGTCGTCACCGATCCGCTGCTCGTCGAGCTCGAGGGTCACGCACCCGAGCACCTGCCCGTCCCCGACGGCGACGAGGACCGGCACCCGTCCTGCCCGGCCCGCGACGTCGGCGACGACGGGCAGGTACCCGCCCCACGCCGGGTTGGAGGGCTCCGCGAACTCAAGGTAGGCGCGCCGAACGACCTCTCCGGCCTCGGCGCACTCGTCGGGAAGGACCTCCCGGATCTCCATGGTCCGAGCCTACCGGCTCGGCCTCGTCAGGTTCCTTGACGAATCCCGCGGCCCGTCGCACGATGCAGCCGTGGCTGATCCGGGGCTCGCCCGACTGTTGCTCGACGCGTACCGGACCGTCGACGCCGAGGTCGCCGCCGCCCTGGAGGACCGCGGCGTCCCCGGCCTGACGGCCGGGCACGCCGCGGCGCTGCTGCAGGTCGACCGGTCCGGAACGCGTCTCACCGAGCTCGCCCGCCGGGCCGGGATCACCAAGCAGGCCATGATGCAGGCCGTCGACGACCTGCAGTCCCGGGGCCTCGTTCGCCGGGTGCCGGATCCGGCCGATGCACGCGCCAAGATCGTCCGGCTGACGGCGCGGGGCCTTCGGGCGCGCGCCGAGGCGCGGCGCGCGGTGAGCGGCGTGGAGGCGCGCGTCCGCCGCAGGCTCGGCGAGCGGAGGCACGAGGCGCTGCGCGCGACCCTGGAGGACCTGGTCGCCGACGAGGAGTAGGGGTCTGCCTCCCAAACCGCGCCAGCCGGACTACCCTCGGAGGTGCGTTGGTCGATCACGGCGAGGATTCACGCTCGACTGGATGACGAGAGCGGGGTGGGTGACGTGAACCGTCTGCAGCAGTTGCACGACGCTGGGGTCTCGATCTGGCTCGACACGATCCGCCGGAGCCTGCTGTCCTCGGGGCAGCTCCGGCGCCTGATCGAGGAGGACGCCCTCACCGGGGTGACCTCCAACCCGACGATCTTCGAGAAGGCCGTCTCGGGCTCGACCGACTACGACGCGGCCGTGACCGAGCTGATCGCCGCCGGGTCGAGCGTCCCCGAGGACCTGTTCGTGGCGCTCGGCACCGACGACATCCGCGCCGCCGCCGACCTCCTGCGGCCAGCGTTCGATGCGAGCGGCGGGACCGACGGGCTGGCCTCGTTCGAGGTTGCCCCCTCGCTCGCCCACGACACGGAGGGGACGGTCGCGCAGGCGAAGGACCTGTGGGCGCGTCTCGCCCGTCCCAACGTGCTGATCAAGGTCCCGGCGACGCCGGAGGGGATCCCCGCGATCGAGGAGCTGATCGCGGCCGGCGTGAACGTGAACGTCACGTTGCTGTTCGCGCTCGAGATGTACGAGCGGTCGGCCGAGGCCTACCTCCGCGGCCTCGAGCGACGCCTGGCTGCCGGGGAGCCGCTCGGCGTCGCCTCGGTCGCCTCGTTCTTCGTCTCCCGGGTCGACACCGCAGTCGACCGCGAGCTCCCGGAGGGCTCGCCCCTCCGCGGACGCCTCGCGGTCGCGAACGCCCTGCTCGCCTACCGGCGGTCCCGTGAGCTCTTCGCGGGCGAGCGCTGGGAGCGGCTGGCCTCGGCCGGCGCCCGGCCGCAGCGCCCGCTCTGGGCGTCGACCAGCACCAAGGACCCCGCCTACTCCGACATCCTCTACGTCGCCTCGCTGGTCACGCCCGGCGCGGTGAACACGATGCCGGAGACGACCCTGCAGGCGTTCCGCGACCACGGCGAACCCCGCCCCGTCACCGAGGCCGATCTCGACGAGGCGGAGCGGACGCTCGCGGCGGCCGCAGCGGCGGGGATCGACTTCGGCGCGGTGACGGCGAGGCTTCTCGACGAGGGGGTCCAGGCCTTCGCCGACTCCTACGAGCAGCTCATGGCCGTGATCGCCGGGAAGGCCGATGCCGTCGCGGGCGCGCGGCCGGGCCGGCGGGAGGCGAGCCTGCCGGGGACGCTCGGGAAGGCCGTGGACGAGAGGCTGGCTGCGCTGCAGGGGGCCCGCGTGCCCGAGCGGATCTGGGCGAGGGACGTGACCGTCTGGCGGCAGGACCCCACCGAGATCGCCGACCGCCTCGGGTGGCTCGGTGTCGAGGAGACCATGCACGAGCGGATCCCCGAGCTGAAGGAGTTCGCCGAGGCCTGCGCGGCCGACGGGCTGACCCACGCGGTGCTCGCCGGGATGGGCGGGTCCTCGCTGGCCCCCGAGGTGCTGCGAGAGACCTTCGGCGTGGCGCCGGGGATGCTCGACCTCGCCGTCCTTGACACGACGAGCCCCGACCAGATCCTCGCGGTCGAGCGCGCGCTGCCGCTCGATCGCACGCTCTTCGTGATCGCCTCGAAGTCGGGAACGACCACCGAGACGATCTCGCACTTCCGGCACCTCTGGCAGGAGGTGCCCGACGGCTCGCGGTTCGTCGCGATCACCGACCCCGGCACGCCCCTCGCCGACCTCGCCCGCGAGCGCGGGTTCCGGCGGACGTTCCTGAACCCGCCGGACATCGGGGGCCGCTACTCGGCCCTGTCCTACTTCGGCCTCGTCCACGGCGCGCTCATCGGCGCCGACCTGCACGGGCTGCTCGACCGGGCGCTCGGGGCGGCCCACGCGTGCGCCGGATGCGTGCCGGCGCCCGACGACCCCGCGGCGTGGCTCGGCGCGATCATGGGCGAGGCGGCCCGCGCCGGGCGCGACAAGCTGACGCTCGTGCTCGACCCCGCCGTCCGGGCGTTCGGCTACTGGGTCGAGCAGCTCATCGCCGAGTCGACGGGCAAGGACGGCACAGGGATCGTCCCGGTCGAGGGCGAGGACCTCGGCGACCCGTCGGTCTACGGCGAGGACCGCCTCTTCGCCGGCGTCGGCGGCGGGGCGGTGCGGCAGGCGCTGGCGCCGCTGGCCGCCGCCGGCCACCCGACCGCGTGGCTCGGGCTGGAGGACCCGGTCGAGCTCGGCGCGCAGTTCTTCGTCTGGGAGTTCGCGACGGCCGTGGCCGGGGCGGTGCTCGGGATCCAGCCGTTCGACCAGCCGAACGTGCAGGAGGCGAAGGACAATACTCGGCGGCTGCTGGCGGCGGGCGAGGTTCCCGACCCCGGCCTCGGTGACCTCGGTGCGCTGCTCGGCGAGGTCCAGCCGGGCGACTACCTGGCGATCCAGGCCTACATGCCGCGGAACGAGGAGACGCAGCGGCGGCTCCACGCCGTTCGCATGCGTCTCCGCGACCGGCTGCGCGTGGCCACGACGGTCGGGTTCGGGCCGCGGTTCCTGCACTCGACCGGACAGCTTCACAAGGGCGGACCGAACACGGGCGTCTTCGTGCAGGCCGTGGAGCCGCCGGCGGAAGACCTCGCCATCCCCGGCGAGCCCTTCACGTTCGGCACGCTGTTCGCCGCGCAGTCGGCCGGTGACCTGCGGTCACTGCGCGACCACGGGCGCCGGGTCGCTCGGGTGCGCCTGGCCGACCTCGAGGCAGTGTGAGACGGTCCGGGGGGAGCGGGGCGGCCCCGGCCCCGGGACCGAGCCGCGCGCGGCCGGCCCCGGAGGTGCGGGTGGTCGCCGACGCGGCCGGCATGGCGGCCGAGGCCCTGGCGGTCTTCCTGGCGGCTCGGCCGAGGACGATCCTGCTCACCGGCGGCGGCACGCCGCGGCCGTTCTACGAGCGGCTGGCCGCCCTCGCCGGCTACGAGTGGAGCGAGGTCGAGTGCTTCTTCTCCGACGAACGGTGCGTGCCGGCCGATGACGAGCGCTGCAACGCGCGGATGGCGGACGTGGCGCTGCTCCGGAGGGTCCCCGCGCGCTCGTACCCGATCGACGGGACGGCGTGCGACGCCGACGGCTACGAGCGGATGCTGCGGGCGCGGTTCGGGGACGCGCCGCGGTTCGACCTCGCCGTCTACGGCCTCGGCCCGGACGGCCACACCGCGTCGCTCTTCCCCGGCCGGCCGGAGGTCGAGGAGCGAGCCCGCTGGGCCGTCCGGGTGCCGGAGGCCGGGTGGGAGCCGTTCGTGCCCCGTGTGTCGCTGACCGTTCCCGCGCTGTCGGCCGCCGCCGTCGGGATGTTCCTGGTGAGCGGGGAAGGGAAGCGGGAGCCGCTCCGCCGCCTGCTGGCGGGCGAGGACATCCCCGCCGCGAGGTTGGCGCCGGGTCGGCTCGTGGTGATCGCCGATGAGGCCGCCGTCACCTGAGCGGCCGCCCTCGGGGGTCTCGGGGGTCTCGGACGTCTCGGGGCCCGGATCGTCAGCCGGCAGAGACGTGGAAGAGGTGCCCGATGCCGAAGGTCGCCCCGGCGGCGACGGCACCGACGACGAGCATCCGCAGGCCCGAGAGCCAGGGGTGGCGGCCGGTGACGATCGACATCGCCGAGCCGACGCTGAACAGGGCGACGGCGCCCGCGCCGATCGCCCAGACCTCGGCCGTCCCGCCGGAGCCGAACACGAACGGCAGCAGCGGGATCGTCGCGCCGACGGCGAACGTCACGAACGAGGAGATCGCCGCCTTCCACGGCGAGCCGAGCTCGTCGGGGTCGAGGCCGAGCTCCTCGCGGGCGTGGGTGTCGAGCGCGAGCGCCGGGTCGGCGTGCACGACGCTCGTGACGCGGTGGGCGAGGTCGGCCGGGAAGCCCTTCCGCCGGTAGAGCTCGGAGAGCTCGTCGAACTCCTCGTCGGGCATCGTCGCGAGCTCGTGGGCCTCGAGCTGGATCAGCCGCTCGAACAGCTCGCGCTGCACGCGCATCGAGACGTACTCCCCAGCTCCCATCGAGCAGGCGCCCGCGAGCAGCCCGGCGATGCCGGCGAGGACGATCACACCGTGGTGCACGGCGGCGCCGGCGACCCCCATGATCAGCGAGAGGTTCGAGACCAGGCCGTCGTTGATGCCGAAGATCGCCGCGCGGAGAGCGCCGCTCTTGCCAGCGAGCCCCCGGATCTCGTCGGCGTTCTCGAGGCGCTCGTCGAAGGGCCGCAGGCGCATGCGCCCGCGCCCGTAGCGCTCGTTCACGATGCGCAACAGGTTCTGCTCGGTGAAGCCCCGCTCGACGGTCCCTTCGCTCATGCCTCGCCCTCGCCCCCGTTCCGCTGCTCCCCCCGCTCCCTCAGGTAGCGCTCGACCTCGGCGGCGATCGCCTCGGCCGAGGGGATCTCTTCGACCTCGTGCGGCGCCGGCCCCGCTTGTCCCTCGGTCAGGGCGGCTCCCTCCAGCCGCTCCACGTACTCGCTGAGCTCGTCGCTCTCCGCCACGAGCGATGCGACCTCGCGGTCCCACTCGGCCGCCGCCTCCTCCAGCGGGCCGGTCTCGACCGTCACCCCGAGCAGCGCCGTCGTGCGCTCGACGAGCGACAGGGCTGCCTTCGGGTCGGGCGCCGAGGGCAGGTAGTGCGGCACGGCCGCCCAGAGGCTGATCGAGGCCATGCCGGCCCGGATCGCCGCGTCGTGCAGCACCCCGGTGATGCCAGTCGGTCCCTCGTACTGCGACCCCGTGAGCCCCAGGCGGTGCGCCTCGTCCTGCGTCGGGGCCGAGCCGGTCAGCGGCACCGGCCGGGTGTGGGGCACGTCGGCGAGGAAGGCCCCGAGCGTCACCAGGAGGTCGACCCCGAGGTCGCGGGCCGCTCCGAGGATCGCCGACGTGAAGGTCCGCCATCGGTTGTTCGGCTCGGCCCCCACCAGCACGATGACGTCGCGGCCGGGCGGCGAGGCCGCACGGAGCTCGAAGGACGGCCACTCGACGACGCGGCTCACCCCGTCCTCGAGGCGAACCGTCGGCCGCGTGACCTGGAAGTCGAGGAACTCCTCGGGGTCCAGATGCCCGATCGTCCGCGCATCCCACCGCTCCGCGAGATAGCGGGCGGCAACCGACGCGGCCTGCCCGGCGTCGTTCCATCCGGAGAACGCGCACACAAGGGCGGGCCGGCGGAGCCGGATGCCCTCCTCCAAGGTGACGTGGTCGGTCATGGTGTGTGCGGTGGGGGGCGGCTGCCGCGCCCGGCGGCGCGCGGCGAGCGGCACGTTCGGCCGTGCCGCCCCGTGACTGCAGCCTACACCAGGCCCGGATCGGAGGGCCGAGATGCTTGAGCCGTGCCCCTCACCCGGCTTGAATTGGCGAGCGCCGTCCAGCGGGGCGGCGATGGGCCGGAGACGGGGGGGGAGCGAGGGATGGTGCCGGGTGGATCCGCGGTGGTCTCGCCTCCGGGGGAGGCTCCCTGGCGCGCTCCCGGCCCTCCGTCCGGTGCCTGGCATCTCGATCTCGGGACCGAGGCCGAGGCGTCGCTCGCTGGCGTCCTCCGGCTGCTGGAGGCCGATGGGGCCCCCGAGCGGGCCGTCGAGACCCTGGCGCGGGCGCTCGAGGGCAAGGACGTGTGCACCGGCGACCACTCCCGGGCGCTCGTTGGGATGTCGGCCACCGTCGGGCGTGAGCTCGGCATCGAGGGGGAGGACCTCGGGCGGCTGGAGGTCGGGGCGCTGCTGCACGACGTCGGGAAGATCGGCGTGCCGCTGCAGGTGATCCGCAAGCCGGGCCCGCTGACGGCCGGGGAGCGGCGCCTCATGAACCTGCACCCGGAGATCGGGGAGGCCATCCTCGAGCGGGTCCCGTCCCTCGAGCCGCTCCGCCCGGTCGTCCGCGCCTGCCACGAGCGGTGGGACGGTGGCGGCTACCCTGATGGGCTGGCGCGCGAGGCGATCCCGCTCGCGGCGCGGATCGTGTTCGTCTGCGACGCGTTCCACGCGATGACCACCGACCGGCCCTATCGTGGGGCCCTGCCGGAGCACGAGGCCGTCCGGCGGCTGAAGGTCGCCGCCGGTACCCAGTTCGACCCGGGCGTCGTCGAGACGTTCGTGCGGGTGCACGCGGGCGGCGGCGTCGGCGTGGCGGCCGGGATCCGCGGCTGAGCCCGGGTCCCCGGGCACCTCGTCCCCCTCGTTCGCCCCTGCCCGCCTCCGCCCTCCCGGCCCGGGTCTTCCGGCGCATGGGAGCATGGTCGGCGTGGGCCGTGCGAACACGGCGCGTTCGACCGCGACGCGACTGGGTCGCGCGACCGCGCGAGCGAGCGAGGGGAACGAGGATGGCGAGGATCGCGTTCTGCGGACTGGGCATGATGGGCCGCCCCATGGCCGAGCGGCTGCTCGCGGCCGGACACGAGCTGACCGTCTGGAACCGGACGCCCGAGCGGGCCGCACCGCTCGCCGAGCGGGGCGCGCGGGCGGCCGCCACCCCCATCGAGGCCGCCGAGGGGGCCGAGGCCGTGGTCACGATGCTGGCGACGCCCGATGCGCTGGAGGCGGTCGTCCTCGGCGAGCACGGGCTCGCGCCGGCGCTCGGGCACGGGACCGCGTTGATCGAGATGTCCACGGTCGGCCCGTACGCCGTCCGCGACCTGGCGGCGCGGTTGCCGGCCGGGGTCGAGGTGCTCGACGCGCCGGTGCTCGGCAGCATCCCGCAGGCGACCGACGGGACCCTCGAGATCTTCGTCGGCGGGACCCCGGAGGCGTTCGCGAGGTGGGAGCCGGTGCTGCGCGCCATGGGGACCCCCGCCCAGCTCGGTCCGCTCGGCGCCGGTGCCGCGATGAAGCTCGTCGTGAACTCGGCGCTGCTCGCGCTCATGACCACGTTCGCCGAGGCGATGCGCCTGTCCGACGCGCTCGAGCTCGACCCGGCCGCCACCCTCGACGTGTTGGCCGGCTCGGCCATCGGCGTGACCGTCCGGCGCAAGCGCGACCACGTGGAGCGGGGTGAGTTCCCGCCGAACTTCCGTCTGGCCCTCGCGGCAAAGGACGCCGGGCTGGTCGACGAGGCGGCCGGGCGCCTCGGGCTCGGCCTGCCGGTCGCGGCAGGCGCGCGGGAATGGATGGAGGCCGCCGTCGCGGCCGGGCTCGGCGACCTCGACTACTCGGCGGTGGTCGCGCACGCTCGCGGGACGCGGGCCGCACTCCCGGGAGGTGGGGCGTGAAGGACGTCGGGCTGGTCGGGGTCCCCTTCTCCGGGAAGTCGACGCTGTTCACGGCCCTGACCCGCATCGGCTCGGCGGGGGGCAGGGCGAATCAGGCCGTGGTGCCGGTGCCCGACCCGCGCCTGGACGTCCTTGCCGAGATGCACCGCTCGAGGCGGGTGGTCCCGGCACAGGTCCGCTTCGTGGATGTCCCCGGCGGCACCTCGGCGCAGGCGCTGGCCGCCCTGCGCGAGACGGACGCCCTCTGCGTCGTCGTCCGCGCGTTCGGCCCCGACCCCGATCCCGCCGGCGAGCTCGCAGAGGTGACGGCCGACCTGCTGCTCGCCGACCTGGCCAACGTCGACACGGCCCTGGAGAACGCCCGAAAGCGCACGAAGGGGCGCAGCGCGAAGGAGGGCGCGACCGCGGAGGTCGTGGCCCTCCAGGCCGCGCACGCGGCGCTCTCCGAGGAGCGGCTCCTTCGTGACGCCGACCTCGACGAGGAGGCACGGCGGCATCTGCGCGGGCTGGCCCCGCTGACGCTGAAGCCGTGGGTGGTGGTCGCGAACCTGGAGGAGGGCGCCGGGGTGCCGCGCGGACTGCCGGAGGGGACCGTCGGGGTCTCGGCTGAGATCGAGGCCGAGACGGCCGGGATGCCGGAGGACGAGGCCCGCGCCCTGCTCGCCGAGTTCGGCGTCGTCGAGCCGGGTATCGACCGGGTCGTCGCGGCCTGCTACCGGGCGCTCGACCTGATCACCTTCCTCACCACCGGAGAGGACGAGACCCGGGCCTGGGAGGTTCGCCACGGCGCCACGGCGCCGGAGGCGGCCGGCGCCATCCACAGCGACCTGCAGCGTGGGTTCATCCGGGCCGAGGTCGTCGGCTACGACGACCTGGTCGCGGCCGGCGGCTGGGAGCAGGCGAAGCACCACGGCTCGCTGCGCGTCGAGGGCAAGGACTACGTCGTGCGGGAGGGCGACGTCCTGCACGTGCGGTTCGCGGTGTAGCCGGCTACCCCTGCGACCGGCGGGGAAGCCAGAGCGAGAAGGTCGAGCCCTCGTCGATCCCGCTGCGGACCTCGATCCTGCCTCCCATGGCTCGGGCGCCCCTCGCCGACAGGTAGAGGCCGAGACCGACCCCCCCCACGCGGCGCGTGTTCGAGGAGTCGAGCTGCTCGAAGCGCTCGAAGATGCGCGCGACGTTCTCCGGAGCGATCCCGATGCCCCAGTCGCGGACGTCGATCCGGACCCACTCGGGCTCGAGACGCACCGAGAAGCGCACCGGCCCGTCCGAGTACTTCAGCGCGTTGTCGCCGAGGTTGAACAGGACCCGGTACAGCAGCGTCGGGTCGGTCGTGATCTGGATCGCTCCGGGGAGCTCGACCTCGACCCTCCGCCGGGGAGCGCGCGACCGCAGCGTGGCGGCGACCTCCTCGACGAACGGGCCGAGGTCCACCGGCAGCGGGACGATCGCGGGGTCCTCCTCGGCCAGGCGCGAGGTCGCGAGCAGGTTCTCGAGCATCTCGGCCAGCCGCTTCGCCTGCCGCTCGGCGGCCGCGAGCAGCTCCTCGCGCTCCTCGGCTCCGAGCCCCTCGCCGCCTCGCGCCACCGTGGCGACGTTGCCGATGACCGCCGTCAGCGGCGTCCGCAGCTCGTGAGAGACATTCGCGACGAACTCGTCCTTCATGCGGTTCAGGGACTCGAGCTGCTCGACCTGGTCGGCCAGCGCGCGCCGGCTCTCGGCCAGCTCCTTGGAGGTCTGGGCCAGCTCGGTGAGCAGCAGCACCGACAGCAGGTGCTGGCCGAACAGCTCCGCCCGTCGGGCGTCGTCGGGGGTGAACGGCGGCCGATCGCAGGGACGATGCAGCGTGAGCACGGCCCGGACGCGCTCGTCGACCATGACCGGGACCGCCATCACGTGCTCGTCCTCGGGGTGGGTTCCCGGGACCTTGATGGCGACCGCGTCCGGCTGCCCGGAGTTCGAGATCACCGGCCGCAGGTCCGTCACGGCCCGGCCGGTCGCCCCGACCCCGAACGGCACCTCGAAGCGGAGCATGGCCTCGGCGATCGGCCCCGCCTCGGAGTGGTAGATGGGTTTGACGGTCTGCGTCGCGTGATCGACCCGGGCGATCGTGAGCGACTGGATCGGGACCACCTCCGAGAGCCGCTCGAACAGCAGGGGAAAGATCTCCCGTGAGGCGACCGCCGCCGAGGCGAGGCCGAGGCGGTTGCCGATCTCGAGCAGCGAACGATGAAGGGCGACCTCCTCCTCGAGCTCCCGCCGCAGCTGCTGCATCTCCCGCTCGGCCTCCAGGGACCCGATCTCGCGCAGCAGCAGCAGGTTCTCGGCGGCGTTCGCGCCGACCACCGCGAACAGGCGCAGCAGGCGGAACGTGTCGCGGTCGGGGATCGCCTGGTCGGTGGGTGAATCGATCGACAGCAACCCGAGGTCGCGTCCCTCGGAGGTCCGCAGCCTCACGAAGCAGCCGTCCTCGGGATGCCAGTAGCCGGGCCCCCGCCACCCGAACGCCGGCACCATGACGGTGTCGCCCATCCGCTCCCACGACGGATGGTGAGCGTCGTGAGGGACGAAGAAGACGTCGGGGATGACCTCGAACTCCGGCTGCAGGAGGCTCTCCAGCGTGGAGCGCGGGTTGGCGGTGCCCACCATCCGGTCCACGCCGCCACCGGACCCGGCCCGGACGAGGTAGACGTCGCCTGTCTCGTCCAGGACGTTGATGACCGTGTCGAGGCCGAACGCGGCCCGGACGCCCTCGGCGATCGCGAGCAGCACCCCGTCGAGTCCGCCGCCCCGGCTGGGAGAGGCCGCGACCCTCGCGAGCGCTCGCAGGCGCGCGGACTCCCGCTCGGTGCGCCCCTGCAAGGCCTGGTTCCTGGCCGAGAGCGTCTCCTCCGCCTGCACCAGCCGAGTGGTGTCGTGCGCCGAGACCACGACGCGGGCCGGGCCCGGGCCTCGGACCGGGACGATCGCCACGTCCCAGTAGCTGACCTCGCCCCTCGCCGACCGGCGCACGAAGCGGTGCAGCTCCAGCGCCTCCCCCGAGGACGCCACGTGGTGCATCAACGCCGCGGTCTCGGCCTGGATGACCGGCACCGCCTCCTCGAGGCGCTCTCCGATCAGGTCGGCCCCGGGGCGACCGACGAACTCGAGGTACCGGTCGTTGGCCGTCACGAGGTACAGATCCCCGTCGGCGCGGCGCTCCCAGCACGCGAGCGCGGCATGCGCGCCGGCGAGCGTGGCCGCGAGGACCTCGGCTGCCCCCCCGAGGGGCGGGTGGCCGTCGGTCGGCTGCGGTTGCGTCCTCATGGTCTCCGCATACAGCATCGGTGCCCCTCGATTGTCGCTGAAGCCGGGCGGTGCCGCGGGTCGGAATCGGGTAGGCTCCGGCCCTGCGATGGGGATCTCGAGGGACGCCGCCAAGAACCGGCGCTACTGGGACGAGCGCGCCGACGACTACCAGGCCGAGCACGGCGAGTTCCTTCACGGGGCCCCGATGGCCTGGGGGACGTTCCGCATCCCCGAGGAGGAGGTCGGAGCCCTCGGCGAGGTCCGGGGGAAGGGCGTCCTGGAGCTCGGCTGCGGGGCGGCGCAATGGTCCATCGCGCTCGCCCGTGCGGGCGCCCGGCCCGTCGGGCTGGACAACTCCCGGCGCCAGCTGGCGCACGCCCGGCGGGGAATGCGCCGGGCCGGCGTCGAGTTCCCGCTCGTGCACGCCGCCGCGGAGCGCGTTCCGCTGCCGGATCGGAGCTTCGACGCGATCCTCTCCGATCACGGCGCCATGTCCTTCGTCGACCCCGAGCGATCGGTCCCGGAGTGCGCCCGGCTCCTGCGGCCGGGCGGGATCCTGGCGTTCTGCATGTCCACGCCGTTCCGCGACGCGTGCTGGAGCGAGCGGTCCGAGCGAGTGGTCCGGACCCTCCAGGCCCCCTACTTCGAGGTGGGCCGGTGGGAGGGGGAGGGGCACGTGGAGTTCCAGCTTGCCTACGGCGCGTGGATCCGGCTGTTCCGGCGACACGGCCTCGGGGTCGAGGACCTCGTCGAGCTGCGGCCGCCGGAGGGCGCCCGCACCACGTACACGGACTACGCCCCGCTGTCCTGGGCCCGCAGGTGGCCGGCCGAGCACGTCTGGGTGGTCCGCCGGGAATCCGCCGAGCGATAGGGCGCCGGGGTCCGTGAGCGCCACCGACACCGAGTCGGGCACGGAGGGACCGTCCTCGGCGCCCGCCGTGGCCGGAGCCGCCCTGGAGATCCCGCTCTCCGGACCCGCGGGGGAGCCGGTCGATCTGAGGCGCCTGGTCGCCTCCCACGGCTTCGTCGAGCTGCCGCCGATGCGCCGCGACGCGGTGGCCCACGCGCTGGAGGTGACGCTGCCGGTCCCCGGCGCTCGCCCTCGAACCGTTCGCATCGAGCCCGGACGGCCGGGTCATGCCCGGGTCGTGGTCCGCGGCCCGCGTCCCGGCGCCGGCGCGCGGGCGCACCTGCTCGTGGCCGTCCGGCACGTCCTCGGGATGGACGAGGACCTCTCCGGGTTCTACGCGCTCGCGGCCCGCGACCCCGCGCTCGCGTGGGCGGCGGCTGGCGCCGGCCGGATGATCCGCAGCCCCACCGTCTTCGAGGACGTGGTGAAGACGATCTGCACGACGAACTGCGCCTGGTCGGCGACCGAGCGAATGGTCGGCGCCATCGTCGCACACCTCGGAGAGCCGGCCGTCGGGGCTCCAGCCGAGGGGCCGGCCGGCCGAGCCTTCCCGACGCCGCAGGCGATGGCCGCGGTGGGGGAGGACTTCTACCGCCTGCAGGCGCGGGCCGGCTACCGGGGCGCGTATCTCCTGGCCCTGGCCCGCGGGGCGGCCGAGGGGGCGTTCGACCTCGAGGCCCTCGGCGGCGCGACGCCGGAGGAGCTGCCCGACGACGAGCTCGTGCGGCGGCTGCTGGTCCTGCCGGGCGTCGGCCCGTACGCCGCCGCGCACGTGATGATGATGCTCGGACGGCACTCGCGGCTGATCCTGGACTCGTGGACGCGCCCGACCTATGCGCGGATCGCGGGCCGGCGGAGCGTGCCGGACGCGGCCATCCGCCGTCGCTTCCGCCGGTACGGCCGCTGGGCCGGGCTCGCGTTCTGGCTCACCTGCACGCGCGACTGGGTCGAGGAGGGCTGATCGCTCACCACCCGGCCCCCGAGGACGGCGAGGGGCTCGCGCCGCCCGAGCCGGACGATGACTTCTTGGCCGCAGCGCCGGAGGACGTCACCGCGTACCAGGTGCCGCCGAAGGCCTTGATCCCCTCGCCGTTCGCCACCCCGGGTCCCGAGTCGCCGGCGTACAGGTACAGGGGCCAGTGGTCGTAGGTGACCTGCAGGCGCCCGCCCGGCGTCTTCACCGTCCCGAGCATCGAGGCCGTGACGCCCGAGCGGGCCGTGGCGGACGAAGTGCCGGACGGAAGGAGCAGCGGCGGCCACACGGCGGTGCACGCGCTCGCGGTGCAGGTGGGCGTCCCGCCCTTGTCGGCGGTGAGCAGGTACAGGACGGCGCCGTTGCTCGACTCGAGCACCGTGCCGAGCCCGGACACCGAGCCGGCCTTCACCACCGTGCCAGAAGCACCCCCGGTCCCGCCGGAGCCTCCGTAGGTCGCGGCGCCGCTGCTCGCGCACGCCGAGAGCGTCAGCCCGAGGACCGCGATCCCCGCAACCCAGATCCGACCCGGCCGGCCGTGGACCATGTCGCCTCCTCACGTCTCCGGTTCGACTCGACGGGGGGTCTACGGCCGGGCGAGGGTGAGGGATTGCGGAACGTCCCCAGGATCGGCATCCGGCCGGTTCGGGTGGGCCGACTCGAGCGGTCCGACCTGAGCTTGACATCCGAGCGGTCGTGGCGTTTACTGATTCTTCCGCTCGACGAGGAGGTGAGGACGATGGGTAACTCGGACACCATCTTCGGCCCGGCCTTCCCCGGCGCCTTCGGCCTCGTCCTCGGCACCTTCGCCCCAGGCGACGTCGAGCGGCTCTGCGGCATGCGCACGCGCCGCACGCGCGCCGGCGCCTCGTCCTGACCGAGGCGTCTCCCCGGCTCGAAGCACCGTAGAACCCCGCGTTCGCACGCGCGCCCGAAGGCGGCGCGCGAACGCCACCGGTCCCCGCCCATACCCGCGCTTGCCCGCGCGCCGGGAGGGCTGCGCCGCGGGTCGTCAAGAGAGAGAGGAGAGAACCGATGCATCCCACGCCTTCCGCATGGATCGCCTTGGAGCTGCGATTGGAGCGTCAGCGTGACCTGGAGCGGCGGCTGCGACGGCACGCCGCTTCGGGCGGGCCGTCCCGACCCCCACCCGCCCGTGCTCGACACAGGCGGGAACCGTGGTGGCTGGTCGTGCCGTGGGGATCGCGCCGGCGCGCGCTGGCGGAGCCGCGGTGACGCATCTCGTGGACGAGGGTAGGTTTGTGGACATGCCTGAGGGGACATCGGCCCCGGCGATCCTGGTCGAGGGCCTTCGGAAGTCGTTCGGACCCGTGCACGCCCTGCGTGGCGTGGACTTCACGGTCCCGTCCGGGACCGTCCTCGGGCTGCTCGGGCCGAACGGCGCGGGCAAGACCACGGTCGTTCGCATCCTCACGACCCTGCTCGAGCCGGATGGCGGCCGAGCCGTGATCGAGGGGCACGACGTCGTCCATGCCCCGGCGGCGGTTCGCCGGAACATCGGTCTGGCGGGACAGGCCACGGCGATCCAGCCGGAGCTGACCGGCCGGGAGAACCTCGAGATCGTCGGTCGGCTCCACCATCTGAGCTGGCCGCAGTCCAGACAGCGTGCCGTCGACCTGCTCGAGCGGTTCGACATCGCGGACGCCGCGGACCGACCGGCCAAGACCTATTCCGGGGGCATGCAGCGGCGCCTCGACCTCGCCGCCAGTCTCATCGGCCACCCGGCGGTGCTGTTCCTCGACGAGCCGACGACTGGCCTCGACCCGCGGAGTCGCCTCGGCATGTGGGACGTCATCCGCGAGCTCGTCTCGGGCGGCACGACCCTGCTGCTGACCACTCAGTACCTGGACGAGGCCGACGAGCTCGCCGACCAGATCGTCGTCATCGACCATGGCCTCGTCATCGCCGCGGGATCCGCCGAGCAGCTGAAGGACCGCGTCGGCGGAGACCTGGTCGAGTTCACGGTTCCCGACCGGACCCGGCTCGCAGACGCGCTCGCGGCGGTGAGCGGGCTGTCCGAGGGCGACCCGCACGTGGACCAGGACGCCGGGCGCGTGACGATCAGCGTCGGTGTCGGCGGGTCGGAGGCGCTGGTCGACGCGGTGCGACGGCTCGACGGGGCGGGGGTCGCGACCGTCGGCATGTCGCTGCGCCGCCCGTCGCTCGACGATGTCTTCCTGGCGCTGACGGGCCACGGCGCCGAGGACGAAAGTCGCGGTCGGGGGGGGCGCCGACGCGGTCGGCGCCGGCGCGGCGCGGAACGGAGGGCTGACACGACATGAGCACGGCCGGACTCATCGCTCCCGAGCCGAGGATCGGCCAGCGAATTCGCTGGGCCATCGGCGACTCGATCACGCTGACCCGCCGAAGCCTGCTCGTCTGGCTCCGCGTCCCGGCGTTCATCGTTTTCACGGTGGTCCAGCCGGTCATGTTCGTCCTGCTGTTCCGCTACGTGTTCGGCGGGGCCATCCATGTCGGCATCCCCGGTGGCTACGTCGACTACCTGATGCCGGGGATCATCGGGCAGACCGCCGCGTTCGCCTCGATCGGCACCGCGATCGCCCTGGCTCAGGAACTGCAGCGGGGCGTGATCGACCGCTTCCGCTCGATGCCCATGACGCGATCCGCGGTGCTCGCCGGCAGGCTCACCGCCGACGCCGCCCGGATGCTCGTGACGATCCTCGTGATCCTCGGCGTCGGCTACCTGGTGGGGTTCCGCTTCCGGAACGGCGCGGTGCCGGCCGTGGGGATGGTGCTGCTCTCGGTGACCTTCGGGCTCACGGTGTGCTGTGTCTCGGCCTTCATCGGCCTCGCGATCAAGGACGAGGAGTCGGTGCAGGCGTTCGGCCTGATCTGGCTGTTCCCGCTGACGTTCGTGAGCTCTGCCTTCGTCCCGATCGCCTCGATGCCGGGGTGGCTGCAGACCTTCGCCAACAACCAGCCGGTGACGCTCGTCATCAACGCCATGCGCGCGCTCGCGCTCGGCGGCCCCATCTCTCCGTACCTCTGGAAGAGCCTCGTCTGGCTCGCCGGCATCCTCGTCGTGTTCGGGCCCCTCGCCGTGCGTGCCTACAAACGGGCCAGCTAGCCCGGTCGCGGCGATCAGGTCGCGGACGGGCTCGGCGAGGGCGGGGCCTTGGTGGACAGGAACCTGATCGTGAGATTCAGGCGACCGCTGTCGTCGCACACGATCGGGCCGAAGCAGAGGCCCGTCACCTGTGTGCCGGAGACCGTGAGGGTCGACCCCGCCTTGATCGAGCACGGTGCCCCGCCGAGCCTGGGCGGGGGCGGCATCGAGATCCGAGGCACCGGGACCCCGCTCGGAAGCGAGGTGGGGAGGGCGCTCGGCCCGGCGAAGGGGTTGCCGGGCTTCGCCGGCGGCGGCGGCCTGCACGAGAGCCTGCCCGGCGAGGAGATCGAGTCCGCGATCCAGATCGCTCCGATCCCCGGATTGGACGGACAGTCGGTGACGCTTCGAAGCACCGTCGGATCGCCGAGGTAGAGCGTGAAGGTGACGGGGGCCCGCGTCCCCCCGCACGTGTTGGCCACGGCGGCGCCCACCCCGCCCGGGCAGCTCGCGTGGCCCGACGCGACGAGCGGGACGGTGTGTTCCCCGAGCGGCACCGTGCCCGTCGTCTCGTCGAACGGGACCACGAGCCCGGAGAAGGAGAACGAGAGCGTGGCCCGGGCCGTGCCCGAGCAGGGTGCGGTGAAGGTGCTCGCCCGCAGGGCGGAGCCGGATCCGCTGATGCGCACGGCGACCGGAGGCCCCGATCGGGAGCCGCCCGAGCCCGTGGGGCCGACGCTTGCCGGCGGGGAGCTCGGGGGCTGCGGCGTCCCCGAGCAGGCCGCGGCGAGGAACGCGAGCGCTACCAGCGCGCCCGGCCGTAGCGTTCGAAGGGCTTTGATCGACATGTCCGGTCCCTCCCGGGCGCATCATGAAGCCCGCGTGCCCGGGAGTCCAGCGCCGCTGCGGACGACATGGCCCTGCGCGCCCCGGGGCCCGCGCTGCTCGGCGTGAACGTCGCGGCATCACCGTGCCGGTCCACGACCGGCGAGGAAGTCCGCGGTGCTCTTCTCGAACCATGCGTAGATGTCCCGCATCTCCTCCAGGCGGGGCTCGCGAGGAGGGGCGTGGAGGAGCGCCTCCTCTGTCACCGAGCGCATCCTGGACATCGCCTCGAGCCGGAGTCGCATGAGCCGCTCCCAGATCCCCGGGCCGATGCGGTAGGCGAGGCGGCGCGTTCGGGGCAGAGCGACCCGCTCGATGGCACCCATCCGCGCCAGCGTGCTCGTGGCCATGCTGATCGCCCCGCGTGACAGGCCGAGCGCCGCCCGGATCTCCTCGACGGACTGCTGCGGAGGCTCGCACACGATGAGCCATGCGAGCACCCGGATGTGGCTTGGCGGCAGGCCGACCGTGTCGGCGAGGAGGGCGGTCGACCGCTCCACGAACTCGAGCCGCCAGTCGGCGGGGCCGGGTCGCGGCTTCGAGGAGGCGGGGGAGCTCATGCGCTGACGAGGTCGCGCCGCCGGAACGCGGCGACCCCGGCCACCGCCGCCAGCAGGCCCAGGCCCGTCAGCCAGGCCGCGGCCGTCCAGTTGGGGTCGGCGGCGGGGGCGGGCGTGATGTGGTGGAAGACCGAGGTGTCGAGCAGCCACCGATTGGTGGTGACCGCAGCGGCGACGAGCTCGACGAGGTAGGACCAGACGATCAGCCCGTAGACCACCGGCGTGCTGGTGCGGGGCCACAGTCCCAACGCGAGAACACCGACGCCGAGGATGAACAGCGCCGGCGGGGCCATGTTGAGGCCCGCCTGCAGGAGCCGGCCGATCCCGATCCCCTCGTGCTGGCTCGTGGCGCCGACCCAGGCGGCGAGGCCGGCGACGACGCTCGAGACGATCACGAGAGTCGCCCCGATCGCGAGCCTGCCGGCGAGCCACCGGGCGCGGCCTACGGGGCGCGCGAGCAGGTGGTCGAGGTGCCCCTCGGCTTCCTCTCCTCGCGCCGCGGCGACCTGGCCGGCGGCCGCGAGGCTCACGAGGAGGCCGACGATCGAGAAGGCGACCCCGAGGTAGGCCGCGGCGCCGCCGTGCTGGCCGCCCAGCCGGCGGATCGCCCGCTCGAGGGTCGCCGAGCCGCTGAGCGCGTTGCCGGCCGCCTGGGCGACCAGGCCGAGGACCAGTCCGAGGATCGCAAGTCCGGCGACCCAGGCGAGGATGCCGGGGCGGGTGAGGCGGATCGTGAGCCCGGTGGGGCCGCGGAGCAGGCCCGTGCGCGGTTGCGGCGCCTCCGGGGTCGGCAGGGCGCTTGCCCCGAGGTCCCGGCGCCCCGCGACTGCGACGGCGGCGCCGACGAGGGCGGCGATGAGGGCGATGATCGGGACGAAGGCGAGGGGCCGCGGGCCGGTGAGGGGGCGCAGCTCCTCGGGCCATCCGAGCGGGCTCGCCCATCGGAGCCAGGCAAGCCCACGTGCGGAGTCGGCGATCATCCGCAGCAGGAAGGCGGCCCCGAGCACCCCTGCGCCGATGAGGTTGGCCTGCCGGCGGGAGGCCGCAAGCTGGCCGACGAACGCGCCGACGGCGAGGAACATGCCCGCGCCGGCGACCAGGGCGGCGGCGAGGTACAGCGAGCCGCCGATGGAGAAGCGGACCTTCGGGGCGAGCCCGATCGCCACGGTGAGCACGGCCGTCACCGCCCAGAGCGCCGCCAGCCCGCCAGCAAGCGCGCAGATCGCCTGCGCCGCCGCTCCGCGCCGGGTGGTCTGGCCGGAGAGGAACAGCTCCCAGCGGCCGGCGTCCTCCTCGCCCCGAAGCATGCGCGTCGCGGCGAGGAGCCCCCAGATGGCCCCGATCACGGTCAGGACGACCCCGATCCGCCACGCCGTGAACCCGGCCACCGTCTCGATGCGGCGGGCAGGTCCGAGCACCGCGGCGATGCCGGCGTTCCCGGAGAAGGAGGCCGCGAGCTTCGCCCGGGATGCCGCCGTCGGATAGAGCCGGGCGTAGCCGTAGGCGCTGGAGGCGACCGCCGCCCCGAACACGTACCCCCACAGGGCTCCCGAGCGCGCCGCCCGCCGGGTGGTCGTCACGGCGACGACCCGCGCGGCCCTGCGGGCGTGGAAGGCGAGCTCAGCCTGCACGGGTCGCCTCCGAGGAGGGCTCCGCTGCGCCGTAGTGGGCGAGGAACAGCTCCTCCAGCGAGGGCTCCCGACAGGTGAGGTGGCGCACGCCGGCCGCCGCGAGGACCCGAAGCAGCGGCTCGACCGAGCCGGTCACCTGGCAGCGGACCCGGTTGCCATCCACCGCCACGGCGCTCACCCCCGGCACCGCCGACAGGTCCGGCACCGCGGCGTCGAACTCGGCCTCGACCTGCAGCGCCGAGAGATGGCGCATCTGCGCCAGCGTCCCCACCTCCACCAGGTGGCCCTCTCGGAGTATCGCGACCCGGTCGCAGAGCGCCTCCACCTCCGAGAGGATGTGCGAGGAGAGGAACACCGTCTGGCCGCGCCCGCGAGCCTCGGCCACGCACTCCCGGAACGCTCGTTCCATCAGGGGGTCAAGGCCGCTCGTCGGTTCGTCGAGCAGCAGGAGGTCCGCCCGGGTCATGAGGCCCGCGACCAGGATGAGCTTCTGGCGGTTGCCCTTCGAGTAGGTGCGCACCCTCTTCGAGGGGTCGATCTCGAACCGCTCGATCAGCAGGTCGCGGTAGCCGGGATCGACCTGCCCCTGCACCCGGCCGAGCAGGTGCAGGGTCTCCGCGCCGGTGAGCGTGGGCCATAGGCTCGCCTCGCCGGGCACGTAGGCCACCCGGCGGTGGGCCTGCACGGGGCTGGCCTGGCAGTCCACGCCGAAGATCTCCGCCCGACCCGCGCTCGCCCCGATGAGGCCGAGCAGCAGCCGGATCGTGGTGGTCTTGCCGGCGCCGTTCGGGCCGAGGTAGCCGAGCACCTCGCCCTCGGGGACCTCGAGGTCCAGGGAGACCAGCGCTCTGGTCCTGCCGAAGGTCTTTGAGAGCCCCTCGGTGAGAATGGCTGCCGTCATCGCCTGAGGTTTCAGATTGTTCTGAATCTCACCGTAGGACGGGCTGACCCGCCCGTCAACGTCCTGCGGCGCCGCGCAGCTCACCTCCCGGGACCTGAGCCCCGTGCAGACGCGGGCCCGAATGCAGCGGACCGTTCGGTCCTGACGCCGCGCCCGCCGGTCCCCCGTAATGGTGCGAGGAGGGGGAGTCGATCATGAACGAGAAGCGGGTGCTCGTCGCGTACGCGTCCAAGGGCGGCTCGACCACCGGGATCGCCGAGGCGATCGGGGAGGAGCTGCGGGGCATGGGCCTTCAGGCCGATGTCCGGGGCCGTGACTGAGGTTCGCGACGTCCAGCCCTACGGCGCGGTCGTCCTTGGGAGCGCCGTGTACATGTTTCGCTGGCGGCCAGAGGCGGTCCGGTTTGGCAAGCGTCACGCGGGGGAGCTTCGGGGACGGCCGGTGTGGCTCTTCAGCAGCGGGCCGCTCGATCGGTCGGCTGAGGACAAGGACATCCCTGCCGTCAAGGGCGCGGCGAGACTGGCAGCGCGCATCGGGTCCCGGGGGCACGTGACGTTCGGCGGCCGCCTGGCGGAGGACGCCGAAGGGTTCTTCGCCCAGAAGATGGTTCGCGGCGGAAAGGTCGAGGTGGGGGACTTCCGGAACTTCGACCAGATTCGCGCGTGGGCGCACGGCGTGGGGACGGAGATCCTGAGGGCCGCGAGCGCAGCCTGAGCGACCGTTCTCCTCGGGTCCGGCCCTCTCGGCCGTTTGGCCGGGGAGACATGGTTGCGAAGACACTCAGCGAGCGCCGGGTCGCGGGGCCGCGCCGAGGATCGCGTCGCGTACGGCCCCGGCGGCCTCGCGGACGTGGACGAAGTCGGCCTCCGGCTCGGGCTTCTCGTACCACGTCCCCGGACCCCAGAGCAGGCCGAAGCGCAGCACGATCGCCTCGAGCCCCGACTCGCGCGCCAGCCGCTCCATCTCGGCGACCGCGGCCGCGCCGCCCCGCGGCACCTCGAAGGAGATGCTCTCGACGACGACCCTCCGCGCGCCGGCGGCGACCGCCGCGCGGAGGAGGTTCCGCGTTCCCTCACGGCGGATCCGGTTGTTCGCCTGGAAGTCGCGGTTCGCCAGGTCGGTGAGCAGGTGGACGACGACCTCCGGCCGTGCCGCGCCGACGACCTCGAAGAGCCGCTCGCGGTCGTAGACGTCGACCACCGCCGGCTCCGCGCCGAGCCCCCGCACGACCTCCGGGCGCGAGCGCGTCATCCCGACGACCTGGTGACCCGCGAGCAATGGCAGCAGCTGCCGCCCGATCGCGCCGCTCGCCCCTGCCACGAAGATGCGCATGCGCGGGAGGATACGCGCGCGGCGGGCGGGATCCACCGACGTCGTGGATGTAGGCCTCCTCCGGCCTCGAGGGCGACATGACCCCGACCAGGAACCTCGAACCTCGACCTCGTGCCCGCCTTCAGGCTCCGCTGACATCACCTCCGAGGAGCCGTGCGCGCACGGCAGCGAGGTCATCGTCGCCGAGGCCGCCCGAGCGGAGGTAGTCCTCGACGTCGAGCGACCCCAGGATGTCCAAGAGGAGCGCGCGAGCAGAGGTGTTCTTGCGCTTCAGGGCCTCCTCGATGGCGGGACGCTGATCCTCCCATCCGCGCGCGGCCCAGAACGGAGGCAGGCGGGCATTGCTCAGCTCGTAGTCGAGGACGATGTCCTCTGGCATGACCCCGACGAGCGCCAGCAGCAAGAGGCTGATGAGCCCGGTGCGGTCGCGCCCGCCGCCGCAGTGGAAGAGGACCCCGCCCCGCTCGGCACGGGCGATGGCGGCCACGGCGGCGACACACCGCCCGGGCTTGCGGTCGAGGAACGGCCGGTAGTAGAGGGGGGTGCCGTCGAGCTCGTTGCTCCAGCAGTGCTCCCAGAACGTCGTGTCGTCGAGATCGTCCAGCGGCACGTGCAGGGTCCTGAGGCCGGCTGGCTCGACGGCGGAGCCGCGTTCCGCGTCGTTGCGCAGGTCGACGATCGTGCGGATCCCGTATGTGTGGAGCGCTCCAGCCCGCCGCGGTCAGGCGATCGAGCTCGTCCGCCCGCACGATCGCGCCCCAGCGCGTCGTGCGACCGTCGGTCGTGCGGAGGCCGCCGAGGTCGCGAGCGTTGAAGCAGCCGTCCCATTCGAGGTGACGAGGCGGGACAGTCCAGGCCATCGGTCAGCACCATACGGCCGTGTGGACGAGCTCGTCGCCGACAGGGGTTCGGGCGTACGGGTCGAAGAGCTTGCTCAGCGCTGCGTGGCACACGACGCCCCTGTAGGGGATCGTGACGATCCCGGGGAGCCGGAACGTTTCGAAGGTGGTCGAGCCTCAGCGAACCAGCCACGGGGTGATCGCCGTCCAGGTGCGCCCGCCGTCGCGGGTCTCGAACAGCGGAGGCGCCGTCGGGCCCGTGGCGTCGGTCCCCCGCTCCCAGGCGAAGCCCACGGTGGGGGTGACGAAGTCGAGGGCCCCGAACTGCTCCAGCCTGGACAGATCCGGGAGATTCGTGCGAACGCGCCGCCAGGTCGCGCCGCCGTCGCTCGTTTCGAGCAGGCCCCCGAGACCGTGGGGGGTCGCCCGTCCGAGCAGGAACCCGTGCTCGGCGTCCGGGAAGCTCACGTCCAGCGCCGTCGGCGAGGATGGCGCGACCTGTGAGGCCGGGAGCCCGGAGACCCTCCAGGTGCCGCCGGCATTGCGGGTGGCGAGCAGCGCCCAGTTTGGGGAGCCGGAGAGCAGGAGGATCTGCGCATCTCCGAGGCTCGCGACCGGCCACACGCCGCAGCCCTGCCCGCAGGAGGAGGCCGGAAGGGGCAGGGTGGCGGCCGACGAGGTCCAATGCAGCCCGGCGTCGTGGGTGGCGAACAGGTAGGGACCCCCGCCGTTGCAGTGGCCGGTCACCCAGCCGGTCGACGCGGTCGCGAACGACATCCCCGTCTTGTCGCACCCCAGGGGAAGTCCCCCGCTACCCCCGCCGGGTCTGCCGAGCGGCGGGGTGTGCGCGACGGGGGACCAGCGACGGCCGCCGTCGCTGGTCCGAAACACCGCGACCGCGTCCGACCCCATCGCCGCGCCGAGGTCGGCGAGCAGCCAGCCGTGCGAGGCATCGACGAAGGCCAGGTCGGTGGCCTGCCCGAGGGACCGGAACGGGCGCGAGGCGACCCAGGAGCCCCCGCCGTCGGCGGTCGAGAAGACCGTGGTCGCGGGCGGCCTCCCGGCATCGCTGCGCGTGACCGCGAGCCAGGCGTGGTCGGAGTCGAGCGCGAACAGCACGGCCCCGGCGTTCTGGGAGGCGAGCAGGGGACCGGCCGCGGGGGGCGTGAGAACCCTCCAGGTCCGGCCGCCGTCGGTCGTGCGAACGGGCTCGAGAGAGACCGGCGTGCTCGCGCCGGGATTCCCGCTCCACGCAAGGGCCCACCCGACGTCCGGGGTGACCATCCGCGTCGAGGAGAGCCAGACGGGCCCGATCGCGCCGGCCGGCGCCGGGCGGGGAGACGGAGCGGGGCACCCGCTCCCGGGGCAGGCGGGCACCGCGATCCGCGTCAGTGTCCGGGCGCCCGGGCTCGTCGCCCAGATCGCCCCGCCCCCGTAGGCGATCGAGAAGGTGCCGGGTCGGGCGGGCAGGGCCGCGATCACGCGACCCGTCGCCGGGTCGAGACGCAGGATCCGGCGGCCCGCGAGCGCCCACAGGCTGCCGCCACCGAACGCCAGGTCCTGCACCCTGGCGCCCACGGGCAGGATCGCCCGGACGCCCCCCGAGGAGGCGTCCACCCAAAGGATGCTGTTCCCCTCGCCGACCCAGACCGAGCCCGCGGCCGCCAGGATCCGGACGGAGCTGACCTCTCTCGGCGCCGCGACAGCCTGAAAGGCTCCGGTGTCGACCGAGATCCGCAGGAGCAGCGTCTTGGCGGCAGGCGCAGGCCCACCCGCCCGGACCACGACCCACACGGTGCCCGAGGTTTCCCCGAGCAGGCTCGTCGTGGTGACCTCCCCGAGCGCCACGTCACCCACCACCCGAGCGCTTCGCGCGTCCAGGCGGGCCAGGGCGGGCCGGGTCCTGGAGACCGCGGTCGTCCACACCCCCGCCGGCCCGGCCGTCACGGCATCGCAGCAGGGGCGTGCCACGGTCAGGGAGGCAGCGACCCCGTTCGACCGAGGGTCGATGCGCTGGATCAGCTCGCGGGAGCCGGTCAGCGGGCGGACCACCCACACGCCGCCTGCGCCGACCGATGGCGGGAGCATCGCGACGTCGCTGGTGAGGGAGCCCGGGTCCGCCGGAAGCGGCGGGAGCGGCTCGCCTCTGATCGCGGCCAGGATGCGACCGGTCGCGAGGTCCACGCGCTCGAGCGTGGCTGCGGAGCCGGTCCGTCCGGAGGAGGTGCCGGCGGACGGCAGGGGGGTCAGGACCTGCACCCAGGCGCTTCCGTAGCCGGTGGTCACCCCGTAGACGGGGCCGGGCAGATGGATCACCTCGACCGCGGGCGCCGGCTGGTTCGCCGGCTCTACGCGCGCGTGGAACACCGCCGAGACCCAGGCCATCGCGCCGAGGAACGGCGCGATGGCCAGCACGGCGGCGGCCAGCCGGCGGTTCCGCCGCCGCCGGCGGACGCGCCGCTCGAGACGTTCCCATCGTTCGGCCGCCGGATGCCACTCGCGGGCGCGTCGCTCGAGCAGGTCGCGCAGCTCAGCCATCGTCGCCTCCGAACTGGGACCGGAGGCCCGCGCGGGCCCGGGAGATCCGCACCCGGACCGAGACGGGGGCGACCCCGAGGATCCTGCCGGCCTCCTCGTCGGTCATGCCGAGCCACTCGACCAGCACGAGGGCGGCCCGCTGGCCCGCCGGGAGCGCCCCGAGGGCGCGAGCGATCTGGTCTTTGACCTCGAGCGTCACCCCGGGATCCTGACCGCCGCCTCCGGGCTCGTCCTCCAGTCGTCGTCGAGCCCAGGCCGCGAGCCGGCGCAGGCGGCTCCGGTGCAGGTTCATCGCGGTTCGGTACAGGTAGCCGTCGGGGGAGCGCATCGTGCGAACCCGATCCCAGCGCTCGTAGAGTCGAAGGAATGCCTCCTGGGTCAGGTCCTCGGCATCGTCGGCGTTGCCGCAGAGCAGGAACATGGCGCGCCCGAGTCGCTCGTACTCGTCCTCGAAGAAGTCGCGAAATTCCGGCGCCCACGCCGCGGCCTCACCGGTGGATGCTGCGTCCGGACCCAAGGTCATCACGTGCAGCATGAACGCTCGTCGGTCTCGTCTGTTTCATCCAGCGGTGGATCGGAGAAGCCGACGGGTCCCGGCGATCGCCGGAGACGAGGCAGCCGGTCAGCCGGGCGTCCGGTGGGCCGGCGAGCGCAGCCCGCGGGCGAGCTGATGGAACCGTCCCACGAGCGATGGGTTGCCGAGTTCGAAGCCCACCACCTCCCCGTAGCGCTGCCGGCACTCCGGCGACGCGTTCAGCGCGCGGTCCATGGTCCAGCCGGTGGCCGGCAGCGTGGCCCCGCATCCGGGGCAGACGGACACGTTCGCCATGGAACGACCATCCATTCTTGGACCGGGGCCGCCAGCCGGCCCCAGGGCTCATCCGGGCCGGCCCTCGCGCACGCGGGCCATCTCCGGAGCCCGCGTGTAGTCGGTGAACCCGATCACGTTTCCCCACGGATCGGCGATCTCGACGCAGTCGCCGGTGGGAAGCTCAGCAGGCGGTCCGAGAGGCTCGATGCCCAGCTCGCGGAGGGCCCCGACGACGGGACCGATGTCGGGGACCTCCAGCCACACCTTCGGCGTCTCCCGAGGCCCGGCCGAGGCCACCGTCCCCATCTCCCGAACCACGAGCCCGGGCTCTTCCTCGCCGAGACGAAAGCCCAGGATCCCGCGCTGGGCGAAGTCGAACTTGACCGGCAGCCCCAGGATCTCGCCGTAGAAGCGCCGAGCCTCCTCCACGTCCCCCACTGCGAGCAGGACGTTGTCGATCCCGAGCACCTCGATCGTGGTCATGTGGCCTCCCTCCCCCTTCCGGTTCAGGGATCCGCGACCCAACGGGCGACCTTCGAGTCGCTTCCCGTGACCTCCGGCACCTCGACGATCCGGTCGATGACCGCGTCCATCGATGCGAGGCCCTCGCCGTCTCCTCGTCCTGACAAGAGGCTACCGCCCGGCTCCGACAGTCCTTCCTCGAGGGCCCCCCGGTCGAACTGGCGTGTGCCAGACTCTCGGCGGGTGACCGGTGAGGGGATGGGAGAACCCTCAACTCGGGCCATTGCGCGAGCGATCGTGCGCGGGGCAGACTACGTCCCCGTGGTTCCCGGTTCTCGGCGGGACGGAGAGGAGGCTGACGGATGAGGTGGCTTCGACTGGCACGGGTCCTCACGGCCGGCACCGCGCTCACGCTCGTGGTCGGCATCGTCGCGGCTCCGGCCATCGCGACGCCCGCTCGCGCGAGCCGGACCGCGAGCCCTCCCTTCCGCGTGAAGGTGATCGGAACCCTCCCGAACGGGGGGCCCAAGCTCAGCGCCTCCTCGCCGACGGGGCTTTCGCCGATCGCGGTCCAGTCCGTCTACAACCTGTCGGGGCTCTCGGTGTCCTCGGGCGCCGGCGCCGGTCAGATCATCGCGATCGTTGACGCCTACCACGACCCGCATGCACTGTCGGACCTCAACACCTTCAACGCCCAGTACGGGTATGCGTCCCTTTCCACCTGCACCTCGCTCTCCCAGGCCGGGCCATGCTTCCTGCAGGCCGACCCGCAGGGGACGCCCAAGGTCAACAGCGGGTGGGTCCTGGAGGAGTCGCTCGACATCGAGTGGGCCCACGCCGAGGCGCCGGCGGCCAAGATCGTGCTGGTGGAGGCCGCGAGCAGCAGCCTGACGAACCTGTTCAACGCCGTCTCCTACGCGAACTCCATCGGGGCGACCGAGGTCTCGATGAGCTGGGGCGGCGGGGAGTCCAGCGGCGAGTCGAGCTACGACGCGGTGATGGCCCACGCGGGGACCCTCTACACGGCCTCGGCGGGCGACAGCGGCCACGGCGCGGAGTACCCGGCGGCCTCGCCGAACGTGATCGCGGTCGGCGGGACGACGCTGAACGGGTGCAGCGGGACCTCCTGCGCCGGGTTCACCGGCGAGTCGGCGTGGTCGGGCTCGGGCGGCGGCGCCTCCGCGTACGAGTCGATCCCGGGCTACCAGTCCGGCTACGCCGGCCCGGTCTTCGGCGCCTCCACGATCTCCGGTCTGACCGGCGGGATGCGCGGCATCCCCGATGTGTCCTTCGAGGCGAACCCGAACACGGGCGTGTCCGTGTACGACAGCACCCGCTACCAGGGGCAGTCCGGCTGGTTCACGCTCGGTGGCACGAGCGTCGGCGCCCCCAACTGGGCGGGGATCCTCGCGGCAGGCGCGGCCGCGGGCACCACGGCGCTCCAGGGCGACTCCGCCATCTACGCCGGCGGCTACTCCACCAACCTGCGCGACGTCACCAGCGGGACCAACGGCAGCTGCGGAACCGACTGCACGGCGGGCACCGGGTACGACCTGGTGACCGGCCTCGGGAGCCCGGTGAACTACCCGTAGCGGGGGACGTCACGGACCGTGTGAACCGCGGCCGCGCCCTGGCGGGCGCGGCCGCCGCCTCGGGCAAGCTCGCCGAGAGCCTCTTCCCCGGCCCCGACCTCTTCCCCGGCGTCTCCGACCTCGTCGAGGAGCGGGCACCGTGAGACTGACCGATTTCGAGGCACTCAGCTTCGACTGCTACGGCACCCTCATCGACTGGGAAGCGGGCATCGCTGCGGTTCTCGGACCGTGGGCTCGCTCCCACGGCCTGACCGTGGACGATGAGACGCTGCTTGCCGCCTACGCCGACCACGAGGCGCGTGAGGAGGCCGACGACCCGCGAGCTCTCTACCCCGACATCCTGGCCCGCACCATGGTCGCGCTCGGACGGGAGTTCGGCGTCGAGGTCACCCCCGGGGAGGCGCAGCGCCTGGCGACCTCCGTCCCCGACTGGCCCGCATTCGCCGACTCTCACGACGCCCTCATCTCGCTCGGCACCCGGTTCGCGCTGATCGTGCTGTCGAACGTCGACCGCGAGTCCTTCGCCGGAAGCAACCGCCGGCTGGCGGTGACGTTCGATGTCGTCCTCACCGCACAGGACATCGGCTCCTACAAGCCATCGGCGCGCAACTTCGCGGCCCTCCTTCGGGAGGCGGGCCGCCTCGGCATCGGCGAGGGCAGGCTGCTGCACGTCGCGCAGAGTCTCTTCCACGACCACGTCCCCGCCAAGAACGCCGGGCTGCCGACCGTCTGGATCAACCGCCGCCACGACCGGCCGGGCTGGGGGGCGACTCCCGCACCGCCCCTCGACGTCAGCCCTGACTGGGAGTTCCCGTCGCTGGCAGCGTTCGCCGCCGCCGTCGCCGAGGATCTCGATGGTTGACGGGCAACGGCGGCCCTGCCGGCCGGCCAACCGGGGGCGCGATCAGCCGGTCCCGGCGGCCTCGAGGACGGCCGCGACCACGCGAGCCGGATCGGCCATCGGGTTCGCGCTCACCGAGCGCAGCCAGGCCGATCCGCCGTGGTGGGCGAGCGAGACGAAGGCGCCGCGAATCCGCGATCGCACCTCGGTCGCGTCCAGCCCGCGGGGGCGCCAGAGGTAGATGCCGGTGCGCGGCGGGGCGTGGCGCTCGAGTCCGGGCTCCGCGCGGACCAGCCGGTCGAGCTCGACCGCGAGCGCGAGCCCCTGCTCGTCGACGTCGAAGTCGGCATCGGTGGAAGCCTGCGGGGCGTCCCTGCTCGCGAGCGCCCCGGGCCCGTCCGAGCGATCCACGGCCATGCCGGCCATGGTCGCACGCCTCGGCCGCGGCGACGGACCCCCCCGGGGGGCGACTGCCCACAGGGCCCGGGTCCAACAGGGCCGATGGGCCTTGCGGGCGTCCCCGTCCCCCTGCAGGCTGCAGGAGGGAAGGGGGCAAGCCCCATGACGCCGGATCCAGCGCATCGAAGCGAGGTCTCGGCGGACGTGCGCGCGAGGCGAGGGGGCCGCCGCCCTTATGGATTGCGTGGGGTCCTGCAGGAGTCACGGCTCGATCCGGGCTTCGCCGCCGAGATCGCGACGATCCCGGGCGGGGACAGGTTGCGCGAATGCATCGAGTGCGGCGCCTGCAGCGCGGTCTGTCCCCTGAGCGCCTACATGGACCACACGCCTCGGCGACTGATGGCGATGACGCAGGCCGGGTTGAGGGACGAGGTGCTGCGCAGCACGTCGATCTGGGTGTGCGCGTCCTGTTACGCGTGCACCGCCGTGTGCCCGAAGCAGATCCCGATCACCGAGGTCATGTACGCGTTGAAGCGGATGGCCGTCCGGGAGGGGACGTTCCCGAAGCGTTTCGCGACGCCGGTCCTGGCACGCGAGTTCGTCGGGTCGGTCGACCGCTGGGGTCGCAACACCGAATCGCGGCTCGCGGCGAGCCTCTACCTGAAGACCCACCCGGGGCTGCTGCTGAAGGACGGCTGGCTCGCGCAGCGTCTCATGCGACGGGGCCGGATGAGTCTCGTGCGCGAGTCCATCCGGCAGCGGGCCAAGCTCGGGCGGATGTTGCGTGCGGCCGAGACGTCACCTCCTCGCGCCGTCGTGTCGAGCGCCTCGCCGTCGTCCTCCTCGCGGCCGCGGGCTTCGGCAATCAGCGGGGAGGGACCCCGATGAGATACGCGTACTTCCCCGGCTGCTCCCTGAAGGGCAGCTCGAAGGCGTACGAGGAGTCCCTTCTCGCCGTCTTCGACACCCTGGGCGAGGGCCTCGACGAGCTGGATGACTGGAATTGCTGCGGGGCCACCGCATACTTCGCGATCGACGAGGCCAAGGCGTATGCGCTCGCTGCCCGCAACCTGGCCCTGGCCGAAGATCAGGCCGGGAACGACGCGCCCGTGGATCTCGTGGCTCCCTGCGCCGGCTGCTACATGATGCTGCTGAAGGCGGAGCGCCGCCTGAGCGAACAGCAGTCGATTCGAGGGAGGATCGACGGCGCGCTGCAGGCCGGGGGACTCAGCTACCGCGGCCGGGCGCGGGCGCGCCACCCCCTCGACGTGCTGGTGAACGACATCGGGCTCGAGCGCATCGCCGACGCCGTCACTCGGCCGCTCGGCGGTCTCAGGGTTGCCTGCTACTACGGGTGCCTCCTCGTGCGCCCCCACGCCACCTTCGACGACCAGTACAGCCCGACCTCGATGGATCGGCTGATGCGCACGATCGGAGCCGAGCCCGTCGACTGGCCCTTGAAGGTGCGGTGCTGCGGGGGCTCCTGCTGCGGCGGCCCCCTCGTCGGGACGATCCGGGAAGCCGGCCTGCGGCTCATCCACGACCTGCTGAAGGAGGCGAAGTCGCGCGGGGCGGACGTCCTCGCGACGGCCTGCCCGCTGTGCCAGTTCAACCTCGAGTGCTTCCAGGAGCGCGTGACCCGGGAGTTCGGGGAGCCGGTCGAGCTCACCGTCGGCTTCTTCACGCAGCTTCTCGGACTCGCGCTGGGGCTGGACGAGCGGAGGCTCGGGATCCACCGGATGCTGAGATGGCGGCTGCCGGAGCTTGAGCCCGCGGCGGCCGGGGGGGCACCGTGAGGGCTGACGGCGACGGGTCGGCGACGCAGGAGCAGCCGCCGGATGGGGTGCCGAAGATCGGCGTCTACGTCTGCCACTGCGGCCTGAACATCGCCGGAAAGGTGGACGTCGAACGCGTCGTCGAGTTCGCCGCCACGCTCCCGGGCGTCACCGTCGCGCGCGACTACACGTTCATGTGCTCGGATCCGGGCCAGGGCCTGATCGAGCGGGACATCCGCGAGGGCCTGGTGAACCGCGTCGTCGTCGCGTCGTGCTCGCCGCTCATGCACGAGGTGACCTTTCGGCGCGCGACGGCGGCCGGCGGGATCAGTCCCTTCTACTTTCAGATGGCCAGCATCCGCGAGCACGTCAGCTGGGTCACGGACGACAGCGAGGATGCGACCGCGAAGGCGAAGGCGCTCGTCGCCGGGGCGGTGCGCCGCGTTGCGGCCAACGAACTCCTCGACCGGCGCGAGGTTCCGGTGCACCCGGACGTGCTCGTCGTCGGCGGCGGGATCGCCGGGATCCACGCAGCGCTGACGCTGGCCGGGGCCGGGAAGCGCGTCTACCTGGTGGAGCGGGAGCCTTCCATCGGCGGCCACATGGCGCAGTTCGACAAGACCTTCCCGACGCTCGACTGCGCCGCCTGCATCCTCACCCCGAAGATGGTGCAGGTCGGCCAGCACCCCTCGATCGAGCTCCTCACCTACAGCGAGGTCGAGGAGGTTTCGGGGTACGTCGGCAACTTCACGGTCAAGGTACGCAGGAAGCCCCGCTACATCGACGCGGACCTCTGCAACGGCTGCGGCCTCTGCGTCGAGACGTGCTCCTGGCGGGGGGTCCCTTCGGAGTTCGACGAAGGCTTGGGCACCCGGCCCGTCGTCTACATGTCCTTCCCTCAGGCGGTGCCGCGCCTGCCGGTCATCGACCGCGCGGGCACCTCGCCGTGCACGTTCAACTGTCCGGCCGGGATCAAGGCCCACGGCTACGTGTCGCTCGTCCGGGGCGGCCGGTACGAGGAGGCCTTCAACCTCGTGCGGCAGGCGACCCCCCTGGTCGGAAGCCTGGGCTATGCCTGCTACGCGCCCTGCGAGGACGCCTGCTCACGGGGACGCCTGGAGGGGGCGCTGCCCATCCGCAGGCTGAAGCGCTTCGTCGCCGACACCCTCTACGGGGTCGGTCCCGCCCCGGCGCCGACACCCGCCGAGCCGACCGGCAAGCGGGTCGCCGTGATCGGCTCGGGGCCGGCCGGGCTGACCGCCGCCTGGCAGCTCGCCGTCAGGGGACATCAGGTCACGATCTTCGAGGCCGCGCCGGAGCCGGGCGGGATGCTGCGCGTGGCGATCCCCGCCTACCGGCTGCCCACCCCGATCGTGGACGCCGACATCGAGAGCGTCACCGCCCTCGGGGTCGAGATCGTGACCTCCACTCGCGTGGAGGATCTCGAGGAGCTGCGCCGGCTCGGCTACGACGCCATCCTGGTGGCCACGGGCACGCATCGCTCGGTGAGGTTGGGGGTGGAGGGCGAGGAGCTGCCCGGGGTTCTCACCGCGCTCGATTTCCTGCGGTCGGTCAAGCTCGGAGAGCCGGTCGATCTGCGGGGCAAGGTCGTGGCGGTCGTCGGCGGGGGCAACGTGGCGATCGACGCCGCGCGCAGCGCGCTCCGACTGGCCGCGACCGGGGTCCACCTGGTGAGCCTGGAGGCCCGGCAGGAGATGCCGGCCTACTCCTGGGAGGTGGACGAGGCGGTCGCCGAAGGGGTGCTCCTGCACAACTCCTGGGGGGTGCTCCGGTTCGACGGCGAGGGGAGCGTGCGCCGGGTGGAGCTCAAGCGGTGCACTGCCGTGTTCGACGCGCAGGGCCGGTTCAACCCCCAGTACGACGAGAGCGTCGTGCAGGACCTCGACTGCGGCGCGGTGATCGCCGCCGTGGGCATGACCGCCGACGCCGGCGGGTTCGCTCCGCCCCTTCTCACCGGTCGGGCCGGGACCATCGAGGCGGACCCCGAGACGCTGCAGACCCCGCTCGCCCACGTCTTCGTGGCGGGCGACGTGGTCACCGGCCCATCGACCATCGCCCAGGCCGCCGGGCAGGGGCGGCGGGCCGCCTTCATGATCGATCGCTACCTCGCGGGGCGCGAGCTGGACGCGGCCGAGTTCGCCAGGGTCCTGCCGGCCGTGGACGCTGCCGAGGTGCTCGCCCGGCCGCGGAGCCCGGGCCGCCGGGAGCCGCTGGCGCCGGCCAGCCGGGTCGTCGCGGCGCCGAGCGACTTCGCGCCCACCGAGCCGCCGCTCGGCGAGGAGGAGGCGCGCTCCAGCGCCGAGCGCTGCCTCGACTGCGGCGTCTGCTCGGAGTGCGGGCAGTGCGTCGCCGTCTGCCCGACCCACGCGGTGGACCTCCAGATGCCCGAGCGGGAGGTGGAGCTGCAGGTGGGCACGATCATCGTGGCCACCGGCTACAAGCCCTTCGATGCCGCCCGCATCCCCGAGTACGGCTACGGCAGGTACCCGAACGTCTACACGAGCCTCGAGGTCGAGCGACTCGCCAACGCCTCGGGCCCCACCCAGGGCGAGATCGTCATGCGGGACGGGCGGCGCCCGGGCTCGGTCGGGATCATCCACTGCGTCGGATCGCGGGACGCCCGGTTCAACGCCTACTGCTCCCGCGTGTGCTGCATGTACTCCCTGAAGCTCGCCCACCTGATCAAGGAGCGGTCCGGAGCCGAGGTCTACAACTTCTACATCGACATGCGCACTCCGGGGAAGGGCTACGAGGAGTTCTACACGAGGATCCTGAAGGAGGGGATGCACCTCATCCGCGGGCGCGTGGCGGAGGTGACCGACTGGGCGGCGGTGCCGGAGGAAGAGGGCAAGCTCGTCGTCCAGGTGGAGGACACGCTGGTCGGGGCCGTGCGACGGATCCCACTGGACATGGTGGTGCTCGCGGTGGGCCTGGAGCCGCAGTCCGATGCCGAGAGCGTCCGCCGAACCTTCAACATCAGCTGCGGCACCGAGGGATTCTTCACCGAGCGGCACCCGAAGCTCGCCCCGGTGTCCACGTTCACCGACGGGGTGTTCCTGGCGGGCGCGTGCCAGGGCCCGAAGGACATACCCGACAGCGTGGCGCAGGCGGGCGCCGCCGCCGCGGAGGCGCTGGTCCTGGTCGATCGCGGCGCCGTCGAACTGGAGCCGAGCACCGCCTTCATCGACCCGGCCGCCTGCTCGGGCTGCCGCACGTGCGTGGGGCTCTGCCCGTTCAACGCGATCACCTTCGACGCCGAGCGGGGCGTGGCGACCGTGAACGAGGTCCTCTGCAAGGGATGTGGGACCTGTGTCGCGGCCTGCCCGTCAGGGGCCGCGCAGCAGCACCTGTTCACTGACGCGCAGATCCTCGCCGAGATCGAGGGGGTGTTGGCGCGTGCCTGAGGCCGAGCTCGAGCGCCGCTTCGACCCCAGGATCGTGGCCTTCTTCTGCAACTGGTGCACCTACACGGCGGCCGACCTTGCCGGGATCTCCCGGATGGAGTACCCACCTGGGGTGCGCATCGTCCGCCTGATGTGCTCGGGCCGGGTAGACCCCCAGTTCGTTCTCGCCGCCTTCCGGCACGGCGCCGACGGCGTCCTCATCGGCGGATGCCACCCCGGCGACTGTCACTACCAAGAGGGCAACTACAAGGCCCGCCGCCGCTTCGAGCTGCTGCGGATGCTCCTGCGGGACATGGGCATCGAGGGGGAGCGGCTGCGCCTGGAGTGGATCTCGGCGTCCGAGGGCGACAAGGTGGCGCGCGTGTGCAACGAGATGACCGAGCAGATCCGAGCGCTCGGGCCGCTCAGGCTCCGTGCGGCGCCGCCGCGCGCCGGGCGTCCGTCGGCGCGCGAGGCGGCCGGAGAGGGCGCGGGGGAGCCGGTGGTGGAGGAGCCGGTGGGGGAGGCGGCCCGATGAGCAAGCCGAAGGTCGCGTTCTACTGGGGGGCCTCGTGCGGGGGCTGCGAGGAGGCCGTGGTCGACCTGGCCGAGGACCTGCTCTCGGTCGTGGAGCGGGTGGACATCGCCTTCTGGCCGGTGGCCCTCGACTTCAAGCGGGCCGATGTGGAGGCGCTGGCCGACGGCGAGCTGGCCGCGTCGTTCATCAACGGCTCGGTCCGCACGTCCGAGCAGGCGGAGATGGCCGAGCTCCTGCGCCGCAAGTCGCAGGTGGTCATCGCCTTCGGAAGCTGCGCCCAGCTCGGCGGAGTCCCCGGGCTCGCGAACCTCCACAGCCGCGAGGCGATCCTGGAGTGCGTCTACCAGGAGGCGCCCAGCCTGGTCAACGAGGAGCGCACCGTCCCCCAGCTGGCGACCCACGTCCCCGAGGGTCGGGTGACGCTCCCGAGCCTCCTGGACTCGGTGCGCACCCTGGACCAGACCATCGAGGTCGACTACTACCTGCCCGGCTGTCCCCCGCCCGTGCCCCTCATCGGCGCGGCCGTCACGGCCCTGGTGGAGGGGAAGCTGCCTGCGAGGGGAGCGGTGCTCGCCCCGGACGTCGCGCTGTGCGCGGAGTGCCCGCGCTCGGCGACCAAGCCGGAGAGGCTGCTCGTGAAGGGCTTCCACCGGACGCACGAGGTGGTGGCCGACCCCGAAGTGTGCCTGCTCGCCCAGGGCCTGCTGTGCCTCGGCCCGGCGACCCGGGGCGGCTGCGGCGCGAGCTGCATCGGGGGGAACATGCCGTGCACCGGCTGCATGGGCCCAACCAGCAGGGTCCTCGACTACGGCGCCAAGGCGCTGTCCGCGATCGGTTCGCTGCTGGACTCCAACGACGAGGAGGAGATCGCCGCCCTCGCCGGCGAGATCGTCGACCCCGTCGGCACGTTCTACCGCTACAGCCTGCCGGCATCCCTGCTGCACCGCCGCGCGGAGCCGGCCTCGCGGGCGGGAGGCTCCTCATCATGAGCCGCGAGATCGTCATCGACCCAATCACCCGGCTGGAAGGCCACGGCAAGATCCACGTCTTCCTCGACGACGCCGGCGATGTCGACCGCGCATATCTCCAGATCCCGGAGCTCAGGGGATTCGAGAAGTTCGCCCAGGGACGCCGCGCTGAGGACATGCCGCAGATCACGTCGCGCATCTGCGGGGTTTGCCCGATGGCACACCACATGGCCGCAACGAAGGCCCTGGACGACCTGTTCAAGGTCGACCCCCCGGCGGCCGCGAAGAAGATCCGGGAGCTCGTCTACAGCGCGTTCATGTTCGAGGATCATGCGCTCCACTTCTTCTTCCTGGGCGGGCCCGACTTCCTCGTCGGCCCGGCGGCGCCGAAGGCCGAGCGGAACATCCTGGGCGTCATCGGCAGGGTCGGGCTGGAAGTCGGCAAGGAGGTCATCGGGGTTCGTCAGCAGCTCCGCGCGCTGATCGGGCAGACCGCGGGCAAGGTCATCCACCCCGTGTTCGGGCTCCCGGGCGGCCTGTCGCGCCCGCTCGACCCCGAGCTCCAGCAGGAGTTCGCCGCCGCGGCGGCCCGAGCGGTGGAGTTCGGCAAGTTCGCTCTCGGCGTGTTCCGGGACGTCGTCCTCCGCACGCCCGAGTTCGTCGAGATGGTCACCGCGGAGGCCTACACGCACCGCACGTACTGCATGGGCCTGGTGGATCAGGCGGACAAGGTGACCTTCTACGAGGGGACGCTCCGGGTGGTGGACCCCGAGGGCCGGGAGTTCCTCCGCTGCGATCCCAGGGAGTACCTGGCCCACATCGCGGAGCACGTGGAGCCGTGGAGCTACATGAAGTTCACGTTCCTCAAGGAAGTCGGGTGGAAGGGGTTCACCGACGGGATGGAGAGCGGTGTCTACAGCGTCGCGCCGTTGGCACGGCTGAATGCCTCCGAAGGGATGGCCACCTCCTTCGCGGAGGAGGCCTACGAGGAGTTGGTCTCGACCCTGGGCGGCAAGCCCGTGCACCACACCCTCGCCAACCACTGGGCCCGGATCATCGAGCTGGTGTACGCCGCGGAGCGGATGGCCGAGCTCGCGGCCGATCCGGAGATCCTGGACTCCCAGGTCCGCACGCTGCCGACGGCCGTGCCGGTGGAGGGGATCGGTGTGGTCGAGGCGCCGCGGGGGACGCTGATCCACCACTACTGCACCGACTCCCGAGGGCTCATCACCAGGGCCAACCTCATCGTGGCAACCCAGAACAACGCGGCCCGGATCGCGATGTCGGTGGACAAGGCCGCCCGCGCCCTGATCAAGGGCGGCGAGGTCGACGACGCTCTCCTGAACCAGGTCGAGATGGCCTTCCGCGCGTACGACCCGTGCCTCGGTTGCGCCACCCACAGCCTGCCCGGGCAGATGCCGCTCATCATCGCGATCCACGATCCAGGGGGCGGGGTCGTGCGGGAGATCCGTCGGGACTGACGATGCGCACGCTGATTCTCGGGCTGGGGAACGAGCTGGCCGGCGACGACGCCGCGGGACTGCTGGTGGCCCGGGCACTGCGGGAGGAGCTGGCCGGTCGGGCCGACGTGGTGGAGAGTTCGCTGTCGGGCCTCGCTCTACTGGAGATCTTCGTGGGGTACGACCGCGCCGTCGTCGTCGATTCGGTTCGGACCGGCAGAAACCCTCCTGGCACGATCACGGAGCTGGCGCTGGCCGATGTCGGACGGGTGTCGGCGCCGAGCCTCCATCACACGGGGCTCCCTGAGGTGGCCGCCATGGCCGAGCGGCTCGGGCTGCGGTTCCCCGCCGAGACTCGGGTTCTCGCCCTCGAGGTCGTGGATCCCTACACCATCGGGGCGGAACTGAGCGAGCCGGTCGCGGCCACGCTCGGCCCGCTCGCTCGAAGGGTTCGCGACCAGGTCGAGCGCTGGGCGGAGCAGGACGGTGCTCGGGCCCGACGGCGGGCCGACGGCACGCGAAGGATCGGGGCACGCGGGGAACGGTCGTGCACGACTACGGCGCCGTCCGAACCCTCGTCGAGCGGCTGACGGCGCCCGTTCGTGACGGCCCCGGCGCTGCAGCCGGGCCGGGTTCCACCACCACACAGGTCATGGTGCGCTCGACCCCGGCCTGCCCCTGGATGTCCCGGAGGACCGATGCGGCGAGGTGATCGAGGTCCGAGGCCTCCACCTGCGCGATGACGTCGTAGGGGCCGACCGTCTGTTCGGCCGAGCGCGCTCCCTTGCGCTTGGCAAGCGAGGTGGCGACTTCCGGGGCCCTGCCGACCCCGGTCAGGATGAGGACGTAGGCGCGAACCACACTCCCACCTCCGTGCTCGTAGGCTCCACTCGCCACGATGGGCCCATGCGAGCGGGAGGGAAGGTCCGAACGGCCCGGGACCGCCGGGCATTCGAGCCCAGCGGGGAGATGGTGGCTGCAGTCGGTGTCTCACTTCAGCCCGACAGACAGGGTTGCGACGGGGGAGGCGCATCGAGCCGATCTCCTGACGAGGGTGGAACCACCCTCATACAAGGCTCGGCCTACTCGGAAGGCGGCTGGTCAGGGCTCCAGGTCTGCCCGCCGTCGGTGGTCTTCAGCACCCGGGACGCCGAGCCGCAGCCGGTCTTGAAGCCGGTGCACCGGTGGGTCTCGACCAGGGCCCACCCGACCTTGGGCGAGACGAACGCGATGCGAGGGAACCCCGCGAGGGCCGGGTTGGCGGCCACCGTTGACCAGGTGGCACCACCGTCGGCGGTGAGGTAGACCGTGCCCGTGGGGGCGACCACGAGCCAGTCCACGGGGGTGGCGAACGCGACCCCCGGCATGCCGGTGTTCTGGAAGCTCGGGTCGTGCAGCGTGCCGGCGACCGCCCAGGTCGCACCACCGTCGGCGGTCGTGTAGAAGGCGATGTCCTCCAGGGGGGTCCCGTAGGCGGCGAGCCCGGCGGCCATCACGCCGACCTTGGGGCCGAAGAAGGTGGGAAGGGACACCGGAAGGACCAGGTCCCCACTGTCCGCCGCAGGGACCGGGAGGGTGGAGGGCTGCCAGCTCGCTCCCCCGTCGTGGGTCAGGGCGAGGCGCTCGGGGTAGACGCCCTCGAGCGCCCAGCCGGTCTGCGGGCCCACGAACTCGATCGGGCCGGCGAAGGGCCCCGAGCCAAGGCTCGTCCAGCTCGCCCCACCGTCGGTGGTCCCGTACAGGTCCGCCTGCGTCCCGGCCGCTCCGCCCGCCGGGGTCTGGACCGTCATCCAGCCGTGGCGCGGGTCCACGAAGCTGAGGTGCACGCCCCCGAACCCGTTCGGGTACTGGGTGGGGAGCACGCTCGTCTGCCAGGTCACCCCGCCGTCGGCCGTCCAGGCGATCTCGATCTTGCTGCAGCCGGTTCCCTGGGCCTCGGCCACCCAAGCGTGGGCGGGGTCCAGACCCACACCTCACCGGGGGCTGCCGCGCCGAGGGAGGTGATCGTCGCCGTGGGTCCCGGAGGCGCGGAGGGACTCGGCGTCGCAGAGGCGCTCGGTCCGGCAGCCGGGCCGGCGCTCGGGCTGCGCGACGCGGCGGCCGACCAGAGCCCCGCGACGAGCCCGGCGACCAGGACGAGGCCCGTGATCCCCGCCCCGACCCGCCGCCTGCGCTCCCTCCTTCGAACGATGTCCATCGTCCGCTGGTACGCATCGGGCGGATGCTGACCCCTCGCCTGACCTCCTCCCCGAGTCGCTCTCGATCACCCATGATGATCCTCCCCCTGCCGCGGGCCGCGAAGGGCAGCCGTCCCCGGAACGTTGGACATCGCCACGCCACGCCGCACCGCCGGCGCGTGAGCCGGCGCCGCGTGGAGGGGGCTAGAGCTCGACGAGCTGGCCGCTCGCGAAGAAGTAGGCCCAGCCGTCCATCTCGGGTGACTCGCCACCGAGCTGGGTCAGGATCGTGGCCACCTGCGAGCGGTGCTCGGTGCTGTGGTTGACGGCCTGGAGCAGGAACAGCGACGCGGGCATCCGCAGCCGCCTGCCCTCCTCATTGCTCCA
>JAJYHN010000102.1 GCA_021784765.1 Actinomycetes bacterium
CGGGCTCGTCGTGCACCTCGGGTTCGCGGTCGTCGCGATCGCGGTGACGACCTCGTGGGTCTACCAGCTCACGTCGGAGGTGACGCTCCAGCGGGGGCAGCAGACGACGTTCGTCGGGACCACGCTGCGCTACCAGGGCGAACGCGTGCTCCGGCAGCCCCAGCGGACGGTGCTGGTGGCCGACGTCGCGATCGTGCGGGACGGCCGCGCCGCCGGGTGGCTGGTGCCCTCGCTGAACCTGTACCCGGCCTCGTCCGACCCCATCGGCACCCCCTCGATCCGGATCGGGGCGTTCAAGGACCTGTACTCGTCGGTTCTGGACATCTCGGCCGACGGGAGCCGGGCCACCTTCCGCTTCTTCCTGAACCCCGGCGTGCTGTGGCTCTGGATCGGCGGCGCGGTGATGGTGCTCGGGGGCCTGCTCGCCGTCTGGCCCGGGCGGAGGCCGTCCCGGCGGGCGGTGCCGGCGGAGGTGTCGGCGCGCGAGCTGGCGGAGGTCGTGTGAGTGCCCGGAGCGCCGCCGAGCGCCACCCCTCGTCCCTTGGTGGGGGCGCCCGGCGGCGCGCGCGGCCGCTCGCCCTCGCGACGGTCGTGGTCGCGGTCGGGCTGCTGGCGGCCCTGTTCGCCTTCGGGCTCGGCCGGAACCCCGATGTCGTCCAGCCGGTGCTGGTCGGCCGGGCGGCGCCGGCGTTCACCCTCGCGCGGGTCGGCGGGGGGGCGCCCGTGTCGCTCTCGTCGCTTCGCGGGCAGGTGGTGGTGGTGAACTTCTGGGCGTCCTGGTGCACGGACTGCCGGGTCGAGCAGCCGGCGCTCGCGTCCCTCTGGTCGTCCTTCCGGGACCGGGGGGTCGTGCTGCTCGGCGTCTCGTTCCAGGATCCCGCGAGCTCCGCGCTCGAGTACCTGCGCTCGTCCGGGTCGTCGTGGCCGTCCCTCGCCGACCCCGGCTCGCGGACGGCACTCGCCTACGGCGTGACCGGCGTCCCGGAGACGTTCGTCGTGGCTCCCGATGGGCGGATCGCGGCGAAGTTCATCGGCCCGGTCTCCTACGGTCAGGTCGCCGACACGGTCACGCGGCTGCTGCCGGGGGGCGCGTGAGTTCAGCGGCCGGGGCCGGCCGGGACGGCGCGGTTCCCCCGGAGGACGGCCGGCGCGCCGCGCCGGGGGGGGCGGCCCTGCGCCGCAGTGGCGCGCTGCTCGGGCTCGTGGCCGCGGCGCTGGTCGCGTCCGGCGCCCTGCTTGCCGTTGGGCTGCGGGGGCCGGCGGCCCCCACCACGCTCGGGCAGCGCGTGCAGGCGGTCGCCTCCGGCCTGCGCTGCCCCGTCTGCGAGGACCTGTCGGTCGCGGACTCGCCGTCGGCGCTCGCCGGGCAGATGCGGGCGAGCATCGCCGCGGACCTCCGCCGGGGGATGGGCCCGGCGGAGGTCCGCCGGCAGTTCGTGCAGGCCTACGGCCCCTGGATCCTGCTCACCCCGCCGCGGCGTGGCCTGGCGCTGGTCGCCTGGCTCGCGCCCCTCGGGCTGTTCCTCGCCGGCCTCCTCCTCGCGGCCGCCGCCGTCCGGCGCTGGCTGCGCGGGTCGACGCCCCGGCCGGCCTCGGCGGGGACGTCTCCCGCCCCGCTGCCGGCCGCCGACCGCGCGCTGCTCGAGCGCGCCCTCGCGGCGGCGGAGGACGAATGACCCTGCTGGTCGTGCTCGGGTCGGCGGCGCTCGCCGCCATCGCCGCCGCCGGCGTCCTGCGACCGTTCGGTGGCCGCGAGCGCGTCGTGCTGGAGCGCCTGGCCGATCCCCTCGAGGACGAGCGGGTCACCCTGCTGCGGACGCTGCGCGAGCTGGCCGACGAACGCGCCCGCGGGTCCCTCGGCGAGGACGACTACCGCGCGCTCCGCCGCGAGTCCGAGCTCCGGGCCGTGACCGTGATCCGCGCCCTCGAGGCTCGCGACGGGGACGCGGTCGAGGGGGTCCGCGCGCTCCGCCCCGTGCCGCCGGCGCCGGCCGAGCGTCGCCCGAGCGCGTCGAACCGCCGGGCGCAGATGACCCCCGCGCTCTTGATCGGGGGCCTGCTGCTGGTCGTCACGGTTCCCCTGCTGGTCCGGGCCGTGGTCCCGCGCAGCGCCGGGCAGGCGATCACCGGGAGCGTCGGCGGGCTCACCCGCGCCGGGCTCTCGCTCCGGTCCCTCGAGCAGCGGGTGCGGAACAACCCGAACGATGCGGCCGCCCGGCTGGACCTCGCCCAGGCCTACGTGAACGCCGGCCTCGCCGGTCCGGCGGCCTCGCAGTACGCCGCCGCGCTGCGGATCGATCCGCGCAACGTGCAGGCCCTGACCGGGCTCGCCTCGCTGCTCCAGGAGGCCGGCCGGCCGAGCGAGGCGCTCACGGCCGCCGACCGGGCGCTCGCCGTCGACCCTTCCTATCCGGAGGCGCTCTACCTGCGGGGGGTCATCCTGCTGCGGTCGATGCACCGGCCGCCTGCCGCAGCGGCCGCGCTCTCCGCCTACCTGCGGGCGGCGCCCTTCGGCTCGCACCGGGCCGAGGTCGAACGCCTGCTGGCCGGGATCGGGGGCCAGGGCGCCCCCACCACGTCCCGAGCGCCGTCTCCTTCCCCGTCCCCGTCGGGATAGCCGCGACGCGGTCCCCGCCGGTCACCATGCGTCGGGGGCTCCGGGACGCCCCGCGGTCAGATGCCCCGTTCGACCGACGCGACCAGCGCGGCGAGCAGCGCGGTGCGGGGCGCGATGCTCGCGACGTCGAGCCACTCCTTCGGGGAGTGATCGTCGCCGCCGATCGGTCCCAGGCCGTCCAGCACCGGGACGCCGATCCCCGCGATGGGGTTGGCGTCCGAGGCGCCGCCGGTCGCCGCATCGCGCAGCTCGAATCCCATCTCCGCGGCGAGGCGCGCGG
>JAJYHN010000127.1 GCA_021784765.1 Actinomycetes bacterium
CGACGAGGCGATGACGCAGCTCGTGCAGGCCTACACGCACGAGGCCGGCGTCCGGAACCTCGAGCGCGAGATCGCCAACATCATGCGCAAGGTCGCGAAGACCGTCGCCGAGGGCCGCAAGCGCAAGACCGTGGTCGACATCAAGAAGCTGGACGAGTTCCTGGGGCCGCCGCGCTTCGAGTACGGCGAGCTCGAGCCGGAGGACCAGGTCGGCGCGGCGACCGGGCTCGTGGTGACCGAGACCGGGGGTGACATCGTCGCCGTGGAGGTGACTCGCATGGAGGGCCGGGAGGACTTCATCCTGACCGGCCAGCTGGGCGAGGTCATGCGGGAATCCGCGCGGGCCGGACTGTCCTGGACGCGGGCCCACGCCCGCGAGCTGGGGATCGCCCGGGAGGTGTTCGAGAAGAACACCCTGCACATCCACGTGCCGGCCGGCGCAATCCCCAAGGACGGCCCGTCGGCGGGGATCACCATGGCCACCGCGATCGTCAGCGCCCTCACCGGGATCCCCGTCCGCAAGGACGTGGCCATGACCGGCGAGATCACGCTCCGCGGCCGCGTGCTCCCGATCGGCGGGCTGAAGAGCAAGATCCTCGCCGCGCACCTCGCCGGTGCGAGCACGGTCATCCTGCCCAAGCGCAACGAGAAGGACCTCCGCGACATCCCCGAGGAGATCCGCAAGCAGATGAGGCTCGTCCTGGTCGACTCGATGGAGCAGGTGCTCGAGGCGGCGCTCCGGCGACGGCCCACCGCCCTGCCGGCGCAGCCCGTCGAGCAGCAGCCCGAGCGGGAGCCGGCGCGCGAGCCCGCGCTCCCCGAGGCCGCGTCCGGTCGGAACGCGTTCCCTCCGGCGCCGGCAGCGATCGGTGGAATCGAGCACTGAACGGAGGGCACTGAGCAGCGGGTGCCCCGCGTCCCCGCGGCGCGTGGCACCCACCCTGGCGTGACATGGAGTACAGGGACTACTACGCGATCCTGGGGCTCCCGCGGACGGCGAGCCAGGCCGACATCAAGAAGGCCTTCCGCCGCCTCGCGCGTCAGCATCACCCCGACGTGAACAGAGGGAACGCCGAGGCCGAGCGGCGGTTCAAGGAGGTCAACGAGGCCCACGCGGTCCTCGCGGATCCAGAGAAGCGCAAGGCGTACGACACGCTGGGCGCCGACTGGGCCGCCTACCAGCAGGGCGGCGCCGGGGGCGGAGCCGAGAACCCCTTCGCGGACTTCGTCCGCCGCTCATACGCGGGACGGGGGGGCGCCGGGCCCGGCGGGATCCGGTTCGAGTACCGCGGCACCGCCGAGGACCTGTCTGGCTTCAGCGATTTCTTCCGCACGTTCTTCGGCGGCGGCGCTCCGGGCGCCTCCCCCGGCTCCGCCTCCGGACGAACGTCGACCGGCGGTGCCGGCGGGATCGGCTACGACGACATCCTGGGCGAGCTCGGGTTCGAGACGCCCTCGGGACGCGCGGGTGGGCGGCGGGCGCGCACGTCCGGGGCACCCCGGGCCATGCCGCGGCAGGACGTCGAGGCGGAGACCGAGGTCACGCTCGAGGAAGTGTCGCAGGGCACGACCCGCCTGCTGCAGGTCGGCGACCGCCGGTACCAGATCACGATCCCGGCAGGGGTCGTGGACGGGCAGCGGATCCGGCTGAGCGGCAAGGCGGGGAGTGGCCCCGGGGCGGGGGACGTCTACGTGCGGGTGCGAGTGCTTCCGCACGCGACGTTCGAGCGGCACGGCGCCGATCTCACCCGCGAGGTGCCCATCACGCTGCGGGAGGCGCTGCTGGGGGGCGAGGCTCCGGTGGAGACGCTCAGCCGAACGCGCCTGCTGCTGCGGATTCCGCCGGAGACGCAGACCGGACGGACGTTCCGGCTCGCCGGGCAGGGGCTGCCGCGCTTCCGTGGCGAGGGGCGCGGGGACCTCTACGCGCGCGTGCGCGTGGTCCTGCCGACCCACCTGGACGAACACGCCCGGGAGCTTGCCGGGCGGTTCCTCGACGCGGCCGAGCAGCGCGAGCGGCACGGGGCGGAGGCCACCGCATGAGCCGGGGCGCACGCGGATGACCGGGCCGGACGCGGAAGGCCGGGCCGGCGCCACGGAGGCAGACGAACCGACGACGACACGCATCACGAACCATGCGGCAAGGACCACCAGGCGACCATGAAGCTCGACCGATACACAGAGAAGGCCCAGCGGGCCATCGTCGACGCCCAGCGCATCGCCACCGAGCAGCAGAGCCCGGTGCTCGACGCCGAGCACCTGCTGGCGGCTCTCCTCGAGGACGATGAGGGGATCCCGGCCGCGACCCTCCGGCGGCTCGGGGCCGACCCGGCGGCGATCCGCGTGGAGCTTGCCGCCTCGCTCTCGCGGCGAGCGCAGATCCAGGGTGGCTCCCTCTCGCTCGACCCACGCGCCCGCCAGATGCTGGAGCGTGCCGAGGACGAGGCGAAGCGGCTCAAGGACGAGTACGTGTCCACCGAGCACCTGCTGCTGGGCGCCTCCGAGGCGGGCGGGGACGCGCAGCGCATCCTGGAGCACCACGGCGCGGCCCGCGAGCGGATCCTGCAGGCGCTCGCGAGCGTGCGCGGCACGCAGCGCGTGACCTCGCAGAACCCCGAGTCGACGTACCAGGCGCTCGAGAAGTACGGGCGCGACCTCACCCACGACGCTCGCGAGGCCAAGCTCGACCCGGTCGTGGGCCGTGACGAGGAGATCCGGCGCGTCATCCAGGTCCTGAGCCGCCGTACCAAGAACAACCCGGTACTGATCGGCGAGCCGGGGGTGGGCAAGACCGCCATCGTCGAGGGGCTGGCGCAGCGCATCGTCCGCGGCGACGTCCCGGAGACGCTGAAGGACAAGCGAGTGATCGCCCT
>JAJYHN010000171.1 GCA_021784765.1 Actinomycetes bacterium
TTCCGATCTACGGCCGCGTAGTCGATCTCGGGGGGTTCCAGGCCGGCGGTCCGCTCGGCGACCGTCATGCCCTCGAGGAACGCGGCGTGCGCGAACTGCAGCGGGGTCGAGGCGACGTCGCCGACGGCGAAGACGTGCGGCACGCTCGAGCGGAGGCCGCGATCGACCTTCACGTAGCCGCGGTCGAGCTCGACGCCGGCCTCCTCCAGGCCGAACCCGGAGGTCACCGGGCCACGCCCGACGGCCACCAGACAGACGTCGGCCGAAACCGTGCTCGCCCCCGAGCCGTTCTCGTAGGTGACCTCGACGTGGTCGCCGGCCTCACGGACCTCCTGCACGGTCACGCCGGGGAACGTCTGGATGCCGCGCCGGCGGAACGCTCGGGCGAGCTCCTTCGAGCTGTCCTCGTCCTCGAGGGGGATGATCCGGGGCAGTGCCTCGAGCACGGTCACCTCGAGGCCGAACGAGCGGTACATCGAGGCCCACTCGACCCCGACGGCGCCGGAGCCGATGATCACGATCGAGGACGGCAGGGTGGGCAGCTCCAGGGCCTGGTCGCTCGTCAGGATGCGCTCGGTGACCTCGAGCCCTGGCAGCAGCTTCGCGAAGGAGCCCGTGGCGAGGACCACGTCGGCGGCGGAGATCCGCTGGTCACCGACGCGCACGGCCGGCCCCTCGGGGCCGGCCTCCAGGCGACCCTCGCCCTGCACGACCTGGATGCCGCGCGTCTTCACCAGCCCGGTCAGCCCGGAGACCTTCTTGTCGACGATGCCGCGCTCGAACTCCAGCACCTTGCGCCAGTCGACCGATCCCTCCGCGGCGATGCCCCACTCGGCGGAGCGGCGGACGCGATCCATCAGCGCAGCCGACTCGAGCAGGGCCTTGGTTGGCACGCAGCCGCGCAGCAGGCACGTGCCCCCGAGCCGGGAATCCCGCTCCACCAGCGCGACCCGCTTGCCGAGCTGCGCGGCTCGCAGCGCGGTCGCGTAGCCTCCGGAGCCGCCCCCGAGCACGACCAGGTCGTAGGACTCGTCTGCCATTCCTCGGCCCCCTCCGCTCGTATGCTTGCCGCGGTTCGCGCAGAACGAACCGACCCCGCGACGGCCGGGGCCGTCAACCCATGCTACTGCCCGATTGGAGGGACGATGAGCGAGTCCGGCGAAGACCTCCAGCGAACGCCGCTCGAGGCGGAGCATGTCGCCCTGGGAGCCAGGATGGGCCCCTTCGGGGGTTGGTACCTGCCCATCGAGTACGCGGGAACGCTGGCCGAGCACGAGGCCGTCCGCGAGCGCGCCGGCGTGTTCGACGTCAGCCACCTCGGAAAGGTGATCGTGCACGGTGCCGGGGCGCTCGCGTGCCTTCAGCGGGCTCTCACGAACGACGTCGCGGCCATCCAGGTGGGCGGAGCCGGGTACGGCATGGCGCTGAATGCCCGGGGCGGCATCGTCGACGACCTGATCACCTACCGGCTCGGGGAGGATCGCTACCTGGTGGTGCCGAACGCGGCCAACGTCGAGGCGGTCGAGGAGGTCCTCGCCTCCCACGCCGGTGGGGATGCCGGGGTCGTGCCGCGCCCCGACCTCTGCACGATCGCCGTGCAGGGCCCGCGCGCGTTCGACCTCGTCGGCCGGGTGGTCCCCGAGGCGCTCGAGCTCGAGTACATGCACGGGCACGAGGTCGCCTACCAGGGCAAGCCGGTCGTCGTGGCGCGGAGCGGCTACACGGGCGAGCGCGGATTCGAGCTGATGCCGCCCGCCGACCTGGCGCCCGGCCTCTGGCGGTCGGTGCTCGAGGCCGGCGAGGACCTCGGGCTCGCGCCCTGCGGTCTGGGGGCGCGCGACACGCTCCGTCTCGAGATGGGCTACCCGCTGCACGGCAACGACATCTCCCAGCAGCGAACGCCGCTGGAGGCGGGCCTCACGTGGGCGGTCGCGTTCGACAAGGGCGACTTCACCGGGAGGGACGCCCTGCTGCGCCAGCGCGAGGAGGGCGTGCCCGCTCGCCTGTGGGGCCTTCGCATGGAGGGAAAGCTGATCCCGCGCTCGCACTACGGCGTGTTCGTCGGCGACGAGCACGTGGGCGAGGTGACCAGCGGGACCTTCTCCCCCACGCTGCGGATCGGGGTCGCGCTCGCCTACCTCACGCCGCGCGACCGCTTCTCGGCCGGCGACCGAGTGGAGGTCGACGTCCGCGGGCGGCGGGGCGATGCCGTCGTCGTCCACCCGCCCTTCGTCGACCGCTCCCCGAAGTAACCGCGGGCGGACGGAGGCCTACGAGATCTCGGCGAGGTGGGCGAGGAACAGGGTCTCGGCGAGGCAGGCCCGCTCGAGGTCGCCGAGGTGCACGCTCTCGTTCTCCGCGTGCGCGTTGGAGGCCGGGTCCTCGACGCCGGTCAGCAGCAGGGCCGTGCCGGGGAAGCGCTCGGCGAACGCCGCGAGGAACGGGATCGAGCCGCCGGCGCCGATGTCGACGGGGGCCACGCCCCAGGCCTCGGCGAAGGCGCGCCGGACGGCGTCGTACGCCGGACCCTCCGCCTCCACTCGGTAGGGTGCGCCCGTCGTCCCGTCGGCCACCGTGACCTCGGCGCCCCACGGGACGCTGGCCTCGAGGTGGGCCTTCAGGGCCGTGAGCGCACGCTCCGGGTCCTCGCCGGGCGCGAGCCGGAGGCTCACGAGGGCGCGGGCCGAGGGGATCAGGGTGTTGGACGCCTCGGCGACCCGTGGGGCGTCGATCGCCAGCACCGAGACGGCCGGCCGCGTCCAGAGCCGCTCGGTCAGCCCGCCCTCGCCGAGCAGCCGTACGCCGGGCAGGAGGCCGGCCTCACGCCGCAGCTCCTCCTCGGTCAGGTCCAGGGGGTCGGCCGGGCCCGAGGCCAGGCCGGGGACGGCAACGTTGCCGCGCTCGTCGTGCAGCGAGGCGAGCGTCCGGCAGAGGACGGTCAGCGCGTCGGGGACCGGGCCCCCGTACATGCCGCTGTGGACGGCGTGGTCGGCCGTTCGGACCTCGATCGTGCAGTCGACCAGGCCTCGCAGCGAGGTCGTCAGGGCCGGCTGCCCCACCCGCCAGTTCCCCGAGTCGGCCAGCACCACGACGTCGGCCCGCATCAGGCCCCCGTACCGCTCGAGGAACCCGGCAAGGTTCGGCGAGCCCGACTCCTCCTCGCCCTCCACGAGCACGACGAGGCCGACCGGCGGGCGCCCCTCGAAGGCGCGGACGGCGGCGAGGTGCACGGCGATCCCTGCCTTGTCGTCGGCCGAGCCGCGCCCGTACAGACGGCCCCCGCGCTCCGCCGGCTCGAAGGGGGGCGTCGCCCACCGCACCTCGGGCCCCGCAGGCTGGACGTCGTGATGCGCGTACAGCAGCACGGTCGGCGCGCCCTGGCGTGCCGGGAGGGTCGCGAGAACGGCCGGATTCGCGCCCTCCAGCTCCAGCAAGCGCGCCTCCATCCCTGCACCGGCGAGCAGGTCCCGCACCAGCACGGCCGAGGCTCGCACCGGACCGGGATCGAATCCCGGGGCGCCAACGGACGGGATGCGGACGAGGCGTTCGAGGTCCTCGCGCGTGCGGGCCATGCCGTCGGCGACGCGCGCGCGCAGCCGGGAAAGGAGATCGTCGCTCATGGGGCGGAGTCCAGCCCGCGCGCCGCCACGCGCGTCGCGGCGCTGCCCGAACGCGTCACGACGAGACGGCCCGGCTCGCCGCCGCGACGATCCCCTCGATCGGCGTCCCCCCGAACCGCGTCCCGGCGAGCATCTCGTGCAGGATGGCGGCGGCCCTCGGCCCGGAGGCCTGCGCCACCACGACGTACAGCCCGGAGGTCGGGATGCCGACCTCCCGCGCCGGGCCGAACCCCGGGGCGGCGACGATGGAGGCCCAGCGGGTCGTCAAACCGTCCCGCAGGCACCGTCCCTGCACGGTCACGATGTAGTCGGCGGGGGAGTAGCGGCGACCCGTCAGGTCCGGCGGGTGATCGACGAACGTCCTGCGGTGGACGGCCTCGCACCCGGGGAGCTCGCTCAGGTTCCCGAGCTGCGTGGCGCGTGCGGCGAGGTAGTAGTAGTCCGCCGAGATCCCGAGGGCGTTGACGTCGACCCAGAAGGCCTCGATCCCGGGGATGCCCCCGACCCCGTCGCGCCAGCGCTCGAGGTTCGGGGAGGCCACGAACCCCTGCCTGGCGGGCCGTCCGTGCGGCAGGACCTGCGCGTGCCACGAGCGGGGGAACACTGCCCGGACGCGACCGAGGCTCGCCTCGACGAGGGGGGAGGGCGAGCGGGCGGCGAGCGGGCGAACCGTGAGGGCCAGGGACACGGGCGATGCCGCCTCCTGCGGCATGCCGCAGGAGGGCAGCGCCGCCAGGCCGATCAGGATGGCTCCCAGGATCCTCCGCATGGGACCTCGGGTCGCAGTGTAGGCCACATCGGGCGGCGGGGGAAACGCGCGCGAGCCGCCGCGATCCCGCGCCGGAGGTGGCAGCGTTCCCGGTCCGGAGGGTAGGATGCCGGGCACAACCGAATAGCGAGCCCGGGGTGGCGCGCGCGGGGGGCATCCCGCGCGAGTCCGAAGAGGGAAGCCGGTGCAAGTCCGGCGCGGTCGCGCCACTGTGATCGGGGAGCGATCTCGAGAGATGCCACTGGGGGCGTCCCGTCCGGCGAATGCCGCGAGGGGAGTCCCTGGGAAGGTTCGAGGTCGCGCAGGCCCGCTTCCGCGGGCCCCAACCGGAAGTCAGGAGACCTGCCTCGGGCGATTCGGCCGCGCTCTCGCGCAAAGGGAAGGCCGCCTCGAGGATTCGTCGCGAGCCTCCGGCCGTTGCCGGGGGCTCCTCGCTTCTCAGGGCGGCCGCGGACCGAAAGGAGCACGCATGCAGCACGATCGTGCCCGGCCGCGGCGGGGTTCGCCGTGGATCGGCATCGTCCTCGCGCTCGTCCTCGCCCTGGTGGCGTCCGCCTGCGGGCGCGCCGCATCGACGGGCGGAGCGGGCGGGGGCCCGTCGCCGGCGGCGACGAGGGCGGCGTTCCCGATCACCGTCACCGACGACGAGGGAGTCAAGGTCACCCTCGCACGGCCACCGCAGCGCATCGTCACGTTCGCTCCCGCCAACACCGAGATCGTGTTCGCGCTCGGGCTCGGCAGCAGGCTGGTCGGCGTGTCGGGCGCCTACGACGACTATCCGCCGGCCGCGCTGAAGATCACCCGCGTCGGCGGGGCCGGGCAGTACGGGGTCGACCCGAACATCGAGAAGGTCGTCTCGCTGCACCCCGCCCTGTTCCTCGCGACCTCCGGGGGGGACGCGTGGAAGGCGAAGCTCCGGCAGCTCGGGATCCCGGTCTTCACGCTGAACGCCCAGAGCTTCCAGGGCGTCCTCACCGACATGCAGAAGGTCGGCGAGCTGACGGGGACCGAGGCGGCAGCCGGGCGGTTGACGACCCGCATGGCCTCCGAGGCCCGCGCGATCCAGGGGAAGGTGGCCACGCAGCCGAGGGTCTCGTGCTTCTTCGAGGTCTACTACCCGCCGCTGTACACGGTTGGGCCCGGCTCGTTCGTGTACGGCCTGCTGCAGATGGCCGGGTGCGACCCGGTGACGGCCTCGGCGAAGTCTCCCTACCCGACCTGGTCGGTCGAGGAGCTGGTGAAGTCGGGGCCGCAGGTCTACATCATCGGGAGCTATCCGGGGCTGAGCGTGAAGAAGGTCGAGGCGCGGCCGGGGTTCGGGTCCCTGCCGGCGGTGCGATCGGGCCACGTCTTCGTCGTGAACTCCGACCTGGTGACGCGGCCGGGGCCGCGAATCGTGCTCGGCCTGCAGGAGCTGGCCCAGCTGCTGCACCCGAGCGCGTTCGGGCAGGGCTAGGGCCCCCATGGCCGATCCGGGGCCGTTTCCGGCGAGGCGGGGGCGCCTCACGATCGGGCTGCTCGCGCTGCTGCTCGCGGCGTCGATCCTGGTCGCGGTGGGCGTCGGGGCCGTGTGGATCTCGCCGTGGGACGCGCTCCGGCTGATCGCGTGGAAGCTCGGGATGACCGGCGCCCCTCGGGGGATCCCCTCGTGGGCGCCGGTCATCCTCTTCCAGCTGCGGATGCCGAGGGTGCTGCTGGCCGCCCTCGTCGGCGCTGCGCTCGCGGTGGCCGGCGCAGTGTTCCAGGCGCTGTTTCGCAACCCGATGGCCGACCCAGCCATCATCGGGGTGTCCTCGGGCGCCGCCCTCGGGGCGATCGTCGTGATCCTGCTCGGCTGGGGGGCCGCGCTGGACGCCCTCGGGGTGCCGGCGGCGGCGTTCGCCGGCGCGCTGCTGACCGCGCTCCTCGTGTTCCGCCTCGCCCGGGTGGGGCCGGGCGTGCAGGTCGCGACGCTGTTGCTCGCAGGGATCGCGGTGGCGGCGGTCGTGTCGGCAGCCATCTCGCTCGTGATGACGTTCTCGGGCCAAGAGGTCGACCGGATCTACTTCTGGCTGCTGGGGTCGTTCGCGGCGGCCACCTGGCCGCAGGTGTTGCTGGTGTCCCCGCTGCTGGTCGCCGGCTCGGCCGTCGCGTTCGCCCTCGCCGGGGACATGAACCTCGCCACGCTCGGCGAGGAGCGGGCGGCCCAGCTCGGACAGGACGTCGAGCGCTTCAAGCGCGTGATGCTGGCGACGGGGTCACTGCTGGCGGCGGCGGCGGTGTCGTTCTCCGGGCTGATCGGCTTCGTCGGGCTGATGACCCCCCACATCCTGCGGCTGCTGGTGGGGCCGGACCACCGGCGGCTGGTCCCGGCCTCGATGCTCGGCGGCGCCACGTTCATGGTGCTGGCCGACCTCGCGGCGCGCACGGTCGTCGTCCCCCAGGAGATCCCGGTCGGCGCCGTCACGGCGCTGCTCGGCGGCCCGTTCTTCCTGTACCTGCTGCGGCGCCAGCGGAGGGCGGCCGGTGCCCGCGGCTGAGGCACCGCCGGACGCGGGTCGGGGGCACGCGCGCGCCTTCGAGGGCGGGCTGCGCGTCGAGGGGGTCGTCGCGGGCTACGACGGGGAGCCGGTCCTTCGAGGCGTGTCGCTCTCGGTCGAGCCGGGCGAGGTCGTCGGCCTGATCGGGCCGAACGGGGCGGGGAAGACGACGCTCGTGCGCGTGTGCTCGCGCGCACTGGCGCCCTCGGCCGGCGATGTCAGCGTGGGCGGCGTCGACCCGTACTCCGTGACGGCCCGGGAGGCGGCTCGGCTGCTCGCCGTGGTGCCCCAGGAGCTCGCCCCGGCCTTCGCCTTCACCGCCGAGGAGGTGGTGCTGATGGGGCGCTCGCCCTACCTCCGCCCCTGGGGCGGGGGTCGGGCCGAGGACTGGGCGGCCGCGCGCCGGGCGATGCGGGCGGCCGATGTCGAGCGCCTGGCGAGCCGCCCCGTCCAGGAGCTGTCGGGAGGCGATCGCCAGCGGGTGGTGCTCGCGCAGGCGCTGGCTCAGGAGGCGCCGGTGCTGCTGCTCGACGAGCCGACGACCCACCTGGACGTCCGCCACGTGCTGGACATGCTGGCACTGATCCGGGGACTCGCACGGACCCGTGGGACCGCCGTCCTCGGCATCCTGCACGACCTCAGCCTCGCCGCGGCCCTCTGCGACCGGATGGTGGCGCTCTCAGACGGCCGCGTCGTCGCCGAGGGGCCTCCGGAGGACGTGGTCACCCCGGACCTGCTGTGGGACGTCTACGGCGTGGAGGCCGAGGTCACGCGCACGGCGAGCGGGCGACCGGCCGTGGCGGTGGTGCCGGGGCTCCACGGCACCCCGGCGGCGGCCGGGGCGCCCAGCGTGCATGTCGTCGGCGGCGCCGGCCGGGGCGCCCCGGTGATGCGGATGCTGGCCGAGCGAGGCCTCCAGGTGACCGCCGGCGTCCTGCACGCGACCGACAGCGACGCGACCGTCGCCGGACGGCTGGGCGCGCCGCGGGTCACGGTGCCGCCATTCTCGGAGATCGACCCCGAGAGCGCCGCGCGCTGCCGGGCCCTGGCTGCGGCGGCCGACGCTGTGGTCGTCTGCGACGCGCCGTTCGGGGCTGCGAACGTCGAGAACCTTCGGGTGGCCCTCGCCGCGGCCCGCGACGGCGTGCCGCTCGTCGTCCTGGAGGCGAGCCCGATCGGGGATCGGGACTTCACCGGCGGGGAGGCGACGGCGCTCTGGGCGGAGCTCACCGCCCGGGCCCTTCTCGTCGCCGCCGACGCGGCGGCCGTGGTGGCGGCGGCGGCCGTCGCCGCCCGGCGGGGACGGCCCTAGCGCTCCGCCCGGTCGGCGGGGATCAGCGGACGAGGCCGAGGCGGAAGGCGATGGCGACGGCCTGGGCGCGGTCGTTCGCGCCGAGCTTCTCGAAGATCCGCTCGAGGTGGGTCTTGACCGTGTGCGGGGAGATGCCGAGCGCCCTCGCCACCTGCTTCGTGCTGGCCCCGTAGGCGATCTTCTGCAGGATCTCGGCCTCGCGCGCCGAGAGGGCGGCGGTCGGGGGGCGCGACCCCGGGAGCTGCACCTGCTCGATGAGGGCGCGCGTCAGCGAGGGGTGGACGACGGTCCTGCCGGCGACCGTCTGCCGGAGGGCCTCGAGCAGCTCGGACGGGCTGACGTCCTTGACAAGGTAGCCGGAGACCCCTGCCTGCATGGCTTCCGCGACGCCGGCCTCGGACTCCTCGACCGCCAGGAGCACGACACGCGTGTCCGGGCGCTCCCCCCGGATGGTCCGGGCCGCCTCGAGGCCGTTCATGCCCGGCATCTGCGCGTCCATCAGCACCAGGTCGGGCCCAAGGCGCCGGGCCTCGGCCACGGCCTCGTCGCCGGAGGCGGCCTCGCCGACGATCTCGAGGCCGGCCGCCTCCGCGAGGGCCGCCCGCAATCCATTGCGGGTTACCGGGTGGTCGTCGACGATCAGCACGCGCATTTCCTGGTCCCTCGCGAGCGGGCGGGCGGCGAAGCGAAACCTGGGGGTCGCCCCGGTCGGCGCGCCGTGCGCGCCTACAATAGCCTGTCGAGGAGGCCGTATGAACGAACCGCAGGAGATGGAGACGGCCGTGGGGACCACGCAGGCGTCGGCCGAGGAGGAGGCGCTCCGCGATCGGGTGATGGCCATGCTGCGGCACGTGCTCGACCCCGAGCTCGGGATCAACATCGTCGATCTCGGGCTCGTCTACGGGGTCGAGGTGCAGGGCGACACCGTGCACATCACCTACACGCTCACGACCATGGGCTGCCCCATCGGCCCGCTGATCGAGGCCGAGATCAAGCAATTCGTCGCCGGCGTCGAAGGGATCGAGAACGTGGAGGCCGAGATGGTGCTGCGGCCCCCGTGGAACCCCGAGATGATGTCGGAGGAGGCCAAGGCCGCCCTCGGCTTCTTCTAGCCGGCCGCGAGGCCTGCATGCTTCCGGGCCCGACCGGTCCGGGGGGCGGTGCAAATCCGACCGACACGATAGACTTTGGGCGGCGGCGCGAGGTATCGTTGCCAGAGCGGCCCGTTCGAGGCGACGAGGGGACGGTGCGATGTCGGTCACCCAGAATGAGCACCTCCGGGAACTCAGCAAGGGCTACCGGTTTGGCTGGCACGACCCCGAGCACTACGTGTTCGAGCCGAAGAAGGGGCTCTCCGAGGCGGTCGTCGAGGAGATCTCCTGGCTGAAGAACGAGCCGGACTGGATGCGGAAGTCCCGGCTGAAGGCCTACCGGCACTTCGCGAAGCGTCCCATGCCCTGGTGGGGCGCCGACCTGTCCGGCATCGACTTCGACGACATCTACTACTTCATCCGCTCGACCGAGAAGCAGGCGAAATCCTGGGAGGAGCTTCCCGCGGACATCCGGGGGACGTGGGACAAGCTCGGGATCCCAGAGGCCGAGAAGAGGTACCTGGGCGGCGTGTCGGCCCAATACGAGTCCGAGGTCGTCTACCACAAGATCCGCGACGAGCTCGAGTCGATCGGCGTGCTGTTCACCGACATGGACTCGGGCCTGCGCGAACACCCCGACCTGGTGAAGGAGTACTTCGGCACGATCATCCCGCCGAACGACAACAAGTTCGCGGCGCTGAACTCCGCGGTGTGGTCGGGTGGGTCGTTCATCTACGTGCCGCCGGGCGTGCACGTCGACATCCCGCTGCAGGCGTACTTCCGCATCAACGCCCAGAACATGGGGCAGTTCGAGCGGACGCTCATCATCGCGGACGAGGGCAGCTACGTGCACTACGTCGAGGGCTGCTCGGCCCCGATCTACACCAGCGACTCGCTGCACTCGGCCGTCGTCGAGATCATCGTCAAGAGGGGTGCCCGGGTCCGCTACACGACGATCCAGAACTGGTCGACGAACGTCTACAACCTGGTCACCAAGCGGGCGGCCGCCTACGAGGACGCCGTGATGGAGTGGGTCGACGGCAACATCGGCTCGAAGATCACGATGAAGTACCCGTCGATCTACCTGCTCGGCAAGGGCGCGCGTGGCGAGGTGCTGTCGGTCGCGTTCGCCGGCGAGGGCCAGCACACCGACGCCGGCGGCAAGGCGGTCCACGCGGCTCCGTACACGTCCTCGATCATCACCTCGAAGTCGGTCAGCAAGGGTGGCGGCCGCACGGGCTACCGCGGCCTCGTTCGGGTCGAGCCCGAGGCGCATCACGCGAAGTCGCTGGTCCGCTGCGACGCGCTGATCCTGGACGACGAGTCGCGCTCGGACACCTACCCGTACATCGAGGTCGAGGAGGACACCGCGCAGCTCGGCCACGAGGCGACGGTCTCGAAGGTCGGCGAGGACCAGCTCTTCTACCTGATGAGCCGCGGCCTGACCGAGGCCGAGGCCACCGCGATGGTCGTGAACGGGTTCATCGAGCCGATCACCCGGGAGCTCCCGATGGAGTACGCGGTCGAGCTGAACCGGCTGATCGAGCTGCAGATGGAGGGATCGGTGGGATAGGGGGCCGGGGCCCGCGCGGCGGGGGCCGAAGCTACGGCGGCGCCCGGTCCGCGAGGACCGAGCCGTCGGATCGGCGGAACACGGGTTGCCCGTCGAGCAGCTCCAGCCGGAAGCCGCCCCGCTGGTGGGGGACCGGCAGCCTCGGTCGCGGACGATCACGGCGCGGCGCATGGCTGGGGACGCCACGGGGGTGCGCCGGCCGACGTCGAGCGGCTCGGACTCCCCGGCCATCACCACCCGCATCACCGAGGCGTCGCAGGCCAGCCGGTGGGTGACCTCGGGTGCGACGGGACCCACGTGGTCGAGCTCGCCGCGTCCAGTCCCGACGCCAAGCTCCACGCCTTCGACTCCGACGTGGCCGCCGGCCGCGCCGCCAGGCTCGTCGTTCACGCCAGGCGGCGCCTGACCACCGAGAACCCTGGCGTCGACCGTCACGGTGATGTGAGGCCGCTCTCCGCCCACCGTGGGTCGCTCGCCGAGATCCAGCCACTGTCGGCAGATCTCGCCGAGCGCGTCGCCCCTCCGCTGGGCCGGCGTGCGATCGTCCCCCGGTCCGCCCGACCTGACGTCGGCGTCGATCACGGCTCGAAGCGCCGTCAGCAGCGTCTCGCCGGTCTCGGGGTCGAGGTCGCCGTCGATCCGCACCATCCCGAGGAACGTGGGGGAGGCGTGGAGTCGACGCCGATGCCGCAGCTCCTCCTCCCCATCGACGGCTCGTTCCCGCTCGGCCCGCTGGCGCCAGTACCCCGCGACCCGCTGGAGGTCGCGCATGGAGTGGATGCGGGCCACCTCGACGAGCTCGGTCTCGCACCGAGCGAACGCGGACGGCTCGGCCTCGCGGGCCGCCACCAGCACGCGCACCGCCGACAAAGAGACCTCGCCCGCCTGGAGCGCCCGCCGAGTCCCGGGCATCTCCCGGAGGGCCCTGGCCACCCGCGTCTGCTCCCGCGCCGCCCCCCACGCCACCCGGAACGAGCCCGCCAGCCACGCGGCAGCCGAGAGGTGGCCGTCCCGCCGGAACAGGCCACGGCGTTCGATCTCCGCCAGACGGCGCAGCCGCTCCGCCTCGAGGGCCTCCGCGGCCGCTTGGAGCTCGGCGAAGTCCTCCTCGATCCGGGCGTCGGGCAACTCGATCAGATCCTCGGCCCGCAGCGCCTCGATCGCCGACCGCAGCTCACCCATGCCGCCCCACCCGCGCGGACTCGAACAGACATTCGAATCCTACCCTCCGGGTACGACACACCGACCCGCCCACGTCACGACGTCCCGCAGCGTGATCCCGTCTCGAAGGCCACGGGAGCGCGCCGCTCCGTCCAGGCCCAGGCGGCCCACCCCGATGGGAATCCGATTCCACTGATAGGATTTCGTCCGCGATGACCGAGACGACGACGACGGGGTTCACCAGGGCGGCGCTGGCGGCGCTGCAGGCGGGGGAGCCGGCGTTCGCGGCCGCGCTGCGCGAGCGCGCGTTCGCGAGCTTCGAGGCGATGCCGGCGCCCTCCCCCGAGACCGAGGAGTGGCGCTACACCGACCTCACGGCGTTGGACCTTTCGCGCTTCACGCCCCTCGCCGAGGAGCCGAAGGCGGCGAGCCTCGAGGAGGTGGCGCCCGAGCCGCTCGCGGCCGCGACGGCCGGTGGCGAGCGCGCGGCGCTGTCGATCCAGCACAACTCCACGGTGGTCTCGGCGCACCTGGACCCCGAGGAGGCCGCCCGTGGGGTGGTCTTCTGCTCGCTGGACGAGGCCGTCCGGCGCCGTCCCGAGCTGGTCGAGGGGCGGCTGCACTATGCCGTCGCGGCCGACCGGACGAAGTTCTCGGCGCTGCACGCGGCGTTTCGCACCGGCGGGACCTTCGTGTACGTGCCGGCGAACGTCAAGGTCGACTTCCCACTCCAGTCGGTGACGTACGTCGACCGGGACGGGGTGGCCGTGTTTCCGCACACGCTGATCGTGCTCGAGGAGGGCGCCGAGCTCACGTTCGTCGATCGGCTCTACTCGCACGACCTCGAGGGTGTCCTGTCGGACGCGGCCGTCGAGATCTTCGCCGGCCCCGGCTCGAATCTCCGGTACCTGTCGATCCAGGAGTGGGGGCGGGGGGTGACGCACCTGTCGGTGCAGCGGGCGGTGATCGGCGCCGATGCGACCGTCCGGTCGCTCGCCGTCGCGTTCGGGGCCGCGCTCGCGCGCACCGAGCTCGAGAGCGTGTTGGTCGAGCCCGGGGCGCACAGCGAGATGCTCGGCCTGTACTTCGCCGAGGGGCGTCAGCACCTCGACTTCCGTGCGCTGCAGGACCACGTCGCGCCGCACTGCTCGAGCGACCTGCTGTGCAAGGGCGCGCTGACCGACGAGGCGCGCTCGATCTTCTCGGGCACGGTCGCCATCCGGCCGAACGCCCAGAAGTCCGACGCGTTCCAGACCATCCGCAACATGGTGCTGTCGGAGAAGGCGCGGGCGATGTCGGTGCCGAACCTCGAGATCGAGGCGAACGACGTCCGGTGCGGCCACGCCGCCAGCGACGGTCCGGTCGACCCCGACACGCTGTTCTACATCCAGAGCCGCGGCGTCCCCTTCGCGGAGGCCGAGAAGCTCGTGGTGACCGGGTTCTTCCAGGAGGTGCTCGACCGCGTGACGCTCGCAGACGTCAAGGAGGCGCTGGAGGCGACGATCGCGGCCGAGCTCGAGCGGGAGGTGGAGAAGGCTCGTGCTCGTTGAGATCGGCAAGACGACGGACGTTCCGGAGGGCGAGGCGCGCGCGTTCGACGCGAACGGGACGCGCATCGCGGTGGTGAACCTCGGCGGCGGCGAGTTCCGTGCCGTCGGCGACCTGTGCTCGCATGCGCAGGGCTTCCTCTCGGAGGGGGAGGTCGACGTCGGGGAGTGCACGATCGAGTGCCCCCGGCACGGGGCGACGTTCGACCTCGAGACGGGGGCGGCGCGGACCCTGCCCGCGACGGCGCCGGTCGCCGCGTTCGCGGTCAAGGTCGAGGGCGAGACGGTCCTGGTGGAGATGGAGG
>JAJYHN010000131.1 GCA_021784765.1 Actinomycetes bacterium
GCGGCAGGCGTCCTCGACGACGCGCACGTGCATCCCCACGTCGAGCGCGCCGAGCACGGTCGCCAGCACGCACGCGTCGGTGGCGACCCCGCAGACCACCAGCGTCATCGCCGGGCCGGCCAGGCGCTCGAGCTCGGTGCCCCACTTCGAGAACGTCGGGGCCGACACGACGGGCGCCCCGGTCGCGGCGAGCGACGCGAAGGGCTCGACCAGGTCGAGGAGCGGCGCGGCGCCCGGCCGCGTCACGAACTCCCAGTCGCGGTAGTAGTCGACCCACGAGCCACGGGGTTCGGCGGGCACGACGAACCGGGTGAGTGCGACCCGGTTGCCGAACGCGTCGGCCAGCGCGGCGATCGGCTCGACGATCTCGTCGAACCCCGGCGTGGCCCAGCCGCTGCCCGGCTCGGCGAAGACCCGCTGCATGTCGACGACGACGAGCAACGGTGCCGGTCCGCCTGCCGCGGGCTCGCCGGCGCTCACGGAGCGCCGGCCGGAACGCCCCCGGCGACGGCCGTCCGGCGCTCCCCGAAGATCGGCGCCAGGATCCCGTAGAGGATGCCGGCCACGACGAAGGCGATCAGCAGGCCGAGGCTGCTCCCGCCGATCGTCCCCTGCCACCCCTTCGGGAAGACCTTGATCAGGTACCCGGCCCACCTGAACACGGCCGCGGTCGACGTCACGAGGCCGAGCCCGACCGCGCCGGCCACCACGAGCGCGACGACCCCCGCCACGTTCACGGCGCCGTACCTCCCCCGCGGGCTGTAGAGCTCGTGCTCGTCGTACCCGACCCGGCGCCGGTACAGGAACATGTCGACGAGGAAGATCGCAGACCAGGCGGAGAGCAGCACGCCGAGGGTGATCAGGAAGCCCTGGAACGGCGAGAAGAAGGTCTTGGCGAAGAACAGGATGTAGATGTTGCCCGCGATCATGATCGTGCCGTCGATCGCGACCGACTGGTAGCGGGGCAGCGGCACCCCGAGCGTCAGCAGGTTCAGCCCCGAGGAGTAGATGTCGAGCAGCGCGCCGGCGACCAGCCCTCCGACGGCGGTGACGAGGTAGGGGACCAGGAACCAGGTCGGCAGCCCCTTCGCGAGATCGCCGATCGGGTTCGACGAGGACGCGAGGTTCGGGTCGTTCGCGGCCAGCAGCACGCCGAACACGATCAGGACGATCGGCGCGACGCTGGCGCCGAACGTGGTCCACCACACGACCCCCCCGCGGCTCGAGGAGCGCGGCAGGTAGCGGCTGTAGTCGGCCCCGGCGTTCACCCAGCCGATGCCCAGCCCGGCCATGATCACCGACACCCCGCCGAGAAACCCGGCGAAGCCGCTCGAGGGCAGGTGGGCGACCCTCGTGAAGTCGATGTGTCCCCACTTCAGGGCCATGAACGGGACCGTGAGGATCGCGAACGCCCACGTGAACCACGTCTGGATGCGCAGGATCGTCGCGTGCCCCATCAGCCCGATCGCGATCGTGACGCCGGCGATGACGACGAACGCGATCGCGGTCGTGGCGGTGCCGCCGCCGACCCCGAGGCTCTGGAGGACCGTCTCGGCCGCGAGCGTCGCCGTGGCGACGAGGATGGTCTCCCATCCGACCAGCGAGACGTAGCTGATGAGGGTCGGGATGGCATTGCCGATCACCCCGAAGGACGCCCGCGACAGGATCAGCGTCGGCGCGCTGCCGAGCATCCCGGCCAGGCTGATGTAGCCGACCAGCAGGAACGAGACGATGGTCCCGACGACGGCGCCGACGATCCCCTGGAACAGGCTCTGGCCGTAGAACGTGACCAGGAACGCGCCGTAGGTGATCCCGAGGATCCCGATGTTCGCGGCGCACCAGATCCAGAACAGCTCGAACGGGCGGCCGTGGCGGTCGGACTCCGGGATCGGATCGATCCCGTGGGTCTCGATGCTCCAGACGCGGTCGGACTCCGGCTGCGGGCCGGCGGTGGTCGTGGCCATCTCGTCTCCCCCTCGTCGGCCGGCCGCGCCGGCGCGGTTCGGGGCGTCCAGGCGCGAGCGGACCCTCGGCTGACGGTGGGATCCTACCTCGCGCGACCCGCGTTCCCGAGCACGATGGCGCCGCCGACGGCGTTCGCTGGCGCCCGCCGCTCCTCGCCGCCCCGACCGATCGCGGCCAGTGGGCCTCGACCCGGCCGCGGCCGCGCGCGACAATGGCCGGCGGGCCGGCTGGAGCCGGCGCGGAGCGAGGACGGTGGCCGCAGACGAGCTGACATCCGGGGACGCGGGGCGTTCGGCCGCCGCCGGCCAGGCGAGCGAGGACGCCGGGTGGCCGACGGTCGCCTTCGAGCTCGCCGTCACGGCGCCGGTGGTCGTGGTGCTCGTGTGGGCGGGGCTGCGGGACCCGCGTCCGTTCCTCGATCCGGCGCTCCTCGCCTGGGTCGTCTCGGTGGCCATCGTGGACCTCGCCCCGGTCCAGGCCTCGGAGCAGCTGCGGCTCTCGCTCGCGTTCCCCATCCTGATCGCGGCGGCGATGCTGGCCCCCCCGCCGGTCGCGGCCGCCGTCGCGCTGGTCGGCTCGCTCGACCGCCGCGAGTGGCGGCGCGAGATCTCGGTGCGCAAGGCGCTGTTCATCCGCTCCGAGATCGCGCTGTCGGTGCTGGCCGCCGGGCTCGCCTTCCACGCCGTCGGCTCGATGCGGGGCGGCTGGGGCACGCGCGTCGTCGCCGTCGTCGCGGCGATCGTCGCCGACTACGTGGTGAACACCGGGATCGTTGCCACCTACCTCGCGATCGCCTACCACACGACGGTCGGGCGCTCGCTGGCGCGCATGCACGTCGGCTCGCCCTCGGAGTTCGTCCTGAACTACCTGCTGCTCGGCCTGTTCGCGCTGCTGATCGGGGAGCTGTACGTGCACGTCGGTCCCTGGGCGGTGCTGGTGTTCCTCGTGCCACTGCTCCTCGCGCGGCAGATGTTCTTCCGCACGCGCGAGCTCGAGCGGACCACCGAGACGCTGCGTGCACGCGGCGAGGAGCTGGCGGCGGCGCTGGAGGAGCTGGAGAGCGTCGAGGCCGAGCGCCGGGCGCTCCTGCGGCGGACGGTCGAGGCGGCCGAGCAGGAGCGGGCCCGCATCGCCCGCGAGCTGCACGACGGGCCGGTGCAGGGGCTCGCCGCCGTCATGTTCCGCCTGGACAGCGTCCGCTCGGCGCTCGCCCGCGGCGACGCGCCGTTCCTTGAGGAGCAGCTCGCGAGGACCCAGGACGACCTGCGCGGCGAGGCCCTGTCCCTGCGGGAGGTGATCGCGCTGCTTCGCCCGCCGCTGCTCGACCAGCTGGGGCTGGAGGCGGCCCTCCGGCGGCAGGCCACGGTCGTCGCCGACGAGCACGGGCTGGCGGTCGACGTCGACGTGCGCCTGGACGGCCGCCTCGATCCCGAGGTGGAGAACGCGATGTACCGCGTCGCGCAGGAGGCCCTCGCCAACGCCGCGAAGCACGCCGGGGCGGACCTGGTCCGGCTGGTGCTCGCCGACGAGGGGGACGCCGCGATCCTCGAGATCCGGGACGACGGCGTCGGGTTCTCTCCCGAGCGGCTGAGGGCCGCGGCCGGCGAGCACCACCTCGGCGTCATCGGCATGCGCGAGCGTGTGCAGGCCGCCGGCGGGGAGTGGCGGATCGAGTCGTCGCCCGGCGAGGGCACGACGGTGGCGGCGCGATTCCCACGCCGGCCACCCGGGTGAGGACGCGCAAGCCCCGGCGTCCCGTAGGCCGGTCCCCGTGCCTCAGCCGCCCGCGCCGCCGGGCCGCGACGGCAGCCGCAGGGACGCGCGGTAGGGGAAGATGTCGACGATCTCCTCGCCGCGCACGCGTTCCTGCATCCCCGTCCAGAACCGGACGTCGTAGAGGTCGGCATGCTGCTCGTCGAGCACGGCCCGCAGCCCGCGCGGCAGGCCGATGAACGACGGGATCTCCTCGGGGAACACGTCTCGCGGCCCGACGCCGAACCATGCCTCGTCCGCGTACTCCTCGTCGGGGCTCGTCGCCACCGGCATGCGGCGGAACGTGAAGTCGGTGAGCAGCGACAGCTCGTCGTAGTCGTAGCAGACGATGCGCCCGTGTCGAGTGACCCCGAAGTTCTTCGGCAGGAGCTCCCCGGGGAAGATGCCGGTGGCGGCGAGGTCCTTGATCGCCTGGCCGAAGTCCGCGACGATCGCCCGCACGCTCTCCTCCGGCGCCGTGCGCACGTAGACGTCCAGCGGGACCACGCGCCGCTCCACGTACGCGTGGTGGACGACCACGTCCTCGTCGCCGACGTCCACCGTCTGGGCGGCGTGGCGCCCGAGCTCCAGCAGCAGATCGTCGGCGAACCGGCGCCGGTCGAACTTCAGGTGCTCGAACTCCTGGGCCTCGACCAGGCGCCCGGCCCGGTCATGGCGGAACACCAGCCGGTAGTTCTTCTGGATCCCCTGCCGGGTGACCGGCTTGATCGCCGGGAAGCGGTCCCGGATGATCTTGAAGACCACGTCGTAGCCCGGCATCGTGAACACCGCCATGACCATGCCCGGCGTGCCCGGAGCCAGCTCGAACCGATCGTCGCTCTCGCGCAGGTGGCGAAGCAGGTCGCGGTACAGCTCGGTCTTGCCGTGCTTGTGGTACCCGACGGCGATGTACAGCTCGGCGATCCGCTTGTTCGGCATCAGGCGATGCAGGAACCGCACCAGCTGGTGGGGCGGGCCGACGTCGACGTGGAAGTGCGATCGGGTGAAGCTGAACAGGACGCTCAGGTCGTCCTCCTCCAGCAGGACCGCATCGACCACGATGCCCCGCTCGGTGTTCAGCAGGGCGAGGACGAGGGGGACGATCGTCTGGCCGGCGACGATCCGCCCCACGAGGTAGGCGCCCTTGCGCCGGAAGAAGGGCGCCCGCACGATCTCCGCCCGCTCCGCCGGCCCCGCTCCGGCGTCCCGCAGGCGCGTCGCCAGCCGCTCCGCCACGAGCCACGCGTCGCGCCGGGCGTTCTCGAACGGGGCGTCGAACCAGCCGTCCCGAAGGATGGCCTCGACCAGGTCGGTCGCCCCGCGGGTGCCGGCAGCGTGCGCCCGGTAGGTGCGGACGACCCCGCCCTCGGGCCGCACCGGCGGGCCGTCGAAGTCCGAGGCGACGAACTCGATGTTGGGGTCGACCCCGACCGTCGCGAAGACGCGGCGCGTCACCGAATTGAAGAAGGTCTCGGCAAGCTCCCAGTCGTCGCGGCCGGCGATCAGCCCCGAGTACACGGCCTTGATGGCGGCCCAGAGCAGCCCGTCGGCGACCCGGGCGCCGAGCGCGTCGCGAACGCCCCGCTCGATGCGGTCGATGACCCGCCCGTACAGGTCGAGCCGGGCGGCGGCGTCGGCGACGGCCCCGTGCCAGTCCCGGCGCTCGAAGCGGCCGCGCGCTCGTCGTGTGATCTCCGCGAAGCCGTCCTGGTGGTCGATGAACGCCTCCGCGATGGCCGGGGCGGCCAGGTTCGCGAGGCGGCTCGCCGACAGCTCGCCGGTCAGGGGACGTGCCATTCGCACAGCGTACGGTAGGAGCGGTGGGGGCCGGAAGCCGGAAGCCCCGCCAGGTGCCGGCCCGGCCGCAGGATGCTCAGCCCCAGCGGATCGCGTCGGCCCGCGCCCGGCCGCGGACGACGTCGGGCACCGCGGCCCCCGGCACCGGGTGGCCGAACAGGCACCCCTGTCCGGCCCGGCATCCATGCTCGACGAGGAACCGCCGCTGCACCTCGTTCTCGATGCCCTCGGCGAGGGGAGTCATCCCGAGCCCGTGGGCAAGCTGCACGATGGCCGCGACCATCCCGGCCGCCGCCTCGTCCTCGGGGACGTCGTGCACGAACGAGGGGTCGATCTTCAGGATGTCGACCGGCAGGTGCCGCAGGCGGGCGAGCGACGAGTACCCGATCCCGAAGTCGTCGATCGCAACGCGCACCCCGGCCTCGTGGAGGTCGGACAGGACCTGCCCCGTGCGCACGGGCTCGCGCATGGCCGTGGACTCGGCCACCTCGACGAGCAGGCTCTCCGGCGCCAGGCCGGCTGCCTCGACGGCCCGCAGGACCTTCTCGACGAGCCTCGGCTGCCAGAGCTGGCGGCCGGAGAGGTTCAGGCCGGTCTGCAGGGCGAGCCCCATGCCGCGCCAGACGGCCGCCTGGCGGCAGAGCTCCTCGAGGACCCAGTCGCCGATGCTCTCGGTGAGCCCCATCTCCTCGGCAGTCGGCAGGAAGTCGCCGGGGGCGATGAGCCCGCCGTTCGGGTCGCGCCAGCGAAGCAGCGCCTCGACGCCCGTCGTGTCGCCGGTCGCGAGGTCGACCATCGGATGGTAGTGGAGCACCCAGTCGCGGCGCTCCACGGCGCGGTGCAGGCGGGTCGAGAACGACAGGCGCGTGACGGGATCGCCGGCGGTGTCGGCGAACACGATCGTCCCCCCGGGGCCGGAGGCCTTGCTCCGGTACATCGCGGTGTCGGCGTTCTTCAGCAGGGCCTTGCCGTCGGCGGCGTCGAGTGGGAACAGGCTGACTCCGATGGAGACCGACGAGAACACCTCCGCGTCGCCGAGGACGAACGGCGCGCGCAGCGCCTCGTGGATGCGCGCGGCCACGCCTCTCGCGATCGACCTGGCACCGGCACCGTCCGACGCATCGACCGAGTCTCGCGCGAGGTCCGAGAGCAGCAGCAGGAACTCGTCCCCGCCCTGGCGCGCCACGAGATCGGTGTCGCGACTCGCGCCGCGCAGGCGGATCGCCACCTGGCGCAGCAGATCGTCGCCGGCGGCATGCCCGAGGCCATCGTTCACCAGCTTGAAGTCGTCGAGGTCGAGGTACAGCGCCGCGACGGCCAGCCCCTGCCGGCGCGCCCGCGCGAGCGCCAGCCCGAGCAGCTCCTCGAACATCGTGCGGTTCGGAAGGCCCGTCAGTCGGTCGTGGTAGGCGAGGAACGCGACCTCTTCCTCCGCGCGCTTGCGCTCGGTGACGTCGAGCATGACGCCGTGCCAGTAGCGCCGCCCACCCTCGCCGAGCAGGACCGCCTGGTCCCGGACCCACACCACGTGCCCGTCGCGTGCGATCAGCCGGTACTCCACGTTGAGGGGATCGCCGGTTCCGGCCACGCGGGCGTCCTCGGCGACGACCCGCTCGCGGTCCTCGGGATGCAGGCATCGCGCCCAGCGGCGCGGATCCTCCAGCCAGTCCTGGCGCGTGTAGCCGAGGACCGACTCGATCTGCGGGCTGATGTAGACGAACCTGCCGGGGCGCCCCCCCGACGCGCCGGGGACCGGCGCGTCGGGAGCGAACCGGTAGACGACGGCCGGGATCTGCTCGACGAGGGTCCGGTACTCCGCCTCGGCCTCGCGAAGCTGGGCCTCCACGCGCTTTTGCGCCGTGACGTCGAGCAGCACCCCATGCCAGTAGTCGGGGCGGCCCCGCCGGTCCCGCACCAGCGTGGACTCGTCGCGGATCCAGACCGTCCGGCCGTCGGGCAGCACCAGGCGGTAGTCCAGGCCGAGGTGGTCGTCACCGCGGAGCCGGGCGAGCTCCTCCTCGGCGCTCGCGCGGTCGCGGTCCTCCGGGTGGACGAACGCGCGGAAGGCCGGTGGGTGCGCCGTCCACTCCTGCGGCGTCATGCCGAGCACCCGGGTGATCTGCGGGCTCACGTAGCGCCAGTCGCCGTCGCCGCAGCCGGCGGCGTACACGATCGCCGGTACCTGCTCGACGAGCGCGCGGAAGTGGGTGCTGGCCTGCTCGGTCGCGGCGGTCGCGGCCGCCAGCTCGCGCCGCAGGGCCGAGATCAACCCCACGACCATGAGCTGCGCGAGCGGGAGGACCAGCACGTCGAGCGCGGGATGGTCGCCCAGTAGGCCGCCGGCCGACAGGACGGCGACGAGGAACGCGGCGGTGGTCACCGCCCAGGTCGCCGATCCGCCCGGCAGCCCGAGGAGCATCGCGGCCTCCACCTGGACCGGCAGGAGGATCGCGTAGAGGAGGCTCGGCGCGTCGGCCGCGTACAGCCACACGAGGCCGACGCCGATGCCGGCGTCGGCCGCCAGCAGCACCGCGGGGGTCGGCCGCTGCCGGCCGATCGCGGGGAGGAGCTGCGCGAGGCCGATCGCCGCGAGGACGGTCGCGAGGCCGAAGCCGGCCGGGCGCACGTAGGAGGGGATCAGGGCCGGATCGTGCGGCCGGAAGGCGAGGACGAACACCCCCACCATCACGGCGGCGCCGATCCGAAGCTCTCCGAGCAGGCGCGGGTTTCGCAGCCGCACCGGGGAGTCGAGATGGAGCTCGTTCGCCATGTCCGCGCGCGGCCGTGCTGGCTCTGGCGCCCGTCCGCGCACGAGAGTCATCGGCCGATTCGCCCGATCCTTGAAGCTCCGGACCCTCCGGTCGGAGGCCTGCCCGCGCCGGGTCGCGCTGACGTACACTTCTCCCTGTCGCCTTGGGGGTAGCGGTTGGACATTCTGAGCCCGGAGAAGCTGATCCTCGTCCTGGCGATCGCGCTGGTGGTCCTCGGGCCGAAGAAGCTGCCCGAGGTGGCCAAGTCGCTCGGGAGAGGACTCCAGGAATTCCGGCGGGCGTCGGATTCCCTGCGGGACGAGGTCAAGAGCGCCTTCGACCCGGACGCGCCGGCCGAGGAACCAAAGGACGTCGAAGGAGGAACGCATGCTGGCCCTGCTGGGTCCTGAGACCATCCCGATCATCCTGCTCGTCGCGATCGTGATCTTCGGCGGCGCGAAGATCCCGGAGCTCGCTCGCTCGCTCGGTCGAGCCAAGTCCGAGTTCCGCAAGGGCATCGACGAGGGCAACGCGCCCGAGCCGGCGAAGAGCCAGGCGCCGGAGGGGCGGGACGCGAACTCCAGCCAGTCCTAGTCCGCCCGACCCGCGTCGCATGCCTGCGTCCGCCGCCCGCCGCCGCGGCGCCGGACCGGATGCGCTCGCGCCCGCGAGGTCTCGCCCGTGAGCCCGCATGCCCCCTGGCACACCGACGCGTTCCCGGAATGGCGGGACGAGCCGCCCTGGGTGATGGAGGACATGATGGCGGCCGAGCCCGGCCTGGTGCCGGGCATCGACGCGCAGGGGGGCGCCGCCGACGACGTCGCGGTCGCGGTCCGCGACGCCCGGGAGGCCGGGCGGCCGGTCGTCGTGGTCGGCTGCGGCACCAGCGAGCATGCCGCGCACGGGGTCGCCGTGCAGCTCCAGGAGGCCCTCGCCGGGGCCGGCGTCCCCGGGCCGGCGGTCGAGGCCCGCCAGGCGTTCGAGGCGTTCCTCGATCCGCGTCCGGGGGGTGTCTGCATCGCGATCTCGCACGAGGGAGCGACCAGGGCGACGCTGGCGGCGCTGCGGGCTGCGCGGGAGGCGGGCGCGTCGACGGCGCTGGTGACCGCCGTGCCCACGGAGGACGGTCGCGCGCTCGCGGATCGGATCCTCGTCACCCCGCTCGCCGACCGCTCCTGGTGCCATACGGTCGGGTACCTCTCCCCCCTGCTCGCGGGCGCCGCGATCGCGGCCGCGATCGGTGGCGACCGGTTCGACGTGCGCGCGGTCGAGCGTCACCTGGACGGTGGCCTCGCCACCCGGCGGCAGGCGGCGGAGACGGCCCTGCGCCTATGGGGCGTCGACCGCATGATCACGGCCGGCAGCGGAGCCGACCACGTGGCGGCACGGGAGCTCGCCCTGAAGGTGGCCGAGGCCGTCCGGCTCCCCACGGCGGCCTACGAGACCGAGACCCTGCTGCACGGCCACCTCGTGCCGGCGAACGAGCGGACCGGGCTCGTCCTGCTCGTCACCGACTCCCGGCGGCGGGACGCCCGGGCGGCCCGCGGCCGGCAGGCGCTGGGGGCGGCGCGCGCGCTCGGGATGCGCGCGGCGGCGATCGTGACGCCCGACGTCGACGCGACGCTCGGGCCGGAGCTGACGCCGGCGGGACGCCTGGTGGTCGGCGAGGCCCCCGAGCTTCCGGCGACGCTCTCGTCGCTCGCCGCCACCGCGATCGCCCTGCAGGAGCTGACGCTCGCGCTCGTGGGGCGCGCCGGGGTGAACCCGGACCTGATCGGGCGCGAGGAGGAGCCGATCCGCGAGGCGGCCGCTCGCGCCGAGGCACGGTTCGGCCCCGAGGACGAGTGGACCGAGCGGCCGGGGGCTCAGCCGAGCGGCGCGTGAGCGAGCAGGAGCGCCGCGCCGGCGACAGCCACCGTCCAGAGCACGATCTGCAGCCAGTCGCGGTTGGCGTGCCACCACAGCCGCCGCCGAAGCCGCGTCTCCCACGGATCCTTGCCCCGGATGGGTGACATGCCCCCGTTCCCCCCGCCTGCAGTGCCGACGGTCGTAGGATGCAGGAACCGGCGGCCGCTGTCCACCGCCATTCGGGGGCGCGTCACCTCGACCTTTGCCCTACGGCGATCGCCCGGCGCCGCCGGGGACCGTAGACTGGGTGGCGGCCCGATCGGCCCCGGGCCCCAACGAGCGTGAGCGACGATCACCGGGATCTGCACGAGCGCATCCGCGCGTTCTGGGACGAGGACGCGCGGATCTACGACCGCGCGCCGGGGCATGCCGTGTCCCACCCCGCAGAGGCGGCCGCCTGGCGGGCGACCCTGCGGCGACTCCTCCCTCCGCCGGGGGCGGCGGTGCTGGATGCGGGGGCCGGGACCGGCGCCATGAGCCTGCTGGCGGCCGAGCTCGGCTACCGGGTGACCGCGCTCGACCTCTCCCCGGGCATGCTGGCCGAGGCGCGGCGCAAGGCCCTCGAGCGCGGTCTCGCCCTCGAGGCGGTCGTCGGCCCGGCCGACCGCCCGCCGCCCGGACCGTTCGACGCCGTCATCGAGCGGCACCTGCTGTGGACCCTGCCCGATCCCGTCGGGGCGCTGGCCGCCTGGCGCCGCGCGGCGTCGGCGGGCCGGCTGGTGGTCCTGGAGGGGAACTGGTCGGGGCGGGATGTCGCGGCGCGGGCGCGGCACGGGGCCGCGGCCACCGTCCGCCGGCTGGCCGGTCGGCACGACCCGCACGGCGGGCACCACGGGGAGTACGAGCCGGAACTCACGGCGGCGCTGCCGCTCGCCTCCGGGATGTCGGTCGACGCGGCGGTCGACGCGGTCGTCCGGGCCGGCTGGCGCGCCGTCCGGATCGAGCGCCTGCGCGACGTGGAGTGGGCGGCCCGCGGGGCGGCCCCGAGCCGGCTGCTCGGCTGGCTCGAGACGGTCCCGCGCTTCGCCGTGGTGGCCGACGCCTGACCGGCCGCGGCCGGTCGGGCGGGGCGCTCGGGGGTCCCTCGATCCCTCAGGCGAGCAGGTCGGTGGCCACCGCTCGCCACAGCTCGCTCGAGAGCCGAAGCGACTCGAGGTCGACCCGCTCGTCGTTGCCGTGGAACATGGCGCCGTACTCGGCGTAGGAGATGCGCTCGGAGAACAGGCCGGCCCCGTACGCCGTCGCGCCGAGCGCCCGGAAGAACCGCGCGTCGGTCGCGCCGGTGGACGTCAACGGCACCAGCGTGGCGTTCGGAACCAGCGCGCGGCTCGCCCGCTGGAGCGAGTCCCACAGCGGGGTGTCGAACGGCGACGCGTTCGCGGGGTCGTCCGAGTCGGCGACGACCTCCACCGACGGGGCGAGGTCGCCGAGGGCCTCGTCGAGCATGGCCCCGACCTCCGGCCCGCGCACGCCCGGCAGGGTGCGGATGTCGACCTGCAGCTCGACCACGTCGGGGATCACGTTCGTCTTCACGCCGCCGCGCGCCATCGTCGGCGCGAACGTGGTGTGGGTGACCGCGTGCAGCTCGCGGGCGACGCCGAGGTCCTCGTACGACTCGCAGAACGCCCGCACGCCGTCGGCGTCGCCGAGCCGGGCCGCGAGCTCCGGAGGGAGGTCGTAGCGCTCGATGAACGCCCGCCAGACCCCGTCGAGCGTCGTCGCCGGCCGGTACTCCGCGACGCGGCGCACGACCTCGGCGGCCTTCACCAGCGCGTTGTCGGTTCGCAGCGGCATCGAGGCGTGGCCGGGCGTGCCGTGGACCCGGAGCGTGGACCAGTACGCACCCTTCTCCCCGACGATCACCGGCAGCTTCGGCCCGCTGCTCGATGGCAGCGGCATCGCGAACCCCCCCGACTCGGTGAGGACGCAGTCGGCCCAGACGGCGTCGCGGTGGTTGCGCAGCATCCAATCGGCGCCGAACGCGCCGAGCGCCTCCTCGTCGGCGCACGCGAGGTAGATCAGCGTGCCGCGCGGCGCGAAGCTCGCCGCCGCCAGGTGCTTGACGGCCACGGCCATCGACGCCGTCAGGTTCAGCATGTCGACGGCGCCCCGTCCCCAGATCTCGCCGTCGACGAGCTCCCCGCCGAACGGGTCGTGGCGCCACCCCTCGGGGTTCGCCGGGACGACATCGGTGTGGCCCATGAGCAGCAGCGACGGCGCCGAGGGGTCGCTGCCCTCGATGCGGGCGACCAGGTTCCCCCGACCGTTGCCGGCGTCGTAGCGCTCGAGGTCCAGCCCGGGTCCCTCCAGGTAGTCGCGCAGCAGGTCGGCGCTGCGGAGCTCGCCGCCGGAGTCCGGCGTCCCGTCGTTCACGCAGGCGTTCCGGATCAGGCGGGCCAGCAGGTCGGCGACCTCGTCGGCGAGGGCAGCCAGCGTCGTGTCCCTTCTCCTCGGATCCCGCGGCGGCCCTTGGGAACGATGGGCGGGCCGCCCCGGAGACGATAGACGATGACTCGGGCCCGCACTTTGAGGGGCCGACGGCCTGGGATACAGTGAGCCGACGGGGGGAGTCACGACGCCGACCGGGATGCGGAAGGGCCTCTGGAGCCGTTCGGGGACCGTCATCGTGGTCATCGCGACCGTCGTCGGCCTGGCGACGTCCGTCTCGTTGCTCGGCGAGCAGGAGGCGATTCGCCAGCTCGAGGGACAGGCTGCGCTGAGATCGGTCCAGGCCGAGGCCTACCACGTGAGCGCGATCGAGTGGCAGGCGATCGATCTGGGACGGGTGACCCCGGGGTCCCTGAATCAGCTCTCCGGCGCCGTGTCGCAGGTTCGGGCCGGGCTCCGCGACGCGCAGAGCGACGGCGTGTCGGCCGCCGGACTCCGCTCGGTGCGCTCCGCGGTCACCGCCTACCTCGCCGCGGTGGACGCGGAGTTCGCCGCGCTCCGGGTGGGGAACGTCCCCCGGGCCCGCGCGATCGACCGGGAGCGAACCGATCCCGCGTTCGAGCGCCTGCGTGCGGCGGCCGGCTCGTCGGTGGGCGTGGCCGCGGCGCGCGCGGCCGAAGCGGCCGGCGCCGCGAGGGTCGCCACGGTCGGCGTGTTCCTGCTCGCGACGGTCGTGGTCGCGGTGCTCGTCCGCCTCTCGGGCCGCGCCCAGGCCCGGTCCATGGCCGCCGGGGCGAGGGCGGACACCCTCGCGGTCGTCGCCGGAGAGCGCCGCAGGCTGCTCGCCCGGATCACGGAGGCCACCGAGGAGGAGCGCGGGCGCATCGCCGCCGAGCTGCACGACGGCCCGATTCAGCGGCTGACGCGGTTCGACTACACGCTGGAGCGGGCCAGGATCGCGCTCGCCGCGGGGGACCTCGCCGTGGCGGGGAGGGCGAGCGTCACGGTCCAGCGCGAGCTCCGGGGCGAGGTGCAGGCCCTGCGCGATCTGATGTCGGGACTCCTGCCCCCGGTCCTCACCGAGCGAGGGGTCGCGGATGCCATCCGCGACTACGCCTCCCCCCTGTGTGGGGCCCACGGCGTCGACCTGCGGATCCACTCGGGATTCGAGGAGCGTCTGGAGCCCGGCGCCGAGCTGGCCCTGTACCGGGTGGCCCAGGAGTCGCTCACGAACGCCATCAGTCACGCTGCGGCGAGGACGGTGTGGATCGGACTGAATCGCGGCCCCTCGGACGCCGAGGTTGTCATGGAGGTGAA
>JAJYHN010000022.1 GCA_021784765.1 Actinomycetes bacterium
CCACCGGAGCAGGAACTCCGCCAGCAGCACGGCCGCACCGACCAGCGTGGCGACGATCGTCCCGACCAGGATGTCCCCGCCCCGGACGTGGGACATCTCGTGGGCGACCACGCCCTCCAGCTCGACCCTGTTCATCGTGTCGAGCAGGCCCTGGGTCACCGCGATCGAGGCGTGCTCGGGGTCGCGGCCGGTCGCGAACGCGTTCGGCGACTGCTCGGGCACGACGTAGACGGCGGGCTTCGGCAGGCCGGCGGCGAGCGCCAGGCCCTCGACGATGTTGTGCAGCCGCGGCTCCTGCTCGGGAGTCACGGCGACGGCATGCGATGTCGCCAGCACCACCCGGTCGCCGAAGACGTAGCTCGCCCACGCCATCGCGGCCGACGCCACCGCCGCGATCGCCAGGCCGATGAGGGCACCGGAGGCGCTCCCGGCCACCAGGAGGCCGATCAGGTACCCGACGGCGCCGGCGAACACGACCGCGAGGGCCACGATCATGGCGCTCTTGCGCCGGTTCTTCGCGATCTGCTCGTACAAGGGAGGCTAGAGACGGACCCCGCCGTCCGAGGACGACAGGGCCGCGAGGGCGACGACGACGACCGCGATCCACGGCCCGAGCACGGCGGCATCTTACCAACCCGATATCCGTGGCCGAGGGGCCGCGCCGGGAGCCGCGGCCGTCGGCACCTCCCGGAGGTGTCCGGGGCCCATCCGCGGCGGAGCTCACCCTGCGCCGATCGCCTGTCGGTAGACGTCCTCCACCTGCGGCAACACCCGGTCCCACGAGAAGTCCCCGGCCCTCGCCCGGCCGGCCGCCGCCAGCGCCCCGGCCAGGTCCGGGTCGCGCAGCAGCCGCCGCACGGCGGCGGCGAGGGCGGCCGGGTCGTCCGGCGGCACGAGCAGCCCCTCGACCCCGTCGCGGACGACCTCGCGGTACCCGGGGATGTCGCTCGCCACCACCGGCAGGCCGGCCGCCATCGCCTCGACCAGCACGACGCCGAAGCTCTCCCCGCCCCGCGCGGGGGCGAGGAACACGTCGGCCGCAGCGTGGAAGCGCGGCAGCTCGTCGTTCGCCACCAGGCCGAGCATCGACACGCGGCCGCGGGTCTCGGGGCGCATCCCCTCCATCCCCTCCAGCCCCTCCGGCCGGCGACCCGCCCCGGCCACCACCAGCAGGAGGTCGGGGAACTCCTCGGCGAGCTCGGCGAAGGCCCTCGCCGCGACCTGGAACCCCTTGCGCGGCTCCAGGCGACCGACGAACAGCAGGCGGCGTCCCGGCGGGAGGCCGGCCGGCGTCGCGGCGCGGAACCGCTCGACGTCCACGGCGTTCGGCACGATCCGAACCTCGCCGAAGCGCGCGCGGACCGCGGCGGCGGCGGCCTCCGAGACGGCGGTGCGGACCCGGAGCCGCCGCCACACGATCCGGAGCAGCGGGGCGAAGGCCGCCAGGGCCCGGGGTCGCTCGAGGTAGGCATGGAAGGTGCCGACGACGGGGACCCGCGCCTCCAGGGTCGCGTACAGGCCGGTGCTCGGCACGAACGGCTCGTGCGCGTGGACGAGGTCCGGGGCGAAGGCTGCCAGCGCCTCCCGCACGCGCCGGCGGCTGGCGGGGTCGGGGCAGATCGGGGCGATCGATCCGTTGAAGCGGACGCGGACGGGCCGGCCGACGGCCAGGAACCCCGGGTCGCGCAAGGGCTGCCGGGCCGGGCCCAGGACCAGCACCTCGTGCCCCCCCGCGCGCAGCCGCTCGGCGAGCTCCCGAACCTGCACCTGCACCCCCCCGGGGGCGTCGAGGGCGTAGGGACAGGCCAGCGCCACCCTCACGCGGTGCTCCCTGCGGCACGCAGGCCGTGCTCCCCCACCGGGACGGCACCGACCTCCTCGTCCTCCGGCCACGCCGGCTGGAACACGTGCCAGTCGGCCGGAGCCGACGCGATGAATCGTTCGAACCGGGCCGCGAGCGCCCGGGTCAGGGCCCCCACGTCCTCGCGCATCGCGCCCGACCGCTCGATCGTGAGCGGGGGCTCGATGGTCGCGTCCCACCCGTCCTCGGCGGTGCGCACGGTGGCGGGCAGCAGCGGGGCCCCGGTCGCGAGCGAGAGCAGCGCCGGCCCGGGCGGCATCGGCCGCCGGGCGCCGAACATCTCGACCTCCACGCCGCGGCCGGAGAGGTTCCGGTCGGCGACCAGCGCGACGACCCTGTTGCGCGCGAGCGCCGCCACCAGCGCGCCCGCCGTGCCCGCCTCGGAGAGCGGCACGATCTCCATTCCGAGGGCACGGCGGTGACGGTAGAAGAGGTCGAAGACCTCGCGGGGCCGGAGCTCCTCGGCCACCGAGACGATCGGGTAGCCGCTGACCGCGAGCCAGTGCCCGGCCGCGTCCCAGTTCCCCATGTGGGGCAGCGCCAGCACCGCGCCGCGACCTGCCGCCAGCGCCTCGTCGACCAGCCCGATCTCCGGCACCCGGAACCGCCGCCGGACCTCCTCCCACGGCATGGTGCGCAGGGCGAACGTGTCGAACCAGTACCGGCCGTAGAGGCGGAAGGCCTCCCGCGTCGTCGTCTGGACCAGGGGCGACTCGGGAGGCTCGCCCAGCACCCGCGAGAGGTTGCGCGCCACGGTGCGCCGCTCGCGATCCATGCGCGCGTAGCGCAGGCGCAGGTAGCCCTCCGACAGGCCCCGGCCCATCCCCGCGGGCAGGTGCATCCCGCCCCACTCCGCGGCGCGGAAGGTGGCGATGGCCGCCGCGTCCCCCGGGTCGCGGCCGAGCAGACGGCGCAGCCCGCTCACGGTGCCGAGGCCGCCGGCCGTCCGCGCTCGGGATCCCGCCGGCGCTGGCGCGCCACGCTCGCG
>JAJYHN010000129.1 GCA_021784765.1 Actinomycetes bacterium
GCGCCCCGGACGATCCGGATCAGCCCGTCGGCGCCGACTCCGAGGTGGCGGTCGCAGATCGCGGCGATCCGCGGCGGGGGCACCGGCGCGGCGTCGCCCAGATCCTCGATCAGCACGAAGTCGTTGCCGGTGCCGTGGTACTTGGAGAACCTCACCCGCTACTCCCCCTCTCCCCGGAGGTGTCCGAGGAGGTCGTCGACGATCCCCGCCGCCCCGTCTTCGCCGGCCGCGAACCACCGGACCCGAGGGTCTCGGCGGAACCAGGCCAGCTGCCGCCTGGCCAGCGCCTTCGTGCGCCGGACGGTCGCGCCCGCCGCCTCCTCGAGGGACGCCCGCCCCTCGAGGAACGCCGCCGCTTCAGCGTAGCCGATCGCCTGCGTCGCGGTGAGGAACGCCCCGAACCCCGACCCCTGGTCGAGGAGCCGCCGCGTCTCCTCGACCAGGCCCGGCATGATGGCCTCGACCCGCCGCTCGATCCGCCGGTGCAGGACGGGCCGCGGCAGGTCGATCCCGGCCGCGCGGGCGGCCTCCGGCGGATACCGGTCCCACGCCTCGGCGAAGCTCGAGAACGGCCGGGCGGTGATCGCCGCGACCTCCAGGGCGCGCACGACCCGGCGCGCGTTCGACGGCTCCATCTTCGCCGCCCCCGCCGGATCGAGGCCCGCCAGGCGACGGTGGAGCGCCGCGGGGCCCACGGCCGCGACCTCGGCCTCCAGCAGCGCGCGCGTCGCGGGATCGATCCCGGGGAACACCAGGCCGTCGACGACCGCCCGGAAGTACAGCCCGGAGCCCCCGACCAGAAGCGGTACCCGGCCGCGACCCTCGATGCCAGCGATCGCCTCGCGCGCGCACCGCTGGAAGACCGCCACCGAGAACGGCTCGGCCGGGTCGGCGAGGTCGAGCAGGTGGTGGGGGACGCGGGCGCGCTCGGCGGCGGACGGCTTCGCCGTCCCGACGTCCATGCCGCGGTACACGAGCATGGAGTCGACGCTCACGATCTCGGCCCCGAGCGCCTCGGCGACCGGCAGCGACGCCGCGGTCTTGCCGCTGGCCGTCGGTCCGACGATCGCCGGCAGCGACCGCCCGCGGGAGCCCGCCCGCGGGCCGTCAGACGCGCGCGGCGGGGACACGCAGCTCCCCCGTCAGGTGATGCGGTGCAGCCGCGGTGATCCGTGCCTCCGCGAACGTACCCGCCGGCGCCGCAGCCTGCTCCCCGGGCTCCCCAGGCACGTGGACGAGCTTGTTCGTCCGGGTCCGCCCCTGCGGGTTCCCCTTGCGGCCCTCGCCCTCGAACAGCACCTCGACGGTCTCGCCCACCAGCGCGCGGTTGCGCTCGAGCGAGATCCCCTCCTGGAGCACCACCAGCCGGTCGAAGCGCTCCTGCACGACCTCCTTCGGCACGGCGCCATCCATCGTCGCCGCGGCCGTCCCCGGCCGCACCGAGTACTGGAACGTGAACGCGGCGTCGAACCGCGCACGCGCCACGACGTCGAGGGTCGCCGCGAAGTCGACCTCGGTCTCGCCGGGGAACCCGACGATGACGTCGGTCGTGACGGCGACGCCCGGGACGCCCTCGCGGATGCGCTCGAGCCAGGCGAGGTAGCGCTCGGCGCGGTACGAGCGCCGCATCGCCTGCAGCACCCGGTCGGACCCCGACTGCAGCGGGAAGTGGATGTGCTCGCAGACGGCCTCCGTCTCGGCCATCGCCGCGATCACGTCGTCGGTGAAGTCGTGCGGGTGGGGGCTCGTGAACCTGACGCGGCGGATCCCCTCGACCTCGCCGACGGCGCGGAGCAGGCCCGCGAACCGCGACCGGCGGGCCGATCCCGGCACCGTGAGGTCCCGGCCGTAGGTGTTCACGTTCTGGCCGAGCAGGGTCACCTCCACGACGCCCTCGCGCGCGAGGCGCTGCACCTCCGCCAACACCTCGCCGAGCGGCCGCGAGCGCTGCGGGCCCCGGACCAGCGGCACGATGCAGAAGGTGCAGCGGTTGTCGCACCCGACCGACACCGACACCCACGCGTGATGCGGGGACTCGCGCCGGGCCGGCAGGGCGCTCGGGAAGACCTCGGTGTACTCCCGCACGTCCATCTGCGGGCCCTCGTCCCGCGAGCGCCGCAGCAACTCGAGCAGGCCGGGAAGCGCGTGGGTTCCGACGACGACGTCGACCCACGGCGCGCGGCGCTGGATCTCGCCGCGATCCTTCTGTGCGAGGCACCCGGCGACGACGATCCGCATGGCCGGGTTGCGATCCTTCAACGGTCGCAGGTGGCCGAGCGAGCCGTACAGACGGTTGTCGGCGTTCTCGCGGACGGCGCACGTGTTCAACACGACGACGTCGGCGCCCGCGACCTCCCCGGCGGGCGCGAGGCCGTCGGCCTCGAGCAGCCCGGCGATGCGCTCGGAGTCGTGCTCGTTCATCTGGCACCCGAAGGTGCGGACCAGGTAGCGGCGCTCCACGACCCGAGGGTACCGGACGGCCGCCGCGCGCGAGTCCCGGACGCTACCGCGCGAACTCGGTCGCGCGGGTCTCGCGCACGACGGTGATCTTGATCTGGCCCGGGTACTGCAGCTCCTCCTCGACCTTCTTCGCGATGTCGCGGGCGAGCACCTGCGCGGCGACGTCGTCGACCTCCTGCGGCCGCACCATCACGCGCACGTCGCGACCCGCCTGCATCGCGAACGTCTTCTCCACGCCCGGGTAGCCCGAGCAGATCTCCTCCAGCCGCTCGAGCCGCTTGACGTAGGTCTCGAGCGACTCTCGGCGGGCGCCGGGGCGCCCGCCGGAGATCTGGTCGGCAACCTGGGCGAGGACCGCCTCG
>JAJYHN010000122.1 GCA_021784765.1 Actinomycetes bacterium
CTCCCCGGCGGCGTCGTCCAGCGTCTGCCCGAGCACCTCGTACCGGTGTGGCTCGGGGACGTGGATCAGCATCGTGTGCCCGCCGGAGACGACGAACGAGACGAACGGCCACTCCAGCTCGCCATGCGCCAGCACGTTGGCGTAGATGTGCCCCTCGAGGTGGTTCACGCCGATGAACGGGACGCCGAGCCCGAGCGCCAGCGCCTTCGCCGCCGCGATGCCGACGAGCAGCGCGCCGACCAGGCCGGGGCCGACCGTCACCGCCACCGCGTCCACGTCGGCGAACCCCATCTCCGCCTGCTCGAGCGCGAGGTCGATCAGGGGATTGATGTTCTCGAGGTGCGCCCGGGAGGCGACCTCCGGCACGACCCCGCCGAACCGCTCGTGCAGGTGAGCCTGGCTGGCGATCAGGTTCGCCCGCACGACGCGGCCGTCCTCGACCACGGCGACGGCCGTCTCGTCGCAGGAGGTCTCGACCCCGAGGACGCGCACCGACGTCCCCGCCCGCTCAGGCCGGCCGGACGCCGGCCGGGACCCGCTCGATGATCCTGACGAGGCGATGGCGGTAGTCGGCCGAACGGATGTCGTCGGCCCACATGATCAGCGCGTCCTCGGCGGTCTCCTGGTAGTAGCCCTTGCGGATCCCGACCGGACGGAAGCCGAACCGCCCGTACATGCGCTGCGCGCCGTAGTTCGTGACGCGCACCTCCAGCGAGGCGGCCGTCGCGCCCATGCGGAGCGCCTCCTGCAGGAGCTCGTACATCAGGCGCGTGCCGATCTTGTGACGGTGGTGGGCCGGGTCCACGGCGATGGTCGTGACGTGCGCCTCCTCGCCGTTCAGCATCACCCCCGCGTAGCCGACCACCTGCCGGCCAAGGCGCGCCACCAGGTAGACGCGGTCGCGCGGCTCGCTCATCTCGGAGATGAAGAGGTTCGGGCTCCACGGTCGCGGGTACACCTGCCGCTCGACCGCCATCACGCCCTTCAGGTGGCGGCGCCGCATCCGGGTGATCTCGAGCTCAGGCGGTTCCCCGGCGCCGATCCCAAGCGATCTCCGCATCGGCCTTCCTCACGTAGTAGGGCTGCACGTCGTACAGGCGGTCGAAGTCCTCCCGCAGGAACCGGGGCACGGTGAGCTCCACCAGCGCCGCCGCCGAAGGAAAGGCATGCGTGGCCGAGGCGACCTCGACCCTGCTCCCCGCTTCCTGCAATTCCCGACGGTACACCAGCCCGCCGTCGCCGACCAGCAGGATCTCCTCCGGCCGGGCTGCCAGCTCGGCGGTCAGGCGCGCCGGAGGGCCGACCAGGAACTCGGTCTCGCGCGCGACGCCGCCCGGCACCGGACGGTAGAAGGCGTAGAAGATCTCTCCCCGCCTCGCATCGATCGTGGCGCAGATCAGCCGCCGCGAGAACCTCGCGGAGAACGCCACCACGTCGAGCGACGCGACGCCGATCACCGGGATCCCGAGGCTCTGCGCCAGGGTCTTGCCGGTCGCGATGCCGACCCGCATCCCGGTGAACAGGCCCGGCCCGAGCCCGATGGCGATCCCGGTGATGGCCCCGACGGGCACCTCCGCCCACTCCAGCAGCCGGAGCAGCCCGCCGGTGACCATCTCGTGGTTGGGGACGGCCCGCTCGAGCGACATCGAGGCGAGCATCCGCTGCTCGGAGCCGAGCGCGATGCTCGTGGTGCGCGTGGAGGTGTCGATGCCGAGCACGAGCACCGGCCTCAGCCCTCCTCGCCGGCGGCGGCCGTGTCGGTCCACGCGCCCACCGCCGCTGCGAGCTCGGTCCAGCGCTCGTCCCACGCCGTGCCGCACGCCCGCACCCGCAGGTGCCGCCGCTCGTCGTCCTCGTCGGGGATCGTGATCGTCACCTGCAGGTTCGATTCCGGCAGCAGCGAGTCGATCACGTCCCCCCACTCCACGAACACCACGCCGCCGGCCTCCACCATCTCGTCGAACCCGAGATCGAGCACGTCCTGCAGGCGCTCCAGCCGGTAGACGTCCACGTGCAGCACCGGGACCTCACCCTCGTACTGGCGCACGAGGGTGAACGTCGGGGAGAGCACGGGCTCGTCCACCCCGAGGGCGGCGCAAGCGCCCTGGACGAACGTGGTCTTGCCCGCCCCGAGGTCGCCGGCCAGCGCCACGACGTCACCGGCCCGGAGCGAGCCGGCCACGGTCGCGGCGAGCGACCGGGTCTCCTCGGCGGAGGTCGTCACGAGCGCGAGCGAGCGGGACACGGGCGGATCCTCAGAACAGGCCGAGCTGCTCGTCCGCCCACGCGAGCTCCGGCGGGGGTGGGGGCGGCTCGTCGATCACCGCGCGGATCGTCTGGAAGTCGGCGCGCAGGGCGGCCATCTGCGAGCTGGACTCGCCCCCGCCGTGGAGGATGGCGGCCGGGTGGAACGTCGGGACCACGACGCGGCCGTCCACCTCGAAGCGCTGGCCGCGGACCCGGCTGATCGAGACCTGCCGATCGAGGATCACGCGCGTGGCGAAGTTCCCGAGGGTCACGACGACGCGCGGGCGGATGTGCTCCAGCTGCCCCGCCAGGTAGGGGCGGCACGCCTCGATCTCGTCGGGCAGCGGGTCGCGGTTGCCTGGCGGCCGGCACTTCACGACGTTCGCGATGTAGACGTCCTGGCGCCGCAGCCCGATCTCGCCGAGCATCCGGGTCAGCAGCTGCCCGGCGGCCCCGACGAAGGGCTCGCCCTGCCTGTCCTCG
>JAJYHN010000096.1 GCA_021784765.1 Actinomycetes bacterium
GCTGGCCGCGCCCGACGGCGAGCGCTCGCTGGAGGACTTCGCGGCGCTGCTCTCGCCGGCCGCGGCCGAGCGGCTGGAGGACCTCGCCGCGGCGTCGCGGCGCCTGACGCTCGCGCGGTTCGGGCGGACGATGCACCTGTACGCGCCGCTGTACCTGTCGAACGAGTGCCTGACGAAGTGCGTCTACTGCGGGTTCGCGCGCGACCTGCCGATCGCCCGCAAGACGCTCTCGCAGGAGGAGACCGTCGAGGAGGCGCGCCACCTGCTGCGCGAGGGCTTCCGCTCGATCCTGCTCCTGACCGGTGAGCACGAGCGGCTGACCGGCGTGGAATTCCTCGAGGAGCGCCTCCGGCTGCTCGCGCCCGAGGTGCCCTCGCTCGCGATCGAGGTCCAGGTCTGGAGCGAGGCCGAGTATCGGCGGCTGGCGGCGGCCGGGTGCGAGGCCGTGGTGATCTACCAGGAGACCTACCATCCGGAGACCTACGCGCAGGTGCACCTCGCCGGGCGCAAGCGGCACTACGAGTGGCGGCTGCTCGGGCCCGAGCGGGCGGCGCGGGCCGGCATGCGCCGGGTCGGGATCGGGGCCCTGCTCGGGCTGCACTCCGACTGGCGCTACGAGGCCGTGGCCGAGGCCGCGCACGCGCGGTTCCTCATGCGCCGGTACTGGCGCTCGCAGGTCACGGTGAGCGTGCCGCGGATGCGGCCCTCGGCCGCCGGGTGGCAGCCACTGGACCCGATCGGCGACCGCGAGCTGGTCCAGCTCGTGTGCGCGCTGCGGCTCGCGCTGCCCGATGCCGGGATCGTGCTCTCGACGAGGGAGCCGGCCGCGCTACGCGACGGGCTGTTCCGCATCGGGGTCACCCATGTGAGCGCCGGCTCGCACACCGAGCCGGGCGGCTACGAGCATCCCGAGGAGGCGACCGAGCAGTTCGAGATCGCCGACACGCGCGCGCCGGGCGAGGTCGCGGCGCGGCTCCGGGAGATCGGCTACGACCCGGTGTGGGGAGACTGGGCGGCACCGACCGCTGCGGTCGAGGCGATGCTCGCCGGCGGACCGGCTGCCGGCGCCGTGAGGGATCCGTGAGGACCGGCCGCCGTGAGGCGGGGGTCGCGGTCCGGCCGCCCTACCTCGCGACGGCGGCGGTCCTGCTCGGGTTCGTCGCCGTGTCCCACTTCGTGCCGGCCGCGTTCAGCGGCTTCCCGTCGAAGGTGCCTCCGCTGTTCGCGCAGTGGGATCCGCTGGCGAGCCCGCTGCTGGCCGTCCCCCTCGCGCTGGTCGCGGGGGCCTGGGCGGCCCGCCGGCGGATCGCCCGGATGCGGACCCCGGCGTTCCTCGCGGCCGCCGTGGGCGGGACCTGGGCCCTCGCCTCGACGCTCGCCGTCGAGTCCGGGCGCGCGCGGGCGTTCCACGGGTGCTGCGCGCGGGGCGGCTGGCGGACGATGCTGGTCGGCCAGCTCGCCAACCCGTCCGACTACTACGCCGACGTGCCGACGGTCGACCGCCTGGGGCTCCGGGCCTTCGACGCGCGCTACCCGGAGCTGGCTCGCGCGGGGCTTCGCGCGCTCTCCGTGCACGCGACGACGCACCCCGCCGGGGCCGTCGTCCTGCTGTGGGTGCTCTCGCTGCTGGTCGGGCGCCACCTGCTCGGGGTGGCGCTGCTGGTGGTGCTGATCGGCGCCCTGGGCGCCATCCCGACCTACGCGATCGCGAGGGAGGTCTACGGCGAGGAGGCCGCGCGCGCGGCGACGATCCTGTTCGCCGCGAGTCCCGCGGTGCTCCTGTACTCGGCGACCTCCGTCGACGCGGCGTTCATGACGGCCATCGCGGTCGCGGCGGCGGCGCTGGTGCGGGCGCCCCGGTCCGACGGCTGGGCGGTCGGCGCCGGCGCGCTCGCCTACCTCGCCCTGGCGCTCACCTGGGGCGCGTTCGCGCTCGGCCCGATCGGGATCGGGGTGGCGTGGCTCGCGCTGCGAGACGGGCGGGTGGGCGCGCGCGACCTCGCCCGGCGGACGGCGCTCGCGCTCGCCGGGTTCGCCGCCGCCGGGATCGTCGTGTGGGCGGCGATCGGCCTGAACCTGGTCGCCGACTTCGGTCCGTCGCTCGCCCACCAGGTCGGCTACGCCACCTACCGGCGGCCGTTCGACTACTGGGTCGTCGGGAACGTGGCGGCCTTCGCGATCGGCGCCGGGATCGCGGTCACGGCGCTCGTGGTCGCGGAGGCGATGGGGCGCTGGCGGGAGCGCAGGCCGGGGTTCGAGACCGTGGTGCTCGCCGCGATCGTGCTCGCGTCGCTGACGACCATGTTCAAGGGCGAGACCGACCACAACTGGCTGTTCTTCGTGCCACCGTACCTGGCCGTGGCGGGAGCCGCAGCCGCGCGGTGGCGGGGCCGCGATGGCGCGTTCGTGCCGGCTGCCGGCGCGTTCGGCCAGGCCGCCCTCGAGCAGGTCCTTCTGTACACGAGCTGGTGAGGAGGCGCCGGTGGCGGACGGGGAGCCTGGTGTCGGGGAGCCGAGCGTCGGCGAGGAGCCGGGTGTCGGTCTGATCGCGAACGGGCGGCCGCACCGGGCGCCGGCCGGGACGACGGTCGAGGCCTTCGTGCGCTCGCTCGGGCTGGATCCACGGTTCGTCGTCGTCGAGCGGAACGGTGAGCCGCTGGCGCGAGAGCGCTACGGCGAGGTCGTGCTGGAGGACGGGGACCGGCTGGAGCTGGTCCGGGCCGTCGCGGGGGGATAGGGGAATGGAAGGACCGGGCACCGGCGTCGGGGATCGCCGGCGCGCGCGCCTGCGGCGCGCGCGCCTGTACGTCGTGTGCGGTGCGCGTGGCGAACGGGGCGACCTGCGGGAGTTCCTCGATGCGATCCTTCGGGCCGGCGTCGATGTCGTGCAGCTCCGCGAGAAGGACGCCGAGGCCGGGGACCTGCTGCGGTGGGCGCCGACGTTCCGCGAGGCGGCCGATCGGCACGGGGCGCTCTTCTTCGTGAACGACCGCCCCGACGTGGCCCTGGCCGTCGGGGCCGACGGCGTCCACGTCGGCCAGAACGACCTGCCGCCCGGATTCGTCCGTGACCTCGTGGGGCCCGACGTGCTGATCGGGCTCTCGACGCACGCCCCGGGGGAGTTCGCCGGCGCGCCCGCCGAGGCCGACCACCTGTGCGCGGGGCCGGTCTGGGAGACGCCGACGAAGGCCGGGCGGCCGGCCGCCGGCATCGAGCTCGTGCGGTTCGCGGCCGAGCGGGAGCGCCGCGGCGACGAACGCCGGCCGTGGTTCGCCATCGGGGGCATCGATTCGGGTAGGCTTCCGGCCGTGACCGAGGCCGGGGCCCGCCGCATCGTGGTCGTCCGTGCCGTGACCGAGGCCGCCGATCCGGGGGCCGCGGTGCGGGCGCTGCTGGCCGGGCTGCCCGCGCTCGAGCCCCCGTGAGAGCGGTGCGGCTGACCGGCTGGCGGAAGATCGCCAGCGCGGTCTGGGGGAACCCGGGCGACCCGCAGATCTATGGGCAGGTCGACGTCGACGCCTCGGGGGTCCTCGGGTACATGGAGGCCGCGCGCGGGGCGGGACGGCGCGTGACCGCGACCCATCTGGTCGGCAAGGCGCTCGCCCACGCCATCGCGGCCGCCCCGGACCTGAACGTCGTCATCCGGGGAAGCCGGGCCTTCCCCCGTTCGAGCGTGGACATCTTCTTCATCGCGGCGGTCGACGGCGGGCGCGACCTCTCGGGGGTCAAGGTGACCCGGGTGGACGAGCGGCCGGTGATCGACCTCGCCGACGAGGTCCATCGCCGCGCGACCCTGATGCGGGAGGGCGAGGACCCCGACTTCGCGCGGACCAAGGGGTTGATGGAACGGCTGCCCCGGCCGCTGCTGCGCGCATCGCTCGCCCTCACGGCCTGGATCGCCGGCGGCCACGGCCGCGGAATCCGGGCGCTGTCGGTCCGGCCGAGCCCGTTCGGGAGCGCGATGGTGACGAGCCTCGGGATGTTCGGCGTGCCCATGGGGTTCGCGCCGATCTCGTGGCTGTACCGGGTGCCGATCCTCGTGATGGTGGGGGAGGTGACCCAGCGGCCGGTCGCCGTCGCCGGGCAGGTCGAGGTTCGTCCCATCCTGCCGCTCACGGCGACGATCGACCACCGCTACGCGGACGGCTGGCACATCTCGCAGCTGCTGACCGCCTTCCGCGCCTACCTGGCCGACCCGGCGGCGTTCGAGCCTCCGCTGCCGGGGCGCGGCGCGACGGGCTGAGGGTCGGCGGCCGTCCCCGCCGGAGCGGATGCCCCGCGGGCGCGGTGCCCCGCACCCCCTCCGACCCGCCGCACGGCGACGCCGACGCCGAGGGCGGCCACGGCTGCCAGCAGGACGATCCCGAGGACTCCGCCGGGGTCGAGCCCGAGGACCGCGAGGACGAACGCCGGCGGCACGACGAGGCCGGCCCCGACGGCGGGGGCGAGGCAGGCGACGTCGAGGGCCGTCGCGCCCCGCCCGGCGAGGGCCGTGCGGGCGTAGCCCCAGCCGACGAGCTCCAGCAGCGCGAGGATCGCGACGGCGGCCGCGACGGCCGTCGGGAGTGGGAAGGTCCCCGGTGGCCCGGCTGCCGCCGAGGACGGCGAGGGCGCCGCGAGCGCCGGTCCGGCGAGGGCGAACACCCCGGGCGCAACCACCCGGGCCGGGTCGCTGCGGGCGAGCGCCGAGTAGGCCGCGCCGTCCCAGATCTGCAGCACCAGCACCACCGGGTCCTGCGACAGGGCAGGGCGCGCCAGGTCCCACATCTCCCGCGACAGGTCGTTGTAGCCGCGTCGCCACTTCTGGTGCAGGGGATAGGGGGAGATCGTCGTGATCCGCGGGGCCCGCAGGTTCGCCACCGTCCCCACGTAGACGAACGTGCGCCCGACGAGGTCGCGGGGCACCGCGGTCCGCGCGACGTTCAAGTAGAGCTTCGGCAGGAAGGCACCGTGCGGCGTGGGGGAGTTCACCAGGAACACGACCGGCCGTGACGTCCCGGCCCGCGCCAGGTAGGCCCCCGCGCGCGGCAGCACGGTCCACATGGGGTCGGTCCGGGAACCGACCGAGCCGTGGACCGTCCGCCAGCCCCCGATGGTCGCGGTCAGGCCGAGGAGGACGACCGCGATCGCAGCGGCAGCCGTCCGCAGGGCCCCCGGCCGCGGTCCCCGCGCGACGACGAGGCCGACGCCGACGACCCCGAGCGCCACGAGCGCCTGGATCGGCAGGGCGAACAGCAGGAAGCGCGCGCCGGGGATCCTGCCGCGGACGAACGAGGCCGCGACGCCGAGCAGCGCCGCCACCAGCCAGGCGAGCCCGAAGCGCACGACGGCCCGAGCCATCCGGCCCCCGCGGCCGCCGCGGGCCGCGAACCCGATCGCGGTGCCGACCGCGGCGACCGGCGCCGTGACCGGCAGCATGATCCGATGCAGTTCGTCGAGGGTCCGGCCCCGGAAGAGCCAGGTGATCCCGTTCGTGCTGAGGGTCTGCGAGATCCGGATCCCGAGCCAGCCGTAGATCGCCGCCGCCCCGGCGAGCAGGCCGGCGCCGACCGTCATGGTGGCGGCCCCCGCGTCGGTCGCGAGCAGGGGCACGCCCTCCCGGCGCTCCCGCAGGAAGGCCGGGCCCGACACCAGTACGTACAGCCCGGCAGCCGCCGTCAGGACCGCGTACAGGATGATGTGGGTGATCGCCGCGCCGGCCAGCGCCACGGCCGCCATCGCGAGGACACCCCCGCGTCCCTCGGCCGCGAGCAGCAGGGCGATTCCGGCCACCGCGATGGCCAGGAACAGCAGGTTGGCCTCGTAGCCGATCACCACCCGAGCGGTGCTCGGCCACAGGGCCACGACGCCGGCGAGGACCGCGACCGTCCAGGCCGGCAGCCGGAACGACACGCGCAGCAGGGCCGCGACGGCGAGGCCGAGGGCCAACGCAACGACCGGCGGCAGCACGACGAACTCGTGCGCGGCGCCCACCCGGACCAGCGACCCGAGCGTCGCCGCGAGCAGCGCGATGCCGGGCTTCGGCCCTGCCCCGGCCAGGGCTCCGTGGCCGACCAGGCGCGTCTGCCACACGTAGCTGAAGATGTCCCACCCGACCGGCTCGAGGTCGTGCGCCGGGTAGGCGGACAGGAACGCCCACAGCACCGCGGTCGAGACGGCACCGGTGAGCGCCCACGGGGCCCACCGCGTCCGCTCGGTCACGCCGCCCGCCTCCGTCACGTCACCGCGAAGCGGGCCGGGCCACCGGCGCGGCGAAGGCGAAGGACGGCTGCCACGTACCCGGCGGCGGCCGTCGCGACGACGATGGTGGCCCCGCCGGCCCCGCCGAGCCGCACCCCCACGGCGTCGAACGCGATGCCGCCGATCAGCAGGAATGCGATGCCGACGGCGGGGGAGAGCGCCAGCAGCTCGAACGAGCGGATCCCGGACGGCAGCAGGATGGCCGCCCATCCCGCGCCGACCACCGTGAGTGCCACCAGCGCCCCGATCGCGAGCAGCGCGAACGCGAACCGGCTCGTCGGCACGGTCGGGATCGGCGGCGCGGCGATCCTGGTGGCCGGCCTCGGGCCGCTCAGGGCGACGATGTTCGGCGCAACCACCATGCCGCGGTGGGTCGCCGCGAAGGCCCCGTAGGCCGGGTTGTACGAGGACAGCAGCAGCGCGACCGGATGTTCCGGGAGCAGGCGGCGGACGGCCGGCCAGAAGCGGTTCTCGTTCGCGTCGTAGCTCGCGGGCACCGGCCGGTAGGTGGGCAGCCCGGCCAGGTACCGCGTGGGGCTGCCGACGTAGAAGTACGCGTGGGGCACGCGCCCCGGCGGGATCACCGCTCGCAGCATGTAGGCCATCTCGGGGACGTAGGAGAGGGGGTTCGGGCCGGAGTCGTCGATGACGAAGACCACCGGCTGGGAGTCCGGCACGTGTGCGGCCTTCAGGTAGGCGGCCGCCGTCGCCGCGTCCTGGATCTTCGCGGGATCGATCCACTCGACGCCGCGGGTCCCGGCGATGTCCACGTAGAGCACCCACGTCCCGAGCGCCAGGGCCCCGCCCAGCGCGGCGACCACGACGGCGGCGGTGGCGGCGCGAGCCCAGCGGCGGCCGGTCCAGACGGCGAACGCGACGACCGCGACCGCCACGAGGATCGGCAGCGGCAGGAAGAACGCCAGGAACCGGTGGGCGGGGAGCTTCCGCCCGAGGAGGAACAGGCCGACGCCCGAGACGGTCCCGAGCAGCCATGCCCCGGCGAGGAACAGCAGGAACCGGGATGCGAAGCGCGTCCGAGACGCGTCCGTCCCACCAGCGGCCCTCGGCGCTGCGATCCCGATTCTCCCGGTCCCCTGGCCGTCGGCGGCCGCGCCCGCCGGGCCGGCGCCCGCGCGGCCGCGACGGGCGAGCCACCAGGCGCCGGCGGCCGCGAGCGGCGCCGTCACCGGGTACAGGTAGATCGGCAGATCCTGCCGGAGCTTCTGTCGCAGGTCGCCCATCGAGAGCTTCGGCGTGTCGGGCGCGGCCCGCAGCACCACCAGCAGCACCGCCCCGACGGCCGCCGCCGAGGCGGCCACGACCGCGACGAGCCGGCCCGCCGGCGTCGACAGCGGCCGGGCCTCGCCGGCCCGCCAGGTCCGCCACGACGTCGGCAGGTAGGCGACGGCGACGACCCCGAGGATCGCGAGCACCAGGCCGTAGAAGCTCTCGTGGGCCACGCCCCCGGCAGCCAGCAGCACGATCGCCCCCGCCGCGGCCTCGCCGTCGCGGACCGTCGCCAGGATCGGGACCATCGCTGCCAGGAAGATCGCGGAGGCGAACAGGTTGTCGGCGTAGGTCTCGGGCGCCATCAGCCGAACGACCTCCGGGGAGAGCCCGACGATCGCGGCGACCACGACCAGCTCGAAGGCCCGGCGGCGGAGGCTCCAGGACACCAGTGCGCCCGCCGCCAGCGCGATGGCCGCGGCCGCGGCCGGCGGCGCGACGGCCGCCAGCGCGAAGGGATTGGACGCCAGCAGGCCCGAGAGCGTCAGCAGCAGCACCGGGGTGGCGCCCCTGCTGGCCAGGGTCTTGATCGGCGGCGGCAGCGCGTGGGGGACTGCGGACAGGCCGCCCTGCGCCACGAAGTTCACCTGGTCGAGGTAGCGGGGCGTGTCCCACCCGATCGGCATCGGGTAGCGGTGGAGCATCGAGAGGAACACGTAGAAGCCGAGCACGATGCCCCCCGTGAGGCAGACGAGCAGCAGTCGGGGGAGGTGCTCGGCGAGGGAGGCCGGGGATCGGCCGGCGGCCGCCGGGGGCGCGCCGGCCCTCTCGCTCGTTCGCATCGCGCTCTACCGTAGCAACGCCGGGGCCGGTCGGGGGGACGTCGGCACCTACCGGAGCCAGGTCTTCATGATCGCCTTCGCGAAGTTCAGGGCGTACTTCACGTTCTTCGGCTTCTTGGAGACCCCACCGGCCCGGGCGCGGATCGTGATCGGGACCTCCTTGATCCGAAGCCGCATCCGCATCGCCTCGATCAGCAGCTCCGAGGCCCAGAACTGGTCCTGGTCGAGCGAGAGGTGCTTGATCACCTCGGTCCGGGTGGCCCGGTACCCGTTGGAGACGTCGGTGATCCGGGAGCCGGTGATGATCGTGACCAGCCACGAGAAGAAGTGGACGCCGACGTGGCGGACGACGCTCTCGCGCTCGAACTCGCCGAGCACCCGGGAGCCGTTCACCATGTCGGCCTGGTCCTCGAGGATCGGCTTGACCAGGAGCGGCATCTCGTCGGGCACGTGCTGCCCGTCGGCGTCCATCGACACGACGGCGGCGGCGTTCAGCCGCAGCCCGATCTCGTAGCCCACCCGCAGGGCGAAGCCCCCGCCGCGGCGGATCGGCACCCGCGCGACCAGCGCCCCGGCGCGTCGCGCGACCCCGGCCGTGTCGTCCTCCGAGCCGTCGTCGACGACCACCGGCACGACCCGGTGCCCCTCGACCTCGTCCGGCATCGCGTGGATCACCGCACCGACGTTCTCGGCCTCGTTGTGCGCCGGCAGCACGGCGACGATCGTGTCGCCGTCGGCGAGGCCACGCGCGGTGGCCCAGTCGAAGGCCTGCAGCGCGAGCGCCTCGACCAGGAACCGGATGGACAGCGCGGCCGAGTCGGCGACCGATGCGCCGCGGAACACGAGGAAGAACAGCACGACGTCGGCCGCGATCAGCACGCCGATCAGGCGCTGCCCCCCGCCGGTCCGCAGGCGGAACAGGTCGAAGACCGGCTGGAAGGTCGAGGGCTGGATCGCCAGCACGACGACCCCGACCATGGCGAGGCCCATCAGGATCAGCGTGAGGCGCGAGATCCGCCGCCGCGAGTAGCGGCGAATCGCCCCGGCGAAGAGCAGGGCGGCGAGCAGCCCGCCGACGATCCGCAGCGCGATCACGCGGCCGCCCCCTCCCCGCGCGTCACAGGGTCCCTCGCGACTCCCCGGCTCAGGAGGAGACGGCCTCGTGGACCGGGCGCCACCGGATCTTCGGGTCGATGCCGGTCGTGATCACGCGGTCTCGGTGACGCCCGATGACCTCGAAGACGTGCTCGACGAGGGTCTCGGACAGGAGGTGGGGCTGCAGCCCGAGGTCGAGGAGCTTGGTGTGGCGGGCGTTGTAGTAGTGCTCCTCGAGCTCGACCCGCGGGTTGTCGTAGTGGCGGACCTCGACCTCGATGCCGACGTCCCGGCCGGCGGTGCGCACGGCCTCGGCGAGCTCCATGATCGAGAACTGCTCGGTGAACTGGTTGAACACCCGCATCTCCCCTGCGGCGGCCGGGTTCAGCGTTGCGAGTTCGACGCACTGCAGGGTGTCCACGATGTTCAGGTAGCCGCGGGTCTGGCCGCCCTTGCCGTAGACGGTGAGCGGGTGGCCGATCACCGCCTGCACGCAGAAGCGGTTCAGCGCCGTGCCGAACACCTCGTCGTAGTCGAACCGGGTCACGAGGCGCGGGTCGAGCCGCGTCTCCTCGGTCTCGATCCCGTAGACGACGCCCTGGTTCAGGTCGGTCGCGCGAAGCCCCCACACGCGGGTCGCGAAGTGGATGTTGGTCGAGTCGTGGACCTTCGAGCAGTGATACAGGGAGCCCGGGAGCTTCGGGAACGGGAGCGTGTCCCGCCGGCCGTTGTGCTCGACCTCGAGGTAGCCCTCCTCGATGTCGATGTTCGGCGTCCCGTACTCGCCCATCGTGCCGAGCTTGACGAGGTGCGCGTCGGGCGTGATGTCGCGGATGGCCCAGAGCACGTTCAGCGTGTTGATGACGTTGTTCTGCTGGGTGAAGACGGCCTTGTGGCGGTCGATCAGGGAGTAGGGGGCCGAGGGCTGCTCGCCGTAGTGGATGACCGCCTCGGGCTGGAACTCCCGGAAGACCCGCTCGACGAGGTCCCAGTCGGTGAGGTCGCCCTCGGTCACCGCGATCTCCTTGCCGGTGACCTCCTTCCACGCCGCGGCGCGGGAGGGAAGGTCGGGCAGGATCGGGGTCAGCGAGTCGGTCCCGGCCTCACGGTGGGCGCGGCGGCGGAAGTAGTTGTCGACCGCGTGCACCTCGTGGCCCCGGTTCGAGAAGTACATCGACGTGGCCCACCCGAGGTACCCGTCGCCTCCCAGGATCAGAATTCGCATGATCGCTCCTTGTGGACGTCCCCACCGCCCGGCCCCGTGGACGGGACGGCACGGCCGTGCCCGCTTCATGGTCGGAGGCTCCTGGGGACGCGGCCAGGGCCAGTGCAAACTGCCCTATTGTACGGAGCCTTGCATCGCCGTCCAAAGCCTGGGGAGGGGCCGGAGTGCCGAGCGGAGGGAGGGGGGGCGCCCGGAGCCCGGTTGCCGGCGCCGCGGCCGGAGCCGCGGCCGGAGCCGTCGCCGGAGCCGTCGGGCTCGCGATCTACGCGTTCTACGCGCTCGTCTACCCGCTGCGTGGCGTGCGGGTCCCACTGGGATTCGACACGACCTGGTACGTGTGGCGCGCGCAGTTCGTGGCCACCCTCGGCATCGGGCCGGCCGGCACGAACTCCCGCCCCGGCGCCGCCGTCCTGGCGGCTCTCGTGGGGGCGCTGGTCCGGCGGTCGCAGCTCGAGGTGGCCGTCGTGCTCTCGCTGGTGCTGGTCTCGGCGTTCGCGCTGGCGACCGGCGCCGCCACCCGCCGGCTGTTCGGCCGGGATCGCTGGGGGTGGGTCGTCGCGGCGGCGGTGACCGGGGTCCTGCTCGGCACGACCCGGATGGTCAGCGAGAACGTCGCCACGCTCGTCGCGCTGCTGCTGACGGTGGCCGCGGTGGTGCCGCTCGCCGGCCGGATCGAGGGACGGGCCTCACCACGCTGGACGGCGGTTGCCCTGCTGCTCGCCGCCGGCGTGGCGCACTGGCTGTTCCTCGCGGTGTTCGGGGCGATGTTCGCGGTGGCCTGGGCGCTCGCGCTGCCGTCGTCGGCTCGGGCCGTGCGCGATGGGGCGCGTCCGCTGGACACCGAGGCCGGGGTGCTGGCGACGGTCTGGGGCATCGCGGCCGCGGCGCTGGCCACGGTCGTGTTCGCCGCCCTGCGGGCGCCCTGGAACACGATCGGTGTCCAGGACGATCCGAGCCGGCTGCTGCCGAAGCTCCGCCACGACGTGACGAGCGCGCGCCTGCCCTTCACCGGCCCGCTCGCCCTGCTGGGCGCGGTGTCCCTGGCGTGGCCGCTCCGGGCGGGCGGGCGGCACCGGGAGGCGCCCGCGGTTGCCGGGGGGAGAGCGTCTGGGATCGAGCTGGTCGCGCCAGCCGCCACCGGTGCCGCGGCCGCGGCCGCGCGGCGATTCGGCCTGCGCCTGTTGGCCGGGTGGACGCTCGTCGCGGCGGCCGGGATCGGGTATGGGCTGGTCACGAGGAGGCTGCCTCCGCACCGCTTCTTCGACCTGTTCGTCGCGGTGCCGCTGGCCCTCGCGCTCGCGGAGGCGGCCGCGCTCGCGGCGCGTGCGACGGGCGCCCGGGCCGGGCGCGTGGCCGGAGTGCTGGTGGCCGCCCTGGCCGTGGCCGCCCTGGCCGTGCCCGGCGCCCTCGTCTGGTACGGGGAGCGTCCGCAGGTATGGACCGACCCGGCGATGCTCCGGGAGTCCGAGACGGCCGCCGCGTACCTGCAGGCGGCCGGGATCCCGGACGGGCGACCGGTCGTGGTGGTCGCCGCGCCGCGCGGGACGGCCGGCGTCGAATCGATCCCGCTGAAGGAACGGATCATCCGCGTCGGGATCCCGCCGGGGCGCGAGGCGAGCCTGTACCTGTTCTTCGGCACTCCGACCGACCTGCTCGCGCGCCGGCGCGTGCCGGTGAGCCCGGCCATCGATCGGGCCACGCTGCCCTACTGGCAGGCGCTGCAGCCGGTGCTCGGCATGCGGCCGGTGGTGCTGGTCCTGCGGGAGGCCGGCCCGAAAGGATTCGAGGAGGCCCTCCGGCTGGGAGGGCGTGTCGTCGGGCCGGGGGTCGCCGTCCTTCCCGGTCGAGGGCTCGCCGTTCCTGCCGCCGGGCCGGTCGCCGCGCCGCCGCTGCCGGCATCGGTGCCGGGGCCCGCCGGGCTGCTCGTGCTCGGCGCGGCCCTGCTCGCGCTGCTCGGTCTGGTCGGGCTCGGGTGGGCGGCGCTGGCGGCCGGGCCGGGGGCGGCGCCCGAGGAGGTCGCTGCGCTGGCGCCGGCCGCCGGGGTGGGGGCTCTGATCCTTGCCGGGACACCGGTCGCGCTGTTCGGGGTTGGACTCGGTGGCGCCGCCGGGGTGGGGGTGATCGTGGGGGTGGCGGCGGTCGGCTGGGCGGCCGCGGCCCGCGCGCGGCGGCACGTCGGTCAGGCGGTCCCAGCTGAGGCGCCGCGCGCGGGCACCACGTCCGCCGGGAGGCCGAACAGCGGCGCGTGAACCGCCGGGGCCGGCGACGGGCTATCGCTCGCTCCACCGTTCGAAGTGGTCGAGGGCGGCGAGGAGCAGGGGAATCGACACGGCGAAGGCGAGCGTCAGCGCGAGGAACATGGCCACAGTCTGACGCCGGCCTCTGACACGCCTGCCCCGGCCAGGAGCTCGCTGGTCGCCGCAGACGGTCGCTGGTCGTCCTCACCCCGCCGGTTCTTTCGAGCGGCTCAGCTATGCGGCCTTCCGTCCGCCGGCTGGCCGGGCACCCTGGGTGCCCTCGTCTCCCTGCCGGGGACCTCTCGCGGTGAACCGGAAGAGGCGGGCGGTCAGCGCCCCGAGAACGAGGATCAAGAGACCCGTGATCGCGAGCGCGGCCGGAACGCCGATCGTGCCGCTGAAGTAGTGCGTGACCACCCCGACCACGTACCCG
>JAJYHN010000208.1 GCA_021784765.1 Actinomycetes bacterium
CTCGAGCATCCCCGGGCCACTGGTCCGGCCGGCGCGCCAGGCCCTCGCAAGGCGCCCGTCGGCGCAGCGAAGGAGCGCCAGCGCCGCCTCGGCCGCGCGGCCGGCCGCCGCGAGGTCGGCATCGCTCCCCAGGACCCGGCCCACGTCCGCGAGCGCCGCGATCGCGAGCCCGTTCCAGCCCGCGAGCGCCTTGTCGTCGCGCGCGGGCTGCGCGCGGCGCCCGCGCGCCTCGTGCAGGCGGTCGAGGGCGTCGTCGAGACGCCGCGCGACCTCATCTACGCCGATCCCGTGCCGGGCGGCGAGCGCCTCGTCGTCGGCCACGCGGCCGAGCACGCTGCGCCCGTCGACGTCGCCGTGCATCGTGACGCCGAACGCATCGCGGAACAGGGCCGCGTCGGGGCCGAGGACGGCGTCCACCTCGTCCGGCGTCCACGTGTACGTCGCACCCTCGACGCCGCCCGTGTCGGCGTCCTCGCTCGCGGCGAAGAGCCCCTCGGGCGTGCCCATCTCGCGGCGGAGGTACGCGGCCGTCCGGGCCGCCACCCGCGCGTGCAGCGCGTCGCCCGTGACCTCGTACGCGTGCAGGAAGGCCCGCGCCAGCTGTGCGTTGTCGTAGAGCATCTTCTCGAAATGCGGCACGTGCCAGCGCGCGTCGGTGCTGTAGCGGTGGAAGCCACCCCCGACGTGATCGTGGATGCCGCCGGCAGCCATCGCCCGCAGCGCACGGTTCGCGACGGCGAGGGCGCGCCCGTCCTCCCCGGCAGCGGCGCGCGCGAGGAGGAACTCGACGATCGACGGCTGCGGGAATTTCGGCGCCGTGCCCCAGCCCCCGTTCACGGCGTCCGCCGACGCCACGAGGGCGCCCTCCGCCCGACCGGCGATCCCGGGATCGAGGGCGGACGCGACGGAGGTCTCGGGCGCCGTGGAGGCCTCGGGCGCGACGACCGCGGCGATCCGCGGCGCTTCGTCCTCTCCCGCCCGCGCGAGCGCGTCGGCCAGCCTGGCCGCCATCGCCTCCAGCTCGTCCCGGCGCTCGCGCCAGGCGTCGGCAACGGCCCTCAGGACGTCGGTGAACGACGGGATCGCGAGGCCTCGACGCGCGGGAAAGTACGTGCCGCCGTAGAACGGGCGTCCCTCCGGCGTGAGGAACACGCTCATCGGCCACCCGCCCTGGCCGGTCATCGCCTGCACGGCGGCCATGTAGATGGCGTCGACGTCGGGCCGCTCCTCGCGGTCGACCTTGACGGGGACGAAGCCCCCGTTGAGGAGCTCGGCCGTCGCCCGGTCCTCGAACGACTCCCGCTCCATCACGTGGCACCAGTGGCATGCCGCGTACCCGACCGAGAGGAAGATCGGGCGATCCGTGGCCCGCGCGCGCTCGAGCGCCTCGGCCCCCCACGGATACCAGTCGACCGGGTTGTGCGCGTGCTGGAGCAGGTACGGGCTCGTCTCGCCCGCCAGCCGGTTCGTGCGCATCGTGCCCATCGTAAGTCCGGCGGGGTCCCGGCGGCGACGGGCGTCCTCCGCCGGCGGCGCCGGCCACACTCCGGCCGCGCGGCGATCCCGCGCGGAAGGTGACGGAGGGATGGTCGCGCGGAACGGCGGGCGCGGGGAGGGGTACCGCGCCCGCCGGACCGATGGGACGTGCGGTTCGGGTGACCGCGCTCGCGGCCGTCTCGTCAGGCGATGGCGACTGCCTCCTGCTCGGCGCCCTCGTCGTCGGCGTCGGGCGCGACCCCGAGAGCCTCCGCCTGGGCCTCGAGCGCATCGGCCGCCGATTCGGCGGCGTAATCCTTCTTGCGGCGGCCGGACAGCATCTCGACCGAGCCGGCCACGATCTCGGTCTTCCAGTGGCGAACCTTCTTGTCGTCCTCCCACTGGCGCGTCTGGATGCGGCCCTCGACGGCCACCAGCTGGCCCTTGCCGAGGTACTGGGAGCAGATCTCCGCCAGCCGGTCCCACGTGACCACGTTGTGGTACTCGGCCTTCTCGGCGCCACCCCGGTAGTCGTGGGTCGCGATCGAGAACTGCGTGACCGACTTCCCGTTCGCGAGCGACCGGAGCTCCGGATCCCTCGTCAGCCGCCCGGTGAGCATCACCCGGTTCATCCATACCTCCTGGGCGCGCGGGGCGCGCCACGCGTCTGCGGCGGGCGGCGGGTGCCGGCGGGTATCCGCGGCTGTCGGCGGCAGCCGGGGATCGCGGCCGCCTCCGACACGGGCGGTCGGGGTCCCGCGCCCGGGCCGAGGGTGCTGGCCCTGGCCCGGCGGGGGCGACGACCGACGCGCGGATCGTAGGGAACGGGACTTTGCGCGCGCCCTACCCGGGATCGACCGCGCCTTCACGGCCGCTTCCCGCCGCGTCTGCGGCGCGATGTCCCGGAGCCGGCGGCGGTCGGCGCCCTCGGAGCCGGGGTGCCCCTGCGCTGGATGGCGACCCGGCGACGGGATCGCGGGTCGGGTCCGGACGAGCTCAGTCGGATGCGTCGGGATGCCGGCCCGCGCCGATGCCGGGCGAGGCATCCGCTCCGGGCCGGAAGAGCGTGCGCCGCGGCAGGCCCGTCTCCCGCGCCACCTGCCGCGCGGCCGAGGACCTCGTCATCCCCTCGCGGGTGAGCCGATCGACGCGCGCACGCGCCTCCGCGAGGGCTGCGCTCGCCGCGGGCTCGGCGGCCGCGCCGCCATCCGACCCACGGCTCGCTGCGGCAGCGCCGGTCGCCGTGGAGAT
>JAJYHN010000047.1:0-1623 GCA_021784765.1 Actinomycetes bacterium
GCCGGCGCGTGGGAGGATGGTCGCCATGACCACGGCCGCCGAGCGCTGGCACGAGGACCTCGCCTCGTGGGCGATCCCCCCGGAGATCCTCGAGCGGGCGCCCGAGTCCCCCTGGTGCCTACCGGTCGAGCTGTTCGCCGGCCGGGCGGTGGCGCCCCGGGTCCCGAGCCCCTCGAACCTGCGCGCGCTGGACGCATTGCCGGGCGGCGGCTCGGTGCTCGACGTCGGATGCGGGGGCGGGGCGGCCTCGGTGCCGCTCGCCGGCCGCGCGGGGCGCCTCGTCGGCACCGACGTCTCGGAGGAGATGCTGGCCGCATTCCGCGAGCGGGTCGGCGCCGCGGCCACGTCCGGCACCGTCGTCGAAACCATCCTCGGGACCTGGCCCGACGTCGCCGCGGAGGTCCCGGTCGTCGACGTCGTCGCCTCGCACCACGTCGTCTACAACGCCCCCGACCTCGGTGCGTTCGCCCTGGCGCTCTCGGGGCGCGCGCGGCGCCGTGTGGTGCTGGAGCTCCCTCCGCGTCACCCCGTCAGCGATCTGAACGACCTCTGGCTTCGGTTCCACGGGCTGCGGCGACCCGAGCGGCCGACGGCCGACGATGCCGTCGCCGTGCTGCGCGAGGCCGGCATCGACCCGGAGCGCGAGGACTGGACGAGCGCCGAATGGCGGGGCGGCTTCTCTCGGCGCGAGGACGTCGTCGCCTTCGCGCGGCGGCGCCTGTGCCTCACCCCCGACCGCGATCCGGAGGTCGCCGAGGCGATCGCGGACCGGGTGGTCGAGCGGGACGGTCGCTTCGGCTTCCCTCCCCGGGACCTCGTCACGCTCTGGTGGGAGGGCCGGGCGCGGGGCTGATCCCGGCGCCGCCCGCGGGGCCCGCGGCCCCTGCGGCCGCGGCCCACCGCCGCGCGTTCGCGATGCGCTCCGGCGGGGTCGGGTGCGTGAGGAACAGCGCGCGCAGCCACCGGGGCGGCTCCAGGTCGATCAGGTTCGCCGTCGCCAGGCGGCGGAACGCCGCGACGAATCCCTCGAGGTCACCGGTCAGCTCCAGACCGGCGCGGTCGGCTGCGGTCTCCCACCGCCGGGACAGCGCCGCGCCGAGGGGGGCCGACGCGAGCTCGAGCGCGCTCGCGACCACCAGCGCCAGGGGCAGCGACCGCGGATCTCCGGCCCCACCGGCCCCGGTCGCCGCAGCGAGCGCCGGCCACCGGACGGCCGCCCACAGCACGACGACCAGCGCCGCGGCCCCGACCGCGGCGAGCGCCGTCGACCGCGCGATGTGCCGGTCCCGGCGGTGCGCGAGCTCGTGGGCGACCACCACCCGGATCTCCCGCGGCTCGGCCTGCCCGAGCAGCGTGTCGAACAGGACCACGCGCCGCGTCGCCCCGAGCCCCGACACGTAGGCGTTCGACTTTCGCGTCCGGCGGGTGGCGTCGGCCACGAGGACCTCGCGCACCGGCACCCCGGCCCGGTCGGCCAGCGCGCGGAGATCGGCCGCCAGCGCCTGGTCGGCGAGCGGCGCGAACCGGTTGAAGACCGGCTCCAGCACGACCGGGGCCACGAAGGACGCCAGCACGGCCAGCGAGGCAGCCGCCGGCGCCGCGACGAGCGGCCAGGCCGAGGGC
>JAJYHN010000047.1:1633-2218 GCA_021784765.1 Actinomycetes bacterium
ACGAGCCCCGTCCACGCAGCCGCCACGAGGAGCAGGCCGATCGCCGCGACCTTCGCACGGTCGGCCGCCCATCCTCGGACCGTCTGCGTCGAGAAGCCCCAGGCGCGCTCGTGGAGGTGGCCGCGCCAGAACGCGAGCGGGAGCCCCACCAGGTCGGAGGCGAGGGCCACCAGCGCCGCGTAGCCCGCCGCCCCCGCGGGCCATGGCAGGCCGGCGACCGGACGGAACAGCCAGGCCCCGAGCGGCGTGAAGGCCAGCGCGACCGGAACCGCCAGGCCGAGCGCGAGCCCGAGCGCCGCCGCACGGTGCAGCGGCCGGTGGTAGCGGCGGGCCCGCTCCACGTCCTCGGGCCGGAAGTCCCCCAGATCCCGCATCGAACGCTCCTCTCCGCGGATGGGAACCGATACGGTAGCGGGCGGGGCCGGCCACCGCAGGGCCCAGGACGTGTGCGAGGAGGCAGCCGTGTCCACGAACCCCCTGACGGGCGGGCAGGGCACCGGGTCGGCGGGCGGGCCGGGGCGCAAGCCCGACGCGGCCCGCGTCGCGACCCGCGCGGAGGGGCTCGTGAAGGTCTACGGTCGCGGC
>JAJYHN010000047.1:2228-2717 GCA_021784765.1 Actinomycetes bacterium
GACGGCGTCTCCGTCGCGCTCGCCGCCGAGGAGTTCACCGCGATCATGGGCCCCTCCGGCTCGGGCAAGTCCACGTTGCTGCACTGCCTGGCGGGACTCGACGCGCCGACCGAGGGCCGGGTGTTCATCGGCGACATCGACCTCACGACGCTGTCCGAACGGCGCCTCACCCTGCTGCGGCGAGAGAAGGTCGGCTTCGTCTTCCAGGCCTACAACCTGATCCCCACCCTGAGCGCGATCCAGAACATCACGCTCCCGATGGACATCGCGGGGCGGCGCCCCGACCCGGCCTGGCTCGACACCGTCGTGGACACCATCGGCCTGCGGTCGCGCCTCGACCACCGCCCGGCCGAGCTGTCCGGGGGCCAGCAGCAGCGGGTCGCCGCGGCGCGCGCGCTGGCGAGCCGTCCCGAGATCGTGTTCGCCGACGAGCCGACCGGCAACCTCGACTCGCGCTCGGGCGCCGAGCTGCTCGGCTTCCTGCGGACC
>JAJYHN010000136.1 GCA_021784765.1 Actinomycetes bacterium
CCTTCCGTCGCGACGCACATGACGACCTCGCGACCGCGCTCGCGCTGGCCGTGCTCGCCGATCCGGAGGGCGAGGCCCGGTTGGTCCCGCTGCCGGCCGGCTGGGCCTGAGCGTTCTACCCAACCGTCTACCCAACGCCAGCCGTCGGCCCGGACGGACCGGAGTCGCCGGACGGCGGACCACCTCTGACCAGCGAAGACGGACGGGGCCGGTCGCCCCGGACGGCCGAGACGATACTGGGGGTCTTGATGTTCGCGAGCATCGCCGAGCGCATCCTCTCGCTCCACGGCTGGGTGGCCCTGGGGATCGTGTTCCTCGCGCCGGCCCTCGAGGCATCCGTCTTCATCGGGGTGGTCTTCCCCGGCGAGACGGCCGTGATCCTCGGGGGGGTGCTGGCGTTCGAGGGGCGCATCCCGCTCTGGGCGGCGATCGTGGTGGCGGTGCTCGGGGCGGCGATCGGTGACAGCGTCGGCTATGCCGTCGGTGCCCGCTACGGCGACGCCATCCTCGCGAAGACCGTCGGGCGCGTCGTCAAGCGCGACCACATCGACCGTGCGCAGACCTATCTCCGGCGCCGCGGGGGCGCGGGGGTGTTCTTCGGGCGCTTCATCGCGGCCCTGCGTGCCCTCATCCCGGGCCTCGCGGGGATGGCGCGGATCCCCTACCGGACGTTCCTCGTCTACAACGTCGCCGGGGCCGCGGTGTGGGGGACCGGGTTCGTCCTGCTCGGCTACGTCGCGGGGGTCAGCTTCCGGCGGGCGGAGGCCTTCGCCAGCCGCCTCGGCCTGGTGGTGCTCGGCCTCGTGGTGGTGGCCCTCGTCGTGGAGCGCGTCGTTGCCATGTTGCGGCGACGCTCGGAGCGGGTCCGCGCCATGGGGGACCGCCTGGCCGCGATCCCTCCGCTCGCGTTCCTGCGCCGGCGCTTCCCGGGCGCGGTTGCCTGGCTCCGGCGCCGGCTCGCCGTCGGCTCGCCGAGCGGGTTCGCGCTGACCTTCTGGGTGGCGGTCGCCGTGTACGGCTTCTGGCTGTTCGGCGCGATGGCGCGGGACGTGCTGGCGCACCGGGAGTTCGCCCTGCACGACCCAACGGTCGAGGCCTGGGTGGTCGCGCACCGAACGGCCTGGCTGACCGGCGTCCTGCGGACCCTCACCTGGCTCGGGTCCAACGTCGTGCTGGTGCCGGTGGCCGCGCTGCTCGGCCTCGGGGCGCTGGTCCGGTGGCGCGAGTGGCGCCCGCTCGTGATGCTCGGGGTCGTGCTCGCCGGCGCGGCGATCTCGGTCGAGGTCGCGAAGGTGGCCATCGAACGGCCCCGCCCGCCGGCGCACCTCTCGATCGGCACCTTCACGGGGTTCGCGTTCCCCTCGGCGCACGCCGCGCAGGCACTGGCGGTCTGGGGGATGCTCGCGTTCCTGCTGTCGATCGGCCGCCGCGGACGCCCGCTGGCCGCATTCTGGGGCGCCGCGACCCTGGTCGTGCTGGTCGTCGGGTTCTCCCGCGTCTACCTCGGGGCTCACTGGATGACCGACGTGATCGGCGGCTATGGCCTCGCGCTCGGCTGGGTCGGGACCGTCGCAGGGTTCGACCTCACGATCCGCGGCCGCGTCCTGGCGGCCCGGGAGGCGGACGCCGGGGCCGCCGCGTCGCCGGGACCGCCGCCCGCGCCGGAGGGGCGGGCCTGAAGGGTCCCCGCCTCGGATCCCGGCGCGTCCGGCGGGTGCCAGGGCGGCGGGTCGCGGACAATGGGGGCATGGACGAGACGATGCGGGAGGAGGTGCGGCTCACCCGGTACAGCCACGGGTCCGGTTGAGCCTGCAAGCTCCCCGCGAGCGACCTGGCCCAGGTCCTGGGCCTCCTTGCCCCAACCACATACCCGCCCGAGGTCCTGGTCGCGCCGGACACCGGCGACGACGCGGCCGTGATCGCCCTACCCGGCGGCGGCCCGGCGCTGGTGCAGAGCGTCGACTTCTTCACGCCGATCGTGGACGACCCGTTCGACTGGGGCCGGATCGCGGCGGCGAACGCCTTCTCGGACGTCTACGCGATGGGCGGGCGGCCCGCATACGCGATGAACCTCGCGGCCTGGCCGAACGAGGAGCTCCCGCTCGACCTGCTGGCCCGCGTCCTCGAGGGGGGCGCGGCCGTCGCCGCCGAGGCCGGCGTCGCGGTGGTCGGCGGCCACTCGATCCGGGACCCCGTGCCGAAGTACGGGATGGCCGTCACGGGGTTCGTCGAGCGCGACCGGATCGTGCGCAACTCCACCATGCGCCCGGGCGACGCCCTGTACCTGACCAAGCCGATCGGGACCGGCCTCATCGCCACCGCGATCAAGGCAGGAACGGCCGATCCGGTCTCCGTCGAGGCCGCCGTGGCGGCGATGATCACGCTGAACGCCGCGGCGGCCGCGGCGATGGTCTCCGTCGGCCCCTCGGCCGCGACCGACGTCACGGGGTTCGGGCTCGTCGGACACCTGCATCTCGCGCTGCGCGCGTCGGGGGCCGCCGCCCGTCTCGACGCCGCCGCCGTGCCGCTGCTGCCGGGGGCCCGGAATCTGGCCGAGCGGGGCGCGGCGCCCACCGGGACCCGCGCGAACCACGCCTTCGTGGCCCCCTCGACCGACTGGGGCGCCTGCACGCGCCCCGAGCAGGAGCTGCTCGCCGACGCGCAGACGTCCGGAGGGCTGCTGATCGCGGTGCCGGAGGTCCGGGCCGTCGCGCTCGAGGAGGCCCTGGCCAGGCGGGGAATACCGCCGGCCAGGGTCGGCGTTGTGGTCGCTGGCGAGCCCGGACGCATCCGCGTCGAGGGCCGGCCGGTCGCCTGAGGCGCGTCCCCGGCATCCCGTTCCGGCGCCCGCGGTCCGCCGCGCCGGGAGGGACGGCGCGCTTCCGGTTGCGGAATGCAACCGATACACTGGAAATTGCACCTGCAACACCGCCGAATCCCGACGGTGGCCGGTGAGGACGAGATGATCGAGATCCCGAACGAGGTTCGCGAGCAGATGCTGGCAGAGGCCCAGCGCGAGTACCCCAACGAGGCCTGCGGGTTGCTGGCCGGCCGCGTGGTGGTCGAGGACGGGCGGACCGACGCCCGCGCCGACCGGTTCTTTGCGATGCGCAACGCCGACGCCAGCCCCGCCTCCTACCGCCTCGACCCTCGCGAGCAGCTCGACGTGTTCACCCGCATCGACGAGGAGGGGCTCGAGCTCGTTGCGATCTACCACTCGCACACGCACTCCGAGGCCTATCCCTCCGAGACCGATCGTTCGCTCGCCTTCTACCCGGAGGCGCACTACGTGCTGGTGTCGCTGGAGGACCACGACGTGCCGGTCGTGCGGGCGTTCACGATCCGGGACGGCGTGATCGACGAGCAGGAAGTGAGAGCGGGATGAGCGGATTCGGCTTCAGCGAGGAACAGGTCCTGCGCTACTCGCGGCACATCATCCTGCCGCACGTCGGCGGCGCGGGGCAGCGCAAGCTGCTCGACGCCAAGGTCCTGTGCGTCGGCGCCGGCGGGCTCGGCTCGCCGATCGCGATGTACCTCGCGGCGGCCGGCGTCGGCACGATCGGGCTGCTCGACTTCGACCGCGTCGACCTGACGAACCTGCAGCGCCAGCTGCTGCACGATACCGACGACGTGGGCCGCCCGAAGGTGGAGTCCGGCATGGAGCGCCTGCGCGCGATCAATCCCGGTGTGGACGTGATCACCCACGACACGATGCTGACGTCGGCCAACGCCATGGAGATCCTCTCCGGCTACGACATCGTCGTCGACGGGTCGGACAACTTCCCCGTGCGCTACCTCGTGAACGACGCGGCGCAGATGCTCGGGAAGCCGCTCGTGTACGGCTCGATCTTCCAGTTCGAGGGGCAGGCGACGGTGTTCCTGCCCGGCCAGGAGACGCCCTGCTACCGGTGCCTGTTCCCGCAGCCTCCCCCCCCCGGCGCGGTGCCCTCGTGCAGCGAGGCCGGCGTGTTCGGGGTGCTGCCCGGCATCGTCGGATCGATCCAGGCCGTCGAGGCGATCAAGCTGATCACCGGGATCGGGACGCCGCTCGTCGGACGGCTGCTGCTGTTCGATGCGCTGGAGATGGAGTTCACGACGGTGAAGCTCCGCTGGGACCCCGAGTGCCCCGTGTGCGGCAAGAGCCCGACCGTGACCGAGCTGATCGACTACGAGGCCTTCTGCGGCCTGCCCCCGCGCCTGGGGGAGATCGTCTGAGCGAGCGTTGGAGGCATGATCGGATGGCAGTGAAGGTGAAGATCCCGACGATGATGCGCGCCGCGGCCGGTGGCCTGGCGATGGTGGAGGGCGACGGGGGGACTGTCCGCGACCTCCTCACCGACCTCGAGCGACGCTACCCGGGCCTGACCGAACGCATCGTGACCCAGGACGGGACCCTCCACCGCTTCGTCAACGTCTACGTGAACGGCGAGGACGTCCGCTACCTCGGGGCGCTCGAGACCGCCGTCGAGGACGATGACACGGTCGCGATCCTGCCGGCCGTGGCCGGCGGCGCCGCGCAGGCGCGCCCCGGCGTCCCGCGCCGGTAGAGGCCGGTTCGTCCGCACTCGCGACGGGCGGGCCACCTGGCCCGGAGGAAGGGGGGTCAGGCGTACTCTGATCCCCGGGACCGAGGGCCGTAGGCTGGAGCGGTCGGACAGCCGAGGAGGACGAACCAGGAATGGGCAGCTACGTCGACGCGTTGATGAGCGATCTCGTCGCCAAGAACCCGGGCGAGCCCGAGTTCCACCAAGCGGTCCGCGAGGTCGCCGAGTCGCTCGAGCTCGTGTTCGAGCGCGATCCGAAGTACCGGGCGGCGAAGATCCTCGAGCGCATCGCCGAGCCCGAGCGCGTGATCATGTTCCGCGTTTCGTGGGTCGACGACCAGGGTGAGATCCAGGTGAACCGCGGCTACCGCATCGAGATGAGCAGCGCGATCGGTCCCTACAAGGGCGGGCTGCGCTTCCATCCGAGCGTCTACCTCGGGATCCTCAAGTTCCTCGCCTTCGAGCAGGTCTTCAAGAACGCCCTCACCACCCTGCCGATGGGCGGGGGCAAGGGCGGGTCGGACTTCGACCCCAAGGGCAAGAGCGATGCGGAGGTCATGCGGTTCTGCCAGTCGTTCATGACCGAGCTGCAGCGGCACATCGGCCCGAACACCGACGTCCCGGCCGGCGACATCGGCGTGGGCGGCCGCGAGATCGGCTACCTGTTCGGGCAGTACAAGCGGATCAAGAACGAGTTCTCCGGCGTCCTCACCGGCAAGGGCCTCGAGTGGGGCGGCTCGCTCATCCGGCCCGAGGCCACGGGGTACGGCGCCGTCTACTTCGCCCACGAGATGCTCTCCACGCGAGACGACAGCCTGGAGGGCAAGGTCTGCCTCGTGTCGGGCAGCGGGAACGTGGCCCAGTACACGGTCGAGAAGCTCCTGGACATGGGCGCGAAGCCGGTGACGCTGTCGGACTCCGACGGGTTCGTCCACGACCCCGAGGGCGTCAACAACGAGAAGCTCGCCTGGGTCATGGAGCTGAAGAACGAACGGCGGGGCCGCATCCGCGAGTACGTCGAGCGCTTTCCCGGCGCCACGTTCACGCCGGCCGACCCGAAGGCCGACCACAACCCGCTGTGGGCGCTCCCGGCCGACTGCGCGTTCCCGAGCGCGACCCAGAACGAGATCGGCGCGAAGGACGCGGCGAACCTCGTGAACAACGGCGTCAAGGTCGTCTGCGAGGGCGCGAACATGCCGACGGTGCCCGAGGGGGTCGAGCGGTTCCTCTCGGCCGGCATCCTGTATGGGCCGGGCAAGGCCGCGAACGCCGGCGGAGTCGCCGTCTCGGGCCTGGAGATGTCCCAGGACGCGCTGCGGATCTCGTGGGAGCGCGAGGAGGTGGACGCCCGCCTGAAGAACATCATGCGGTCGATCCACCAGCAGGTGCGCGAGACGGCCGAGGAGTACGGCACGCCCGGCAACTACGTGAACGGCGCGAACATCGCGGCGTTTCGCAAGGTCGCCGACGCGATGCTCGACCAGGGCGTCGTCTAGGCGGCGCGCGCCCGGCGCCGCCGCACGTGCCGCCGGTCCCCCAATTGAGGGGACCCCAGGGAGTGCGCCCGCGCCGGGTTCGCGCTACAGTTCGCATGGAGGGATCGGAAGGCGGCACCCACGCCCGGACGGTCGCGGGAGACCGGAGATCCTCAGGGATCGACCCGTCGGGCGCCTGGTCACTGGCTTCCGATCCCTTCCCCTGTCCGCGGGGCCGCCCGGCCCACGCCGGCGGCCGCCCGGAGGTGCGCATGGACATCCACACGGTCCGCGTCGAGAAGCCCGAGGACCTGAACCTCATCCTCGGCCAGTCGCACTTCATCAAGACCGTGGAGGATCTGCACGAGGCGCTCGCCGGCTCGGTGCCGGGGCTGCGGTTCGGGATCGCCTTCTGCGAGTCGTCCGGCCCGCGCCTGGTCCGCTGGTCGGGCACCGACGACGAGCTGGTGCGCCTCGCCGTCGACAGCGCGCGGGCGATCGGCGCCGGGCACTCGTTCATCGTGTTCCTGCGCGACGCCTTCCCGGTCAACGTCCTCCCCGCCGTGAGGGCGGTGCCGGAGGTCTGCGGGATCTACTGCGCCACCGCCAACGCCGTCGAGGTCGTGATCGGCGAGACCGAGCAGGGGCGCGGGATCCTCGGCGTGATCGACGGCGGCAGCCCCCTCGGCGTGGAGGCCGAGGACGACATCGCCGAGCGCAAGGCGCTGCTGCGCCGGTTCGGCTACAAGCTCTAGCGTCTGAGCGCGTCCGCCCGGGGTGCGCCTACCCGGTTGCGCGCTTGCGCGGCAGGTCCAGGAACGGCAGCGGCACGACGGTCGCCGCCACCTTCCCCCGGCGGGCCTCGACGGTCCACTCGACCTCGAGGGCGGTGCCGGGCGATGCCAAGGCGGCCGGCACCGACGCCAGCGCGATCGTCTTCTTCAGGGTCGGGCTCCACGTCCGGCTGGTGACCCGGCCGACCCGGCGGTTCCCCGCGAAGACGGGCACGTGCTCGCGCGAGGCCGCCGCCGGCACGGCGGGGGCCAGCCCGAGCTCGCCGTGCATTCCCTCGATGCCCTCCCACGAGACCTCCAGCCCGGCGAGCCGCCGCGGCGGCCCTCCGGCCGCGAGCTCGCGCTCGAGGGCGCGGCGACCGACGAACGGGCCCTTGCGGAGGTCGACCAGACGTCCGAGCCCGAGCTCGAACGGCGAGGCGGCCTGCTCGGGGATCCGGGCGTGCCGGGCGCTCGTGTAGTCGACCTCGGCCATGATCAGTCCGGCCTCGATGCGGACGACGTCCAGGGCGAGCATCCCGGCCGGGCGGAGCCCGAATGGGCGGCCGGCCAGGGCGAGCGCGTCCCAGAGCCCCAGGGCGTCGGCCGCATCGACCCACAGCTCGTAGCCGAGGTCGCCGGTGTAGCCGGTCCGGGTCACGTCGACCGGGACGCCTCCGACCGAGGCCTCACGACGGCCGAAGTACGGCACGTCGGCGAACGAGGCCCCGCTGGCCGCCTCCAGCACGGCCCGGGCGTTCGGGCCCTGCAGGGCCAGGGCGGCGACGGTCTCGGTCACGTCCTCGACACGGACGTCGAGCCCGCGCGCGTTCAGCAGGAGCCAGCGGAGGGTCGGGTCGGCGGCCGTCCAGCGGAACGTCGTCTCGTCCAGGCGGGCCACGGTGCCGTCGTCGAGGACCCTGCCGTCCTCGTCGCACCAGGGTGCGTAGAGCACCCGTCCGACGGGGAGCTTCGTGGCGTCGCGGGTGATCACGCGGTCGACCAGGCGGATGGCGTCCGGCCCCGAGACGCGGTACTTGCGGAGGGGCGAGACATCGATCAGCGCGGCGGCCTCGCGGATCGCGTTGTACTCGATGTCCAGGTGGTCGGCGTACGCGCTCGCGGCGAAGAACCCCGACCACTCGCGCCAGGCCATCTTCCGGTTGAGCGGCGCGGTGCGCGGATGGAAGGCGGTTCCGGCGGTCACGGCGCGGTCCTCCTCGCTCGCTGTGTGCCGTAGAGTATCGGAGGTCACGGTCCGCCGGTGGAGCCCGCCCTCCGTTGTGTGACCGATCGTCTGGGCTGCCCATCGGCGGTTCGTGTCCGCCCGGAGCCCGCCGCGGTCATCCGCGACGGGCCGGGGCCGGCCAGCATGTCCGGCCCCGGGTCGAACGACGAGGGGGTGCCATTGGCCCGGCGGTACGACGCGGTCGTGATCGGCGGAGGCCACAACGGCCTCGTGGCCGCCGCCTACCTCGCGAAGGCCGGCCGCAGCGTCGTGGTGCTCGAGCGGCGCCACGTGCTGGGCGGCGCCGCCGTCACCGAGGAGGTCGTCCCCGGGTTCCGCTTCAGCGTCTTCTCCTACGTGGTCTCGCTGCTGCGCCCGGAGGTCATCCGCGAGCTCGAGCTGGCGCGCCATGGCCTGCGGATCCTGCCCCTGGACGGCACGATCACGCCCCTGGACGACGATGCCCTCTGGCGGGTCGACGACCACGCGGAGACGATCCGCGAGCTCCGCCGGTGGTCGAGGGCCGACGCCGAGGCCTACGAGGAGTACGGCCAGCTCATGGCCGACCTCGCGCGGTTCGTCAAGCCCGTGCTGTCGATGGTCCCGCCCGATCCCGGGCGCGTCGACCCCCGCGAGTGGTTGGGGGCCCTTCGCATGGCCCGCGCGTTCCGCGACCTGCCCGAGCGCCACCAGGCGGCGCTCGTCGGCCTGATGACGATGAGCGCGACCGACTTCCTCCGGCAGTGGTTCGAGACCGAGCCGCTCGTCGCGACGATGTCGGCCTCGGGCATCATCGGGACCTTCCAGGGGGTGCAGTCGCCGGGCACCGCGTACGTGCTGCTGCACCACTACATGGGCGAGATCGACGGCGCCTTCCGCGCCTGGGGGGTGCCGAAGGGCGGCACCGGTGGGATCTCGGAGGCCATCGGCCGCGCCGCGCGAGCCCTCGGCGCCGAGATCCGCACGGAGGCGCCGGTCGCCCGGATCGAGGTCCGCGAGGGCCGGGCCACGGGGGTGACCCTGGCCTCGGGCGAGGAGATCCGGGCCGACGTCGTGCTGTCGAGCCTCGACGCCAACCAGACGTTCCTGCGCCTGGTCGATCGGTCCCACCTCGACGAGGGATTCGTCCGCGCGGTGGAGCGGTTCAAGTACCGGGGCTCGTCGGGCAAGGTGAACCTCGCCCTGGACGACCTGCCGGAGCTCGCCTGCAAGCCCGGGCGTGGCGAGTGGCTGCGGGGCGCGATCAGCTTCAGCCCGTCGGTCGACTACATGGAGCGCGCGTACGACGACGCGAAGTACGGCCACTTCTCGCGGCGCCCCTACGTCGACTGCATCATCCCGACGCTGGTCGACCCCTCGATGGCTCCGCCGGGCAAGCACGTGATGAGCTGCTTCGTCCAGTACGCGCCCTACCGACTGGCGGACGGGGCGGCCTGGGACGACGGAGCGCGAGCCGCCTTCGGCGAGACCGTGCTCGACACCCTGGAGGAGCGCTTTCCGAGGATCCGGGACCTCATCGTCGGGATGCAGGTGCTCTCGCCGGTCGACATCGAGGAGGCCACGGGGCTCACCGAGGGGAACATCTTCCAGGGAGAGCTGTCCCTCGAGCAGCTGTTCTTCAACCGGCCGGTCCCGGGCTGGGCGCGCTACCGGACGCCGATCGAGGGCCTTTGGATGTGCGGGTCGGCCGTCCACCCCGGCGGGGGCATCATGGGCGCCCCGGGGCGGATCGGGGCGCTGGAGGCGCTGCGGGCCACGCGGGGGGCCGGGCGGTGAGCGCGCGTGCGTACGATGCGATCGTCGTCGGGGCCGGGCACAACGGGCTGGTGACGGCCGCCTACCTCGCGGGGGGCGGGCTGCGCACGCTGGTGCTCGAGCGGCGGGCCCGACCGGGCGGGGCCCTCGCGACGACGGCGCTCGGGTCGGCGCGGGTCCCGGCGCTCGCCCACACGGTCGGGCGGCTCCGGCGCTCGGTGATCGAGGACCTCGGGCTCGGCCGGCACGGGCTGTCGCTGATCCGCCCGGCGGCACGCGTCTTCGCGCCGTCCCCGGAGGGCCCCGGCCTGACCCTGTGGGACGACCCCGCCAGGACGGCGGAGGAGCTCCGGAGCCGCTCGGCCGCCGACGCCGAGGCCTACCCGGCCTTCGACCGCCGGGTCCGCGCGATCGCGAGCTTCCTCGCCTACGTGGGGGTGACGACGCCGCCCGACCTGCGGGCCCCGTCGCTGTCCGACGCCGTCGCGGGGCTCGGGCTCGGCCGGGCGTTCCGCGGCCTCGGACGCGGGCCGCGGCGTGAGGCGCTGCGGATCCTGCCGATGGCGGTGGCCGACCTCCTCGAGGAGGCGTTCTCCTCGGACCTGCTGAGGGGCGCGATCGCTGCGCGGGCCGTGCAGCACGCGGCGCTCGGCCCGCGCTCCGCGGGGACGGCGGCCACGCTGCTGATGGACTCGGCCGGGAACGACGGCGGCGCGGCGGGGCAGACCGTCTACGCGCGCGGCGGCCCGGGGGCGCTCGCCAAGGCGCTGGCCGCAGCCGTCCGCGCCGCGGGGGCCGAGATCCGCACGGGCGCCGAGGTCGCCGCGATCGCGTCCCGCGACGGGGCCGTGACCGGGGTGACGCTCGGCTCCGGCGAGGAGCTCCGCGCGCCGGTGGTGGCCTCGACCGCCGACCCGAAGCGGACGCTGCTCGGCCTGCTCGACCCCGTCGAGGTCGGTCCGACGCTCGCGTGGCGGGCCGGGAACATCCGGATGCCGGGGGTGAGCGCGAAGGTGAACCTCGTGCTCGACGGACTGCCATCCTTCGCCGGCGCCGTCGAGAGCGAGGGGGCTCGCGAGCGGCTGAAGGGCCGGATCGTCCTCGCGCCGTCGGTCGACTACCTCGAGCGGGCGTTCGATGCCTCGAAGTACGGTGCGATCTCGGAGCGGCCGTTCCTGGAGGCGACGATCCCGACCCTCGTGGACCCGTCGCTGGCCCCCGAGGGGACGCACGTGATGAGCGTGCTGTTCCAGTGGGCTCCCTACCACCGCCGTGAGGGCGACTGGGACGCCGACCGGGACCGGCTCGGGGACCTCGCGCTGGCCGCGCTGGAGGGAGTCGCGCCGGGGCTCTCGGCGCGGGTCGTCGAGCGGGAGGTGCTGACGCCCCTCGACCTCGAGCGCGACTACGGGCTCACGGAGGGCCACGCCCTGCACGGCGAGCCGGCGCTCGACCAATTCTTCGCCTGGCGGCCGCTGCTCGGGCTGGCCCGCTACCGGGGCCCGGTCGCCGGCCTGTACCTCTGCGGCTCCGGCGCCCATCCGGGCGGCGGCGTCACCGGGGGTCCCGGGGCGAACGCCGCACGGGAGATCCTGTCCGATTGGAGCAAGAGGCGCCGCCGTTCGTGACGCGGGGCGCGGGAGGTTCGAGGGAATGAAGAGCGGATTGGAGATCGCACAGGAGGCCGTACTCCGGCCGATCGCCGACGTGGCGGCCGCGGCCGGGATCCTCGACGGTGAGCTGGAGCCGTACGGGCGCTTCCGCGCGAAGGTCGATGCCGCGGCGGTGCTCGAGCGGCTCGCGGACCGGCCCGACGGCAAGCTGATCATCACGACGGCGATCACGCCGACGAAGGCCGGCGAGGGCAAGACGACCTCGTCGATCTCGCTCACGCAGGGCCTCGGCAGGATCGGCAAGAACGTCATGCTGTGCCTGCGCGAGCCCTCGATGGGGCCGGTCTTCGGCATCAAGGGCGGCGGCACGGGCGGCGGCTACGCGCAGGTCGTCCCGATGGAGGACATCAACCTCCACTTCAACGGGGACTTCCATGCCGTGACCGCGGCCCACAACCTGCTGGCGGCCGCGCTCGACGCCTCGATCTTCAACGGAAACCCGCTCGACATCGACCCCCAGACGATCACCTGGCCCCGAACGCTCGACGTGAACGACCGCCAGCTCCGCTACTCGGTCGTCGGCCTCGGCGGCCGCGTCCACGGCTACCCGCGCGAGCATCAGTTCGTGATCACCGCCGCATCCGAGGTGATGGCCGTGTTCGCGCTGGCCTCGGACGTGGCCGACCTGCGCCGGCGGCTCGGGCGCATCGTGGTGGCCGAGTCCCGCGACGGCCGCCCGGTCACCGCCGAGGACCTGAAGGTCGCCGGCGCGATGGCTGTGATCATGAAGGACGCGATCCGGCCGAACCTCGTGCAGACGCTCGAGGGGCAGCCGGTGCTGATCCACGCCGGCCCGTTCGGCAACGTCGCCCACGCGAACAACTCGATCATCGAGGATCGGGTGGCGCTGAAGCTTGCCGACTACGTGATCACCGAGTCAGGCTTCGCATCGGACCTCGGGTTCCAGAAGTTCTGCGACATCGTCTGCCGGGTCGGCGACATCCGACCGAGCGCCGCGATGCTCGTCACGACCGTGCGGGCGCTGAAGTCCCACGGCGGCATGCGGTTCGAGGACCTCGGCACCGAGGATCTCGACGCGCTGAAGCGCGGGTCGGAGAACCTCGCCGCCCACATCGAGATCGTGAAGGCCTACGGGCTGCCGTGCGTCGTCGCGATCAACCGCTTCCCGACGGACACCGACCGGGAGCTCGAGCTGGTCGACGAGCTGGCGGTCGAGGTCGGGGCCGAGCGCGTCGTGCGCAACGACGGCTTCTCGCGCGGGGGCGAGGGTGCGACCGAGCTCGCCCACGCGCTGGTCGAGGCCTGCGAGCGGCCGAGCTCGTTCTCGTACCTGACCCCCGAGCGGACGCCGCTGCGCATGCAGATCGAGACGATCGCGACCCGCCTGTACGGTGCCGACGGCGTCGACTTCCTGCCGCAGGCCGAGAGGGACCTCGCGCGCATGGACGCCCTCGGGTTCGGGACGGCCCAGGTCTGCATGGCGAAGACCCAGCTGTCGCTGTCCCACGACCCGACGGTGCTGAACCGGCCGCGGGGCTTCCGGCTGCCGGTGCGGGGGCTGGTGCCCTCGGCCGGCGCCGACTTCGTGGTCGCCCTGTGCGGCGACATGCAGCGTCTGCCCGGGCTGGGCAAGGCCCCGAACTTCC
>JAJYHN010000028.1 GCA_021784765.1 Actinomycetes bacterium
CTCGTAGATCGGCTCGTAGACGGCCTCGTACTCCTCCCGCTCCTCCGGGGTCATCTCGAACAGCAGGTAGCGGTCGTTGTCGAAGCCGCGGCCGGCCATCTCCTGGCGTGCGAGGTACTCGGGGTTGCCGCCGAGCTTGATGTCGACGCCGCGACCAGCCATGTTCGTCGCGACGGTCACCGCGCCGACGCGGCCGGCCTGCGCGATGATCGTCGCCTCGCGCTCGTGGTTCTTCGCGTTCAGGACGTGATGGGGCACGCCGCGCTTCTCGAGCAGCCGCGCGAGCAGCTCGGACTTCTCGACGGAGACGGTGCCGACCAGGATGGGCTGGCCCTGCTCGTGCCGCTCCAGGATGTCCTCGATCACCGCATCCCACTTCGCCTGCTCGCTCTTGTAGACCAGGTCCTCCTGGTCCATGCGGACCATCGGCCGGTTGGTCGGGATCTCCACCGGGGAGAGCTTGTAGACCTCCTCGAACTCGCGCGCCTGGGTCCTCGCCGTGCCGGTCATGCCGGCGAGCTTCTCGTACATGCGGAAGTAGTTCTGGATGGTGATCGTCGCGAGCGTCTGGTTCTCCTCCTTGATCCGGACGCCCTCCTTGGCCTCGATCGACTGGTGGAGGCCCTCGGAGTAGCGGCGCCCCTCGAGGATCCGCCCGGTGAACTCGTCGACGATCAGCACCTCGCCGCCCCGCACGACGTACTCGACGTCGCGCTTGTACAGCTCCTTCGCCTTCAGCGAGTTCTGAAGGTGGTGGACCAACGGCGTGTTGACGTGGTCGTACAGGTTGTCGATGCCGAGCTCGCGTTCGACCTTGTCGATGCCGGACTCGAGGACGGCGACCGTGTGCTTCGCCTCGTCGACCTCGTAGTCCTCGTCGCGACGCAGGCGCGGCGCGATGCGGGCGAACACCTGGTACCAGTGGGCCGAGTCGGCCACCATGCCGCTGATGATCAGCGGCGTGCGGGCCTCGTCGATCAGGATCGAGTCGACCTCGTCCACGATGGCGTAGGCGTGGCCGCGCTGCACCATCTCCTCGGCGCGCATCGCCATGTTGTCGCGCAGGTAGTCGAACCCGAACTCGCTGTTGGTGCCGTAGGTGATGTCGGCCGCGTACGCCGGGCGGCGCTGCTCGGGGACCATCGGCGCCTGGATCAGCCCCACCGAGAGGCCGAGCATGCGGTAGATGGGACCCATCCACTCCGAGTCGCGCTTGGCGAGGTAGTCGTTGACCGTGACGATGTGAACGCCGAGCCCCGTCAGCGCGTTCAGGGCGGCCGGCATCGTCGAGACGAGCGTCTTGCCCTCGCCGGTCCGCATCTCGGCGATGTCCCCCTGGTGCAGGACCGCCGCGCCCATGATCTGGACGTCGAACGGTCGCTGCCCGAGCGCACGCTTGGCCGCCTCGCGCACCAGCGCGAAGCCCTCCGGCAGGACGTCGGGGAGCGCGTCGCGGTCGCCGCCGATCTCCGCCCGCAGGGCCCCCACGCGCTCGCGGAGCCCCGTGTCGGTCAGCGCCCCGATCTCGGGCTCGAGCGCGCCGACCTGGGCCACGGCGTCCTGGAGCCGCCGGAGCCGGCGGCCCTCCCCGAGCGATGTGATCTTCTCGATGCCGAGCGGCATGACGAATCGTCCCTGCGTGCGGTGCGGATACCTGAGCCGATTATAGGGAGAGGGCTCGGTTCCCCCGGGCGTCACCCTCCGCCCCCCGCGCGAGGATGCCCCGTCGTCTCAGGTGATCTCGAGCAGCTTCTCGCGGACGGCGTAGACCACGGCCTCCATCCTCGAGTGCAGGTGCAGCTTCTCGAGGATGTTGCGGATGTGGTTCTTCACGGTGTTCTCGGAGATGAAGAGGCGCTCGGCGATGTCGCGGTTGGACAGCCCCTCGGCGACCAGCTTCAGCACCTGCATCTCCCGGTCGGTGAGCCGGGGCGCCGGCGTCAGCCGCTCCTGCTGCTCTTCCTTGGCCGACATCGATGCGAACTCGGAGAGGAGCTTCGTCGCCATCGACGGTGAGATGCGGGACTGGCCGGCCGCCACCGACCGGACGGCGTCGGCGACCTCCTCGACCGGGATCTCCTTCAGCAGGTAGCCGGAGGCACCCGCCTTGATGGCGTCGAACAGGTCGACCTCGTCGTCGGAGATCGTGAGCATCAGGATCTTGCAGGTCGGGAGCGCGTCGCGGATCCTCGCCGCGGCCTCGATCCCCGATCGGCCCGGCATCCGCACGTCCATGAGGACGACGTCGGGGACGACGTCCTGCGCGAGGCGAACTGCCTCCTGCCCGTCCCCGGCCTCGGCGACGACCTCGACGTCGGGCTCCTCGGCGAGGACGGTGCGCAGGCCCTGGCGGAACAGGGCGTGGTCGTCGACGATCATCACGCGGAGCCCGTCCCGGCCGCCGCCGGGGCTCGTGGTGGGACTGTTGCTGCCGGGGTCCTCGGCCACGCTGTGCCTCTCCCGCGATCGTCTGGAAGGCGCGAAGATGCCTACTCGGACGTCTCCGTCTCCTCGGCCATGCCGGATTGTACCCGAGCCCGCCGGCCGCTCTTCGCGTCCTCCCGCTTGCTGCGCCAGGTCTCCATCTGTCGCTCGATCCGCTCGACCACCTCGTCGAGGGCCGAGTCGACGTCTGGCCCAGACCCCTCGGCCCGGAACGTGACCCGCGCCGCCTCGCAGGCCACCTGGACCCGATGGCTTCCCTGGATGCGCGGGTTGTGCTCCTGGACGATCTCCACCTCGAGGCGGGTCACCTCCGGGCGGGGCCGCCGGGAGATCTTGGCCAGCTTGTGCTCGACCGTCTTTCGGACGTGGTCGGTGATCTCGATGCCCCGACCGTTCAGCACCAGGTCCAAGGATTCCTCACTCCCCTCGTCCTCCGCCCGGGACGCGAGGCGGAGTATAGCAACGGGCCAGGACCCCCTCCGGAAGCGACCTGGCCGCCGTCACCAGGCCGACCTCACGAACACCCGCCCCACACAGCGCGCGGGCGCACGCGGCCGCGGTCGCCCCCGTCGTCAGGACGTCGTCCACCAGCACCACGCGCCGCGGGAGCTCACGTCGAGAGCCCAGGCGCACGTCGAACGCCCCCTCGAGCGCCCGGCGCCGGTCCGTCGCGGACCGCCGCGCCTGGGGCGCCGTCTCCCGCGTTCGCACCAGGAGCCGAACGGTCGGGATCCCGCTCAGACGCGAGAGGGCGTGGGCGAGCGCCTCCGCCTGGTCGTAGCCGCGCCTCCGGCGCCGGTCGGATCCGAGCGGGACCCAGGTCAGGACGGCATCGGCGGGGACCCCGGCCACGCGCGGGGGAGCGCGACCCGACCGTGGGTGGAGGGCGGCCGGCGGCACGCGCTCTCCGGCCCACGGCGCCGACGCCAGCGCCGCGGCCGTCGCCGGCGCGAGCGCGTCGACGACCGAGCGCTGGCCGCCGAACTTGAGCCGCATCATGGCGCCGCGGACCGGTCCCTCGTAGACGTAGGCCGCCCTCGCCCACGCGATGGGGGCCGGGGGGCAGGACGAGCAGCGATCGACGTCCCATTCGACCGGCCGGCCGCAGCGCGCGCACCCCGGCGAGCCCGCCCGTGCGACCCGGGGCAGACATCCCGCGCAGAAGGGCCACCCAGGGGCGCCACACCCGACGCACCGCCGCGGGAAGAGCAGTTCGACGAGCGGGTCCCACAGCCGGCCCATCGCCCGAGCCTACTCCTCGGCGCCGACACGGCCGGCGGCGGGACTCGTGGCCGGACTCCTGGCGGGATTCCTACGGAAGCGGGACCTCGACCGGGTCCGCATCGGCCCCCGCGAGGGCGACCGTGAGGCGTGCGGCATCCCGGGGAACCGGGTAGAAGACCGCTCGCCCGCCGGGCTCGGCCCGCACCGGGCGCCGCTCGCCGAGGTCCTCCGGAAGCTCCTCGTGGGCGACGCCGTCGACGAGCAGCAGCGGGCGCGACCGGTCGCCGGGCACCTCCCCCGACCCGGTCCAGGTCAGCGTCGCCCGGTCGGCCCGGAGCTCGAGCCGGTCGAGCGCCACCTCCCCCGCTCCGCCCGCTGTCACCCGGCCGGCCAGCGCGACCGCACCCGTCCGCATCGCGCCCCGCGGCCAGGCGACCACGAACGCGGAGCTGTCGCTCGTCCACGTTCCCATCGTGTCGACCTCGATCTCCGTCCGCACCACGTACCAGGACGGTTCGAGGTCCGCGACGGACGCCTCGAACGGCACGAACAGGTCCCGGGCCGGGGCGACGTCGACCCGGATGTCGCCGAGGCGGATCGGCCGGACCGACCCCGAGGGGATCCGGGCCACGGCCGCCGACGCCAGCCGGACGCCGTGCGGGTCGCCGTCGGCCCCTCGCAGCACCAGGGCCCCCTTGATCGTCGCCGGGAACCGGTCGAACCGAGTCCGCAGCTCGACCGGCGCGCGCCCGGCCGCCCGCCCCTGCGGCGCCCCCTGCGGCCCGCGCACTAGGTTCCCTGCTCCCACGAGGAGAGGTAGTGCCGCTGCTCGTCGGTGAGCGCGTCGATCTCGACGCCCATCGCATCGAGCTTCAGCCGGGCGATGTCGTCGTCGAGCTCGCGCGGCACGCCGTAGACCTGCGGAGAGAGCTCCTTCGCGTGGCGCACGACGTGCTCGGCCGACAGGGCCTGGTTCGCGAACGACATGTCCATCACGGCCGCCGGGTGGCCCTCGGCCGCCCCGAGGTTCACCAGCCGCCCCTCGGCCAGCAGGTGCAGGCGCCGGCCGTCGGCCATCGTGTACTCGTCGACGAACTCGCGGACGCGGCGGACGCCGCCGACCGCGAGCTCGCCCAGGGCGACCTTGTCGATCTCGACGTCGAAGTGGCCGGAGTTCGCCATGATCGCGCCGTCCTTCATGAGCTCGAAGTGCTCGCGGCCGAGCGCGTGCGCGTCGCCGGTCACCGTGACGAACACATCGCCGACGCGGGCCGCGTCTCGCGAGGGCATGACCTCGTACCCGTCCATGACGGCCTCGAGCGCGGTCAGCGGCTGCACCTCGCACACGATCACCCGCGCGCCCATGCCCCGCGCGCGCGAGGCCACCCCCCGCCCGCACATGCCGTATCCGGACACGACGAACGTCCGCCCGGCCAGCAGCACGTTCGTGGCCCGGACGATCCCGTCGATCGTCGACTGCCCGGTGCCGTAGCGGTTGTCGAACAGGTGCTTGGTATTGGCGTCGTTCACCGCGACGACCGGATAGGCGAGCACCCCGTCGGCCGCCATGGCGCGCAGCCGGATGACACCGGTCGTGGTCTCCTCGGTGCCGCCGAGCACCTCGGCGATCTGCTCCTTGCGCTCCTTGTGCAGGGTCGAGACCAGGTCGCAGCCGTCGTCCATCGTGAGGTGGGGACGGAAGTCGAGCACGGCGTTCAGGTGACGGTAGTAGGTCTCGTTGTCCTCGCCCTTGATCGCGAAGACCCGCACGCCCTGCTCCTGCGCGAGGGCGGCGGCGGTGTCGTCCTGGGTCGAGAGCGGGTTCGAGGCGCAGAGGGCGACCTCGGCGCCGCCGGCCACGAGCGTCTTCACCAGGTTCGCGGTCTCGGTCGTCACGTGCAGGCACGCGCCCACGCGGATCCCGGCAAGCGGCTTCTCCTTCTCGAACCGCTCGCGGATCAGGCCCAGCACCGGCATCTCCTTGGCGGCCCACTCGATCCGGGCGCGGCCCTGCTCGGCCAGCCCGGGGTCCTTCACGTCGAAGTCCACGATGCCTCCTCACCGCCGGCCGTCCCGCCGGCGTCCGATGTCCTCGTCCTCAGCCCTCCGCGGCAGCGCCCGCGAGCGTCCCGCGGAGGATCGCGGCCGCCCCGGGCGCCAGCCTCCGCATGGCCTCCAGCACGTCCTCGCCCGTCGCGCTGGTCCCGGCGGCGTTCGTCACGCACGAGATCCCGAGCACCCGGAGCCCGAGCGCCGCGGCCGCGACGGCCTCCGGGACCGTCGACATGCCGACCACGTCGGCACCCAGCGCGCGAAGGGCCCGCACCTCCGCCGGCGTCTCGAACGACGGTCCGGTCAGGGCAGCGTACACGCCACGCGAGACCCCGATCCCGGCCGCGCGCGCGGCCTCCTCGGCCGCGACCAGCAGCCGCCGGTCCCAGACCTCGTGGATCGGGACGAACGCCGGCCCACCGTCGGGGAAGCGCCAGCCGGCCAGCGGGCTCACGCCCATCAGGTTCAGATGGTCCTCGATCAGGACCACCCTCGGGGCAGGATTCGAGGGATCGAGCCCGCCGGCCGCGTTCGTCACGGCGAGGACCCGGGCGCCGAGCGCCGCCGCGAGGCGCGTGACCATGGTGCACGCGGCGATGCCGTGGCCCTCGTAGACATGCACGCGCCCGTTGAACACGGCGGCGGGGACCCCCGCGTACGCCCCGAGCTGCAGGGTCTTCGCGTGCCCCGGGACGAAGGACCGGTGGAACCCCGGGAGGTCGGCGAACGGGATCTCGACCTCGACGTCGAGGTCGTCCGCGACGGCCTCGCCGAGGCCCGAGCCCAGCACGACCGCGACCTCCGGCGCGACGCGGGTCCGCGCTCGGACGGCGGCGGCCGCGCGCTCGGCGAGGTCGTCGCCGGGGCCGGGCCGGCCGGGGGGCGAGCCGGTGGCGAACGCGAACGCGTCGCTCACGAGCGCAGCCGCTCCTTCAGCGACATCAGCACCGGCACCGGCATCGGATCCACCCCGCGCAGGATCCCAAGGTAGGCGCTCGCGAAGTCCCCGAGCATCACCAGCGAGAACAGCTGCGCGAGCGGGGAACCGCCGCGGGCCCACACCTCTTGATGCTCGAGGCCGGACCCCTGGATCGCGGCGAGCGTCGCCTCGAGGCGAGGGGCCGTCCGCGGGTGCTCGCCGCCGTGGCGCAGCACGACCAGCGCGTACGGCGCGCCGGAGCCCGCCGCCCAGCCCTCGATCTCGTTGTGGTCGAGCTCGGACAGCGCGTTCCAGAAGGCGGGGCCCTTCGCGTTCTCGTTCACCTGGGTCCGCCACCGCAGCGCCGCCGCCTCGGCGATGCCCTCCGAGCCCCAGATCACGGGCGTCCGCCCTCCGATCCACCCGGCCATCGCCTTGGCCTCGTTCGTGGCGGTCGTCGCGCCGGGCCCGAGCTCACCGGCCAGGGCATCGAGCTCACCGGCCGCCCGCAGGACCTCCTCGCCGGCCGGCGGCACCAGGCCCACCGCGTCGAGGACGCCGAGCGGAGCCGTCGCCAGGTACCCGATCGCCGCTCGCGGCATCGGCACCTCCGGCGGCACCGGCACGTAGGCGGCATCGTCCTCGGCCGCGCGGGCGGCGAGCTCGCCGCCGGCGGAGACGGCCACGACCCGACAGCCGCGCTCGGTGGCCTCGGCGTAGGCCGCGAGCGTCTCCTCGGTGTTGCCGGAGAACGACACGGCGAACACCAGCGTGTCGCGGCCGGCGAACTCCGGCAGCCGGTAGCCCTTCACGACGACGACCGGGACGCCGAGCCGGTCGGCGTACAGCGCACGGGTCACGTCGCCGGCCACCCCGGACCCGCCCATCCCGCAGACGACGACCTCGCGCACCCCCGTTCCCGAGGGCAGGTCGGGCACGGCCGCGGCCGTCTGGAACCCGCGGCGAAGCTGTGAGCCGAGGGCGGCGACCTCGGCGAGCATGCCCTCGGGGTCGGCGGCCGCGAGCGCGGCCGGGTCGTCGAGGTCCACGGTGGGAGCCATCGTCATCGGGCCGTCACGTCACGGCGCCGGCGGTCGCTCGGCCTCGTCGACCAGCATCACTGGGATGCCGTCGCGGACCGGGTAGCGCAGCCCGCACTTGGTGCACACGATCAGCTCACGATCGCCCTCCTGCCGGTCCTCGACGGCCCCACGGCAGCTCGGGCAGACCAGGATCTCCATGAGCTCCTTGTCGACCGGCATGGCTTCCCCTCCTCACTCCGCGACCCCCGGCAGGCAGCCCGCGGCCCGCGTCAGGCCCCGCCCCGGATCCGGGCGAGGACCTCGGCCGTCCGCTCCGCGAGCAGCTCCTCGGTCCGCGCCTCGACGTTCAGACGCAGCAGCGGCTCGGTGTTCGACGGGCGAACGTTGAACCACCAGTCGTCGTACTCGACGGTCAGGCCGTCCAGCCGGTCCTGCCGGCCGTCGGCGTGGGCCATGGCCAGCTCCTCGATCGTCCCTCGCTGGTCGGCGACCTCGCTGTTGATCTCCCCCGACGCGTGGTAGCGACGAAACGGTGCGAGCAGCTCCGACAGCGGCACGCCGGCCTTCGACAGCTCGTCCATCACGACCATCGCCGCGACCAGGCCCGAGTCGGCGCGGTAGTGGTCGCGAAAGTAGTAGTGGCCGGAGTGCTCGCCGCCGAAGACCGCGCCGGTCTCGGCCATCACCTGCTTGATGAACGAGTGGCCGACGCGCGTGCGCACCGGCTCGCCGCCGTGCTCGCGGATCGTCTCGGGCACCACCCACGAGCAGATCAGGTTGTGGACGATCCGCGCCCCCGGGTTGCGGGCCAGCATCCCGCGCGCGACCAGCGCCGTCACGAGCGAGCCGCTCACGTCTCCCGCCCGCTCGTCGACCAGGAACACGCGGTCGGCGTCCCCGTCGAAGGCGAGGCCGAGGTCGGCATGGTGCTCGGTCACTGCCCGACGCAGATCGGCCTGGTTCTCCGGCTGGATCGGGTCGGCCGGGTGGTTCGGGAAGGTCCCGTCGAGCTCCATGTACAGCGGAACCAGCGTCGCCGGCAGACGCTCGAACAGCCGGGGCACGACCAGCCCGGCCATGCCGTTCGCCGCGTCCGCCGCGACCACGAGCGGCCGGAACGTCGAGAGGTCGGCGAACGAGAGCAGGTGTTCGAGAAACTCGTCGAGGAAGTCGCGACGCTCGACGGCGCCTCGGACGGCCGGCGGCCCGGGCCGGCCCGCCGCCTCGGCACGCGCCCGGATCTCGGCGAGCCCAGTGTCCTGCCCCACCGGCGCGGCCCCGGGGCGGCAGAGCTTCAGCCCGTTGTAGGCGGGCGGGTTGTGGCTGGCGGTGAACATCGCCCCCGGCAGCGCCAGGCGGCCGGAGGCGAAGTAGACCATGTCGGTGGTCGCGAGGCCGAGGTCGACGACGCCGACCCCGGCGCCGGTGACCCCATCCACGAACGCCTCCGCGAGCGCCGGCGACGAGACCCGGCAGTCGCGGCCGAGCACGATGCGGTCGGTCCCGACCCACTCCGCGAACGCCCGACCGATGCGGCGCGCGGCGTCCTCGTCGAGCTCGTCGGGGACGATGCCGCGGACGTCGTAGGCCTTGAAGATCCGCGAGAGGTCGTCCGGCATGCGGCCGATTCTAGCCGACCGTCCGACGCCGCCCGGAGACGCCGGAGGGCCGGCCGCGGATCGCCGCCGGCCGCGCCTAGCGCTTCGACGCGAGCGAGAGCACGGCGGACAGCGCGACGGTCTCGCCGTCGCGCTCCCACCATCGACGCTCGCAGACGTTGCAGGCCGTGAACTCGATGTCGGCTCCGGCGACCGTCACGGTCACGGTCAGAAGTTCCTCCGCCGAACAGACGGGGCACCGGCGGCTCGGTGTACGGGGTCGCACGTTCATGTCACAACCTTCGGCCTCCCGCGCCCATCTTTGCATCGCTCGCTCTAGGGGTTCTTTCGCTCCCCCAACCGGTGCCCTCCCCTCCCCCGCACGGGGGATCGACAGGTTGGTCTTGTGATTCCCCGGAACGGGGCTCAGCGGGGGATGGCGAAGCCGAGCGCGAGCGCGTACCCGGCGCGGCCCACGACGGCCTCGCCCGCCACGACCGGCACCGAGGACGTCGCGACCACCGTGAACGGCCCGCCGAGCGTGCCCGCGAGCCGCACGACCACCGTTCGCTCCGAGGGCACCGTGATCGATGACGGCGCGGGAACGGGCCCGCGCGCGCCGAAGGCCGCGAACGAGACGGTGGCGTCCCGCGGCCCGTGGTTCTGCAGCACCAGGTCCTCGGCGCCACCCGTGGGTGGGACGAGCGGCGGCAGGTCCCAGCGCAGCGCGGCGTGGTCGGCGCCCGTCAGGGAGGCGACGCCCCCGCCCGGCCCGACCGTCACGAGCGAGACCGCGAGCGGCATCCGGTTCGTGGACCGCACCACCGCCGCCGCGTCGGTCAGGCCGACCACCGGGAGCGTCCGGACGGAGCCGGCCGGCACCCGTGTCGGCACGCCCGAGGCCGTCGCGGCCCGCCCCCCTTCGATGACGATCGACACGATGGCCGCGGCCCGCCCGACGTTCATCAGGGCGAGCCCGGCGCCGCCCCCGGACCCGCCGGCCGGGACCAGCCAGATCCGGCTCGGCCGCGAGACACCGCCCTCCTCGCGAAATCCCGTCCTCGTGGCGACCACCGATCCGGCCACGACACGCCCCTCCTTCGCGACGACGACGGCCGCCACCGTCTGCTCCCCGGGCCCGGCCAGCAGGTAGTGGCCGACGGGGATGGCCGTCACCGAGCCGGGAGGCAGCACGATCGGACTCAGCGCGCCGGGGCTCACGGTCTCCCGCTCGCTGCGGAACGTCACGTTCGCGTCGGCGGGGACGGCGAAGGGGTTCGCCAGGACCAGCACGGCGTCGTTGCCCTTCACGGTCGAGAGGTCGGGCAGGTACCAGGGAGCCCGTGCCGCCGCCACGCATCGCTCGGCCGCCGTCGTGCCTCCGGGCCGCTCGACGACGGCCGCGGCGGCCGCGAAGCCGCCGAAGAACTCCACCTCGGTCGCCGCCGCAGGGGTCCGCGCCGCGACCTCGACGTAGCGCTGCCGCGAGGGCCCGAGGGTGAACACGACCGGCGCGGTCGACCCGGACGGGCCCATGCCGGTCACCCGGACGTCGACCGGCCGCGGCCCAGGATTCGACGCGACGACCCAGGCCCGCCATCCCCTTCCCCCGCCCTGGGGGCAGAACCAGGCCCCGGTCCGCAGCTCGGAGGCGGCGGCCGGAGCCGGCGGACCGCCCGCGACGCCGACGCGCGCGAGGAGCGGCCCCGAGGCGGCCACGACCGCGACCACCAGCAGGGCGATCACCAGCCGACCTCGGATGCGCTCCCGCGAGCGCCCCGGCTCGATGCGGTCGTCGTCAGCCACCGCGCACCGGCCTCCGCGTGAACCAGAGCACCACGATCCACAGCGCGGCGAGCGCCGCGATCTCGAGGGTGCGCACCCACTGCCGTCCGTACCGGACGACGAATGCCGCCGTCCCGGCGGGCACCCGGAACCCGACGGCCCATCCGAACGCCGGGAAGGCGGCCGGGGACGACCCCCCGCCGGAGGGAACGAGCCGCCACCCCGGCGCGTACTGCTCGGAGAGCAGGGCGACCGCGCCGGCGGGGACCCCCGGTCGCGAACGCGCCTCGCCGCCCGTGCCGGCGAGCGGGACCGCCGAGGGGGCCTGCAGCTCGGCCGCGCCGGTCGCGGCCCCCGACGCCGCGGCCGCGCGCCAGGTCGGGTTCGCCGTCACCGCCCTGACCGGGGCGGCGACCGGGTCCTCCAGCACGACGAGCCCGGGCGACGGGACGAGATCGAGGTCGAGCTGTCCCGCGAGGCGGGCGCGGGCCGCTGGCGGCAGGTCGCCCCGGGTCGCGACCACGTACCGGATCCCGAAGGGCGCAAGCAGCGCGCCCCCGTGATGCGTCGGCCCGGCCAGGATCTCCTGCAGCGCCCTGCCGAGGGCGTCGTAGCCGGGTCCGGCAGACGGGCGGCCGGTGTCGAGGGCCGAGGCGCCGCTCGGGCCGGTGACGGCGAAGCGGACCGACGCCGGACCGGCGCTCACGATCCCGTCGGGCACACCGCCGGGAGCGGTCAGCGCGCCACCGAACCGGTCGCCGATCCACAGGATCCGGTACGGCGCGCCGGCGGCGAGGGCCGGAAGGGCGGGGGGCATCACGGTCGGCCCACCGATCGCCCACCCGCCGGTGGCCGCGGCCGCGCCCTGCAGCACGAGCCCGCCTCCGGCGAGCAGCACGAGCAGGCTCCCCCCGACCTGCCGGTAGCCGAAGGCCGCTCGCGACACCCCGCGCGCGAGCGACGCAAGCCCGGCGGCGACCAGCACGGCGCACGCGTAGGCGGCGACGCCGAGGTAGGCGACGGGATTCGACACGCCGAGGGGCAGGCGCCCGCTGGCCGCGAGCCACGCCAGGTAGATCGAGGCGAGCGCCGCGAGGAGCGCGCGCCCGACGCCGCGCCGGTGCTCGCCGGCGGCGACGACGAATCCGACGACGGCCCCGACCGGCAGCAGGAAGGCGGCCGGCCACGCGCCAGGCGCCGGCCCCGGGTCGAGCCGGGCGAGCCGCGAGAACGACGTCGTGCCGACGAAGCCGGCGAGCCCGGCGCCACCGCCGCGGACGAGATCGAGCGTGAGGGGAAACACGAGAAGGGCGGCCGCGGCCGCGGCGCCGACCGCCAGGCCCAGGCCGCGAGCCCGACCTGCCCCGCGCGGCGAGGCGACCGCCGCCGCCAGCAGGATCACGGCCGCCGCCAGGGCTTCACCAGGGAAGAACGCGCCGATGACCGCCAGGCCGGCTCCGGCGCCGACCGCCCAGCGCACGGGCCTGACCCCCGGCCCCGCGTCGAAGCCCCTGGTGAGTCGCCGGGCGACCCACGGGAGCCCCGCGAGGAACACCAGCTCGGGCACGCGGCCTTCCGATGCGCTCCAGAGCACGACCGGCGAGAGCGCGTACAGGGCGGCCGCCACGATGGCCGGCACCGGCTCGTCGACCTCCGCGCGTGCCGCCCGGTAGGCGCTGACGGCGGCGGCGGCCGGCAGCAGCACGATCAGCAGCTTCTGCAGCAGCGCCGAGTCGCCCAGCGCGACTGCGCTCCCGGCCCCGAGCAGCGCGAGCGCCGGGCTCGCCGCCGTGGTCCCACCGAGCCCCGTCGTGCGGACGCCGGAGGCGAGCTCGCGGAAGAACGCGGCGGGGCCCGCCGGGAACGCCGCCACCGCCCCGCCGTACAGCTGCGCCAGGCCGAACAGGTGCCGGTCGGCCACAAGGAGCACCGCGATCCCGAGGACCCACGCGACCAGGAAAGGGTGGGCGGTCGCCATCCCC
>JAJYHN010000138.1 GCA_021784765.1 Actinomycetes bacterium
CTCGCGTCCGAACGCGGCGAGCTCCGCCGCCCCCTGCAGCGCGTCGACCACGGCCTGGGTGAGGGCCGCCCCCGTCGCCGCGGCGCCGGCGGCGTCTCCGCGGGCCGCCCGCCGAGCGAGCCATGGGACCGCGACGCCCGCAACCAGCATGGCCGCGGCGATCGCCACGGCCGCGGCCGGAGCCAGGGTCGCGGCGATGCCCGCCGCCAGCGCGAGCGTCAGCGCGGCGACGACCGGCGGCGCCAGGACGCGGACGAACAGGTGCTGCAGCGATTCCACGTCGGCGACCATGCGCGACAGCAGGTCGCCGCTGCTCGAGCCGGCGAGCCCGGCCGGCGCGAGCGGCTCGATCCCCTCGTAGACCCGGACCCGCAGGTCGGCGAGCAGCCGGAACGTCAGGTCGTGCGAGACCAGTCGCTCCGCATAGCGGAACACCCCCCGCGAGATCCCGAACCCGCGGACGGCGACGATCGCGAGCGACAGCGCCGCCACGTCGGGGCGCAGGGCCGCCTTCGAGATCAGCCACGCGGAGGTCGCCATCAGCCCGATGCTCGTCCCGACCGTGAGGAAGCCGAGCAGGCCAGCCAGGGCGAGGCGCGCGCGGAACGGTCGTGCCAGCGCGAGCGTCCGCCGGAACGTCCGCTCCTTCGCCGCCGCACTCACGCCGGCACCTCCTCCGCGGCTGGCGCGGCCGCCTCGTCGAGGCCGCCGGCCCCCCCGACGACGCGCCCCCCGTCCAGGGCCACCACGCGATCGGCGAGCGCGGCCATCGCCGGGCGGTGCGCGATCAGCAGGACGGTCCGCGTCCGCGGCAGCGCGGCCAGCGCCTCGCGGACCGCCTCCTGCCGCTCGGGGTCCAGGTTCGCCGTCGGCTCGTCCAACACCAGCAGCGGCGCCGGTCGCACGAGCGCCCGCGCGAGCGCGATGCGCGACCGCTGACCGGCCGACAGCCGGGCGCCCCCCTCCCCGACCCGCGTGTCGAATCCACGCGGGAGCCGGTCGACAAAGCCCAGCGCGCCGGCAAGGCGGGCCGCCTCGCGCACGGCCTCGTCGGAGGCATCCGGCTCCCCGAGCCGGATGTTGTCGGCGATCGTGCCCGGGAACAGGTGCGGCCGCTGGGGCACCCACGCGATGTGCCGCCGCCACTTCGCGGGATCGATCCCGGCCAGGTCGACCGGCGCAGCGCCGTCCCCGGCCCCGACGGTGATGCGTCCTGCGGTCGGCGAGACGAAGCGCAGCAGGAGGGCGGCCACCGTGCTCTTGCCGGCACCGCTCGGGCCGACCAGCGCCACCCGCTCGCCGGATCGGAGCTCGAACGAGACCCCGGCCAGGCCCTCCCCAATCCGCTCGTGGCGCTCGAGCGCCACGTCCTCGAACCGGATCGTGGCGCGGGAGAGGTCGGGAACCGCCAGCGCCCCCCCGACCCCGGCAGCCGGCGCGTCCAGGACCGCGAAGATCCGGCTCGCCGCCGCGACGCCCTCCGTCGAGGCGTGGAACTGCACCCCGGCGCGCCGGAGCGGCAGGTAGACCTCGGGGGTCAGCACCAGCACCGCGAGGCCCGCCTCGAACGCGACCCGGCCGTCCAGCAGCCGCAGCCCGATCGCCACCGCGACCACGGCCGTCCCGATCGTCGCGATGAGCTCCAGCACCAGCGCCGAGAGGAACACGATCCGCAGGGTCGTCATGGTCTCGTCGCGAAACCGCCCGGTGATCTCGCGGATCGCGCCGGCCTGCGCGCGCCCCCGTCCGAAGATCCGCAGCGTCGGCAGCCCCTGCAGGACATCCAGGAAGTGGGCCGCCATGGCCGCCAGGGTGGCCCACCGCGCTCGCGTCCGGTCCTCGGCGAGCCGGCCGATCAGCGCCATGAAGATCGGCACCAGGGGCAGGGTCGCCAGCAGGATCAGGGCCGAGAGACGGTCGTGCGGGAAGATCCAGGCGAGGATCGCGACCGGCGCCACGACCGCCAGCACGAGCTGGGGCAGGTAGCGCGCGTAGTAGGCGTCCAGTGCCTCGACACCCTGGACGGCCGCCGCCGCCAGCTCGCCGGTCCGCTCGCCCTCCAGGAAGCCCGGCCCAAGCTCCAGCGCCCGGCGCACCAGCGCGAGGCGCAGGTCGGACTTCACGCGCGCGGCGCTGCCGTGGGCCGCGACCTCCGCGGCCAACGCCACCGCCGCCCGCGCCAGGATCACCGCCAGCAGCCACAGGATGGTCGGCCGGAGGGCCGCGAGCGTGGCGCCCCGCAGGAAGGCTGAGGCGACGGCGTGCGCGAGCAACGCCGCCTGCGCCACGACGAGCGCGGCGGACGCCAGGCCCAGCCCGACGGCCGCCGCCAGGAACCTGCGCGTCGTTCGCCCGAAGCGAACCAGGCGCGGGTCGACCGGGCTCACGAGGCGGCGGACCCTCCGTGTGCGCCGGCCGGGGGCGCCACGATCGGCCGCTCGAAGTCCTTGCGCGACAGGCGCCGGCGGAACACCCAGTAGGTCCATGCCTGGTACGCGAGGACGATCGGGGTGAAGATCAGCGCCACCACCGTCATGACCTTCAGCGTGTACCCCGTCGAGGACGCGTTCCAGATCGTGAGGTCGAGAGCCGGGCCGAGGCTCGACACCATGACCCGAGGGTACAGGTTCAGGAAGATCGTGGCGGTGACGAGGACGATGGTC
>JAJYHN010000204.1 GCA_021784765.1 Actinomycetes bacterium
CCCTCCCGTGTCCCCCCCTCCGGTGGCTCCGGCCCCCGCTCCGGTCCCACCGGCGCCCGAGACCCTGGCCCCAACACCGTTCGCGCCGCCCGCGCTTCCCACAGCTCCCGTCGGCGCGCCCCCGCCGATGGTCGCGCCGGCCCCCGGTGGCCCCGGCCCGCTGCGAATCCCCGATGCCCCCGCTCCCTCCTCGCCGTGGGACGAGCCGCGGGCGAGCGCCGAGATGGGCACGCGAGTGGATGGCTCCGCGGTGGCGGGCTCGCCAGCGGTGCGGACGGGCACGGCCGTTGGCGTGGAGGACCTTCCCGGTCTGATCGACCTCACGACGATCGAGGGGAGCCCGAAGGTCGAGGAGGAGACCCAGTTGCTGCCGGTCGCGTCATTCGACGCGGGACCCGCGGCCCCGGACATCCGCGGGCTCATCGAGCGCGCGGCCGGGCACGAGGAGGGCGCAGAGCCGCCACGGTCGATCCGCGAGCTGTTCTGGGGCGAGGAGTAGGCCCGCCGCTCCCGACGCGCTCGGGCTCGGCTATGCGCGACGCAGGGTGAGGCGGACCGGCGTGCCCTCGAGGTCGACGTCGACCGAGCCGGCCGCCATCTCGACGGCTGCCGCGCGCACGTCGGTCGCCAGCACCTCGGCGGCGATCTCGTCGCGGTAGGCCGCCGCGGCCGCGGCCGGCTCGCCTCCAGCCTCGATGCCGAGGACGATGCGGTCGGCGACCTCCAGCCCGGAGGCCTTCCGCAGGCCCTGCACGTGGTGGATCAGCTCGCGCGCGAGCCCCTCCCGCCGGAGCTCGTCGGTGAGCTCGAGGTCGAGCGCCACGGTCACGGCGCCGCCGGAGGCGAGGGCCCACCCGGCGCGGATGTGCTGCGCGAGCGAGACGTCCTCGGGTCCGACCTCCGCCGCGCCGGATGGCAGCGCGACGGTCACCGGGCGCCCGTGCGCGAGTTCGGCGGCGAGCGTCCCGTCGTCGGCCGCGAGCGCGGCGGCGGCCTCCGGCGCCCGCGTGCCGAGGCGGGGTCCCATGACGCGGAAGTTCGGTCTGGCCCGCCAGCCGCCGAGTTCGTCGGCCGAGGCCGCGAACCTGACCTCCTTCACGTTCAGCTCCTCGGCCATCAGGGGCAGCAGCGGCGCCAGGCGCTCGGGGTCGACCGGCCCGTGGAGCAGGGCGGCCGGCAGCGGCTGGCGCACGCGCACCTTCTGTTCGGTCCGCACCGTCCGCCCGAGCGAGACGGCGAGGCGGACCTCCTCCATCTCCTGCTCGAGCGCGTCGTCGAAGATGGCGGGATCGGCCTGCGGAAAGTCGCAGAGGTGCACCGACTCGGGGGCCGACGGGTCGCGTTCCGCGACCAGGTTCCCGTACAGCTCCTCGGCGACGAACGGCGTGAAGGGCGCCAGCAGGAGCGAGAGCGTCCGCAGGCACTCCTCGAGCGTCGCGTGCGCCGCGAGCTTGTCGGTGGCAGCGGTCCCGGCGCCCGCGCGAACCGGGTCCCAGAACCGGCGGCGGGACCGGCGCACGTACCAGTTCGACAGGTCGTTGACGAACTCCTCGATGCGTCGGGCGGCTCCTGTCGCGTCGAACTCGTCCATCCCCGCCCGGACGTCGTCGATCAGGTGGTGGAGGCGCGACAGGATCCACCGGTCGAGCGGCGGCCGCTCGGCGAGCGGGGCAGCCGCCGCGAGGTCGGGCTCGTCGACGTTCGCATAGGTGACGTAGAACGCGTACACGTTCCAGAGGGTCAGCAGGAACTGCCGAACGACCTCGCCGATGGCATCCAGGGAGAGCCGGCGGTTCGCCCACGGCGATCCGCCGGCCACGAACAGCCACCGCAGCGCGTCGGCCCCGTAGCGGTCGAGGGCCTCGATGGGGTCGATGACGTTGCCGAGGCGCTTCGACATCTTGCGACCGTCCCGGTCGACGACCAGGCCGTGGCAGATCACGTTTCGGTAGCTCGACCGTCCGAACAGCAGCACGCCCTCGGCCATGAGCGAGTAGAACCACCCGCGGGTCTGGTCGAGACCCTCGGCGATGAAGTCGGCGGGGTAGCGGCGCGAGAGGATCTCGGCCGCCGGCGAGTCGGGGCCCATGTACCCCCACTGCGCGTAGGGCATCGCGCCGGAGTCGAACCAGGCGTCGATGACCTCGGGCACGCGGCGCGCCTCGGCGGCGCACTCGGGGCACGCGATCGCCACCTCGTCGATGGCGGGACGGTGCGGGTCGATCCCGGTGACGTCGCGCCCGGCGAGGGCCGTCAGCTCGGCAAGGGACCCAACGGCCGTGACGTGCCCGCCCGGGCAGACCCAGAGCGGCAGCGGCGTGCCCCAGTAGCGCTCGCGCGAGAGCGCCCAGTCGACGTTGTTCGCAAGCCAGTTCCCATACCGGCCGTGCTTGATGTAGTCGGGGTGCCAGCCGGTCTCCTCGTTCGCCGCGAGGAGCCCGTCCTTGCGCGCGGTGGTCCGCACGTACCACGAGGTCCGGGCCAGGTACAGGAGCGGCGTGCTGCACCGCCAGCACAGGGGATAGGTGTGCTCGTAGTCCTCGTGGCGCAGCAGCAGGCCCCGCGCGCGGAGGTCCTCGATGATGTCGGGGTCGGCGTCCTTCACGAAGCGGCCGCGCACGAACGCCGGCGCCTCGTCCGTGAAGTGCCCGGCGTCGTCGACGGGCTTGTAGACGGGCCATCCCTCGCGCCGTCCGAGCTGCAGGTCGTCCTCGCCGAAGCCCGGCGCGACGTGGACGATGCCGGTCCCGTCCTCCATCGACACGAAGTCGGCAGCCACGACTCGGTGGGTCCCGCTGTCGACGTTGTCGTACGGCGGCGCGTAGCGGGTGCCGACCATCTCGGCGCCGGAGAGCCGCGCCAGCACCTCGGGCTGGCCGTCCGGCAGGACCACCCCGACGAGGGGCTCGGCCAGCACGACCTCCTCGCCGCCGGCGCGGACCCGCACGTAGCTCGCGTCGGCCGCGACGGCGAGGCCGAGGTTCGACGGCAGCGTCCAGGGCGTCGTCGTCCACCCGAGAAGCGCCGCGCCACGGACCGCCTCTGGGCCCTCGGCCACCGGGAAGCGGACGTAGACGCTCGGGTCGACGACCGTCGTGTAGCCGAGCGCGACCTCGGCGTCGGAGAGTCCGGTGCCGCAGCGCGGGCAGTAGGCGGCCGACCGGTGATCCTGGAACAGCAGGCCGCGGTCGAACAGCTGCTTCAGCGCCCACCACACGCTCTGGACGTAGGAGGGGTCCATCGTCCAGTAGTCGTCCTCCATGTCGATCCAGTGGCCGAGGCGGTCGCTCATGATCTTCCAGTCGTCGACGTACTCCTTCACCGACGTCCGGCAGAGCTCGACGAACCTCGCGACCCCGAACTCCTCGATGTCGCGCTTGCTCTTCGTCCCGATGCGGCGCTCGACCTCGACCTCCACCGGCAGCCCGTGGCAGTCCCAGCCGGCCTTCCGGTGGACGTAGTGGCCGGTCATCGTCCGGTAGCGGGGGTAGAGGTCCTTGAACGTGCGCGCCTCGACGTGCCCGATGTGCGGGCGGTTGTTGGCCGTCGGGGGGCCATCGTAGAAGACCCACTCGGGGGCGCCGCGCCGACGCTCGAGGCTCGCGCGGAACACGTGGCGTTCCTTCCAGAACGCGAGGACGTGTGCGTCGAGCTCGGGGAAGCTGACCTTCGGGTCCACCGGCCGGTACCTCGGCATCGCCGCCTTCCTCCTCGTCCGCGCCCCCGACAACGAGAACGCCCCGTCCCGCCCAGGGACGAGGCGCCTGCCCCGCGGTACCACCCTGCTTGGCCGTCCCTCGCAGGACGGCCCCCTCGTCGCTCCCGACGGAGCCCTCCGCTGTCACGGGCGGACCCGGCCGCGTCTACTGGGCGTCCGCGCGCGCCTCGTGGCCCACGGTCCGCCGTTCGGGCGGCGGCTCGGGGAGGATCTTCCCCGGGACCGGGCCACCGGGCTCCCACCGCCCCCGGCTCGCTTTCGCCCGGCGATCCCGGGTACTCGTTCCCGTCGTCGCCTTTGGAGCCCACATTGTACCGTTCGGGGCGTGGACGTTCGGGACGTGCCCGGCGGTGCGGCCGTTGGGGTGCGCGTGCGGCCCCGCTCTCGACCGGGGCTCGAGCTGGCGGGTGACGTGCTGGTCGTCCGGGTGGCGGCTGCCCCGGTCGATGGCCGGGCGACCGAGGAGGCCCGGCGGTCCCTGGCGGCGGCCCTCCGGGTCCCGCCGTCGGCCGTCGCGCTCCGCTCGGGGGCGACGGCGCGGGCAAAGGTCTTCGGGGTCGACGGCCTCGGGGCGAACGAGGTCCTGCGCCGCCTGCGGGCTGCGGGCGTCGGGAGCTCGGAGGCGCCGCCGGGCGAGGACGGCGGCTAGTATTCTTGCTGTTTGCAACGTCCCCTATTCGCGTGGCAGTTGGGCCCCGGACGTGCTACGTTCCGTCGGACCCGGGCCCCGACCGACCCGGACCTATGACGATGCCGACCAAGTCTGCGTTCACCGCGAAGGAGCTGCAGGAGCTGAAGGACCAGCTCCTGTCCGAGCGCCGCGACCTCGAGTCCCAGCACGCCGAGATCTCTGAGAGCACCTTCGCCGGCAACCAGTCCGAGCTGTCGGGCGAGATGGGATTCGACGAGGAGTACGCGGACTCCGGGACGGCGACGTTCGAGCGCGAGAAGGACCTGTCCCTCGTCAACAACCTCCGCGACCTGATGGAGCGCATCGACAAGGCGCTCGCCAAGATCGACGAGGGCACCTACGGCCTGTGCGACCGCTGCGGCAAACCCATCGAGAAGGCGCGCCTGAAGGCGCTCCCGTACGCCAACCTCTGCCTGAAGGACAAGCAGGCCGAAGAGCGCGTGCGGTAGGGGAGGGTTCGGTGCGCCGCCGGGCCGGCCCGGCGATCACGTTGTACGCGGTCGCGGCCTTCGCCTACGCCCTCGACCGGCTGACGAAGCTCTGGGCGGAGCGCCGGCTGGCGGGCCGGCCGCCGGTCGTTCTCATCCCTCACGTCCTGCAGCTCGACTACACGACGAACTCCGGCGGGGCCTTCTCGATCCTGACGAACGTCCCGTGGCTGTTCTTCGCGGCAAGCCTCGCTGTGTGCGCCGCGATCGTGGTGACCTCGCCCCGGGTGCGGTCGCTCTCGGCCGCCATCGCGCTGGGGCTGATCCTCGGGGGCGGGCTGGGCAACCTGACCGATCGGGTGCTCCGGGGGCCGGGAGTCGATGGGCGCGTCGTGGACTTCATCGACCTGCACGTGTGGCCGGTGTTCAACCTCGCGGACTCCGCGATCGTCGTCGGGGTGGTGCTGCTCGCGGCGACGATGGCGTTCCGCCGCGAGCAGCCGGCGACGCCCACGGAGGCCGGCCGAACCGCGGACGGGTGAGCCGGCGCGCGGCCTTCGTCGCCGCGGCCGGCCGGCTCGACGCCGTCGCCGCCGCCGAGCTCGGGATCCCGCGGGCCGAGGTGCAGCGCCTGATCGCCGAGGGGCGGGTCCTCGTCGACGGGGCCCCTCGGCCAAAGTCGTTCCGCCTGGCAGGCGGCGAGCGCGTGGAGGTCTCGATGGCCGTTCCGGGCGACCTCGTGTCGGAGCCTGGGCCCCTGCCGATCGTCTACCAGGACCCGTTCCTGCTGGTGGTCGACAAGCCGGCGGGGCTGGTGACCCACCCGACCGCCGCCCGCCGGGCGGGGACCCTCGTGAACCGCCTGCTCGCGCTGGGTGTGCCGCTGTCGACCGCGGGCGGCCCCGACCGGCCCGGCATCGTCCACCGGCTGGACGCCGGCACCAGCGGCCTCATGCTGGTCGCCAAGGACGACGAGACCCATGCCGCGCTCGCCGCGATGTTCCGCCATCACGACGTGGAGCGGCGCTACCTCGCGCTGGTGCGGGGGATCCCGGAGCACGATCGTTTCCTGATCGAGGCCCCGCTCGCCCGCCGGGGCGCCCGGGTCGTGGCGCGCGCCGTCGCGGGCAGGGAATCGGCGACGGAGGTGGAGGTGCGCGAGCGTCTCGCCCGGTCGACCCTGGTGGAGGCGCGGCCCCGGACGGGACGGACCCACCAGATCCGGGTGCACCTGGCGGCCGCCGGCCACCCGATCCTCGGCGACCGCGCCTACGGTGGGGGAGGCGACGACGCGGCGCGGCTCGGCCTGTCGCGCCCGTTCCTCCACTCGTGGCGGGTGGTGTTCGTCCACCCGCGAACCGGTGGGCGGATCGAATGCGAGGCTCCGCTGCCGCACGACCTCGCGCGGGCCCTCGACCGCGCGAGGGACGGAAGCCGGCGCCCGCCCGGGCCGGGAGCGTAGGGTCGCAGGCGATGCCCGCGATCGAGATCGGACCGACCGAGGGCTCGACCCCGCCATGAAGGAGCGGTTCGAGGCGCTCCTCGGCGTCGGGAGTCGCGGGATGCCGGAGGAGATCGCTGCGAGCGCGCTGACCCTTGCCTACGACGTCGTCCTGAACCGCGTCCTGCCGGGGGCCGGTCGCGGCGGCGCTCGGCGTGGGCCTCGCCGTGCCGGGAACGAGGCGGTTCTTCGCGGACGCGAGGGTGGCAGGCGGGGGTCGGGGCGAGGTCCTCCACCAGACGATGGGTCGCATTCCGCGCGGAACGGCGCTGGGCGAGGAGGCGATGTTCCGGGGCGCGCTCCTTGGCCTGTTCCTCCGCCGGCACACGCGCCCGACCGCGGTGCTCGCGAGCTCCACGCGCTTCGGGCTGTGGCACGTGCTCCCCACCCTCGACACGCTCGATGCGAATCCCGCCGGCGTCCTTCGGCCCGGGGGGCGCTAGCGGCGGGCTCTCTGAGGGTCCTTCAGGAACAGGCCGTACTGGGTGCGGACCTCCTCGCGGGAGGCGAGCAGCGCGTCCTCGACGTCGGGGCGCAGCTGTCGGCTCTCGATCAGGTCGGAGAGCCTCTTCGGGTCGACGGCCAGCACGCGATCCAGCAGTCCGAGGGGCTCCAGGATCCTGCGGACCTCCGCCTCGTCGGGGGCGGTGACGTGCTGGGCGCGACGCTCGATCGCCGATCCGTCGGAGGCGTACAAGCGCAGGTAGCCGTGCTCGTCGCAGAACGCGTTGATCAGCGAGGACAGCTCGTCGATGCGGCGGTAGACCTCGCGACCCCGCCGCTTCAGGTCGACGAACTCGTCGACGATCTCGCTCATGCCCGGCGCCGAATCCCCCTGGTCGCGGTCGACCTTGTGCCGGTACAGCGGACAGTGAGCCTGGAACTCGCACCAGTCGCACAGGGGGTTCGGGCGCGGCTCGAACTTGCCGGCCGCGATCCGCTCGGCGACGGTCGCGACGCGTCGGCGCACGGCGTCGGCGTCGCCCGGCGTCCGCACGGTGGTCATCCGTTGGGCGGGAAGCAGGTAGTACATCGTGAGCCGCTCCGGCTCGATGCCCCAGACCTCGCCCGCGGCCAGGTAGTAGAGGGTGAGTTGCAGGTCGCGGTCGATCGCGGACTGGGGCGGCAGGCGACGGTTGGTCTTGTAGTCGAGGATCTCGTAGCCACCGCCGGGGATGCGATCCATGCGGTCGAGCACCCCGGTCAGCTCGACGCCGTCGACCTGGATCGTGAACCGGTGCTCGAGCGCCGCCGGGACGCGGAAGGCCGGCGCGTTGTCGCGGTGGTAGGTCGTGAGGACCTGGCGGCCGTGCTCGAGGTAGGAGAGCTCCTCGCCCTCGTCCCGGTAGCCGCCCGAGACCCACTCCTCGTCGAGCATCTCCAGCAGATCTCCGAGTGGGGGGGCGACCGGGACCGGCCGGTTGTGGAACCGGTAGAGGGCGCGGTGGAGCGAGTCGCCGAACGACAGGGCGGGGGAGGGCGCGGTCGGCAGACGCTCCTCGTACTGGAAGCGCCACTTCAGCGGGCAGGTCTCGTAGGTGGAGATGCTGGTGTAGGAGAGTCGCATGCGGCGGGTCGCCCCCTGTGCTCGTCGTTTGCCCCGCGGTGCCACCGAGTGTAGTCTCGGCGACGACAGAATTACAAGGCTGTAAGTTCTCCACAGGTTATCCACAGAGCCGCGCGTTCCGCCGACCGGGGGCGACCTCCCTCCGCCCCTGGGACGTGGCCACGCCGATGGGATACGGCATGAGCTGACCATGGCCGAGGGAAGCTTCGTCCACCTCCATACCCACACCGAGTTCTCGCTTCTCGACGGCGCGTCGCGGATCAGGGACGTGTTCGCCACGGCCGCCGCCATGGGCCAGCCGGCAGCCGCGATCACCGATCACGGCGTGATGTTCGGCGCCCTGGACTTCTACCGGGCCGGGCGCGAGGCCGGGGTCAAGCCGATCATCGGGGTCGAGGCCTACGTCGCGCCGGGCAGCCGCTTCGAGCGCTCACCGGGCGAGAACGAGGAGAAGTACCGGCACCTCACGATCCTCGCCCGCAACGAGACCGGGTACCGGAACCTGCTGCGGATCGTCTCTGACGCCTCCATCGAGGGCTTCTACCATCGGCCCCGCACCGACAAGGAGTTCCTCGCCGAGCACAGCGATGGGCTGATCGCGCTGTCGGGCTGCCTCGCCTCCGAGACCTCGCGGCTGCTGCTGGCCGGGCAGGACGAGCGGGCGCGCGAGGCGATCGGGGCCTACCGCGAGATCTTCGGGCCCGGGTCGTTCTTCCTCGAGCTGCAGGACCACGGCCTCGCCGAGCAGCGGGCGCTGAATCCGAAGCTCGTCGACCTCTCGCGGCGCCTGGGCGCCCCGCTGGTCGCGACCAACGACCTGCACTACGTGCGGCGTGAGGACGCGCGCCCGCACGACGTGCTGCTCTGCATCCAGCAGCAGAAGGTGCAGACCGACACCAACCGCCTGAGGTTCGACACCGAGGAGTTCTACCTGAAGTCGGCGGAGGAGATGCGCTCGGTGTTCGCACAGTGGCCCGAGGCCTGCGACGCCACGCTCGAGATCGCCGACATGATCGAGCTGCTGCCGACGCTCGAACGCGCGCTGGTCGAGAAGAGGACCGAGTTCCACGTGCCCCGGTTCGAGCCGCCGGAGGGGCTGAGCCTCGACGCCCATCTGCGAAGGCTGGTCGACCAGGGGGCGCGGGAGCGCTACGGGGAGATCACCCCGCAGGTCCGGGCGCGCATCGAGGACGAGCTCACCGTCGTCATCTCGATGGGGTTCTCCGGGTACTTCCTGATCGTGTGGGACCTGATCCGGTTCGCCCGCGACCGCGGCATCCGTGTCGGGCCCGGCCGCGGGTCGGCCGCCGGCTCGGTCGTCTCGTACTGCCTGCGGATCACCGACCTCGACCCGCTGCGCTACGGCCTGATCTTCGAGCGGTTCCTGAACCCCGAGCGCATCCAGATGCCCGACATCGACATGGACTTCGACGTCCGGGGCCGCGACGAGGTCATCGACTACGTGGCCGGGAAGTACGGCGGTGACCACGTGGCGCAGATCATCACGTTCCAGACGATCAAGGGGAAGCAGGGCATCCGCGACGCCGCCCGGGTGCTCGGCTTCCCGGCGTCGATGGGGGACCGGCTCTGCAAGATGTACCCACCGGCCGTCCTCGGTCGCGAGTACTCGATCGAGGACGCGCTGAAGCTCTCGCCCGAGCTCGGCGACTCGTATCGCAAGGAGCCGGAGGCGAAGGAGATCGTCGACACGGCGCAGGCCCTCGAGGGGCTGCGCCGCGAGGACTCGGTCCACGCGGCCGGCGTGGTGATCGGCGACGCGCCGCTCGTGAACTACCTGCCGCTGAAGCTCACCAAGGACTCCCGGGACGACTCTCGCCGGGTCGTGACCCAGTTCGACATGCACGGGGTCGAGACCCTCGGCCTGCTGAAGATGGACTTCCTCGGCCTGCGGAACCTCTCGGTCATCGAGGACACCGTGCGGCTGCTGCGCGAGCGGGGGATCGAGCTCGACATCGACCGGGTGCGCCTGGACGACGAGCCGACCTACCGCATGCTCCGCGAGGGTGACACGACCGGGGTGTTCCAGCTCGAGGGCGGGGGCATGCGCGAGCTGATCCGCAAGCTCGAGCCCGACCGCTTCGAGGACCTGATGGCGATCAACGCCCTGTACCGCCCGGGGCCCCTCGGGCAGGGCATGCACATCGAGTACGCCGAGCGCAAGCACGGCCGCAAGCCTGTCGCGTACCCCCACGAGGACCTGGCGGACATCCTCAGGGACACCTACGGCATCATCGTCTACCAGGAGCAGGTCATGCAGATCGCGGTGCGCATGGCCGGCTACTCGATGGGCGAGGCCGACACCCTGCGCAAGGCGATGGGGAAGAAGATCCCGGCGCTGCTCGCGGAGCACCGCGAGAAGTTCGTCCAGGGCTGCGTGGAGCGCGGGTACCAGGCGAGGGTCGCCGAGAGGCTCTTCGACCTCATCGTGCCGTTCGCCGACTACGGCTTCAACGCCTCGCACGCCTGCGCGTACGCCTACGTCGGCTACCAGACGGCCTACCTGAAGTGCCACCACCCCGTCGAGTACATGTCGGCGCTGCTGACGAGCGTGCGGGACGACAAGGACGACAAGCCCTTCTACCTGAACGCCTGCCGCCTGATGGGGCTGCGGGTGCTGCCGCCGGACGTCAACGAGTCCTCCGAGCACTTCACGCCGACCAGCGGGGACATCCGCTACGGGCTCTCCGCCGTCCGCAACGTGGGGAGCGGGGTCGTCCAGCAGATCATCGCCGCGCGAAACGAGAAGGGCCGGTTCGTGACGTTCACCGACTTCTGCCGCAAGGTCGACCCCGGGGTGATGAACAAGAAGGTCGTCGAAAGCCTGATCCTGGCAGGGGCGTTCGGGACGCTCGGCTACGCCCGCGGGGGGATGATGCGTCGCGAGGGCGAGGAGGCGGCCGCGTGGGAGCGGGTCGCCGCCCCGATCCTCGCCGAGCGGAAGGCCGAGGCGGCCGGCCAGTTCTCGCTCTTCGGCGGCTCCGACGAGCCGGCCCGCGCGATCGACGAGTCGGCCCTCGACGGGCCGGAGTTCGAGAAGGGCACCCTGCTGCGCCTCGAGAAGGAGATGCTCGGGCAGTACGTGTCCGACCACCCGCTGCTCGCCGTCAAGGACCGCCTGGCCGCGCAGACCGACATGGAGATCGTCGAGACCCCCGGCCTCGGCGACGGCGACGTCGTGACCGTGGCCGGGATCGTCGGAGCGCTGACGCGGCGCTTCACGAAGCGGGGCGAGCAGTACGCGCAGCTCCGCCTCGAGGACCTGACCGGTGGGGTCGGGGTGGTCGTGTTCCCCTCGATGTTCGAGCAGGTCGGTGACCTGCTCGTGCCCGACGCGATCCTGAAGATCCGCGGCCGGGCCGACCTGCGGGGGCGCGAGCTCCAGCTCGTCGCGCTGGAGGTGACCGAGCCCGACCTGTCGGGGGGCGGGGCCGAGACGGGTGGGCCCGGGACGGCCGCCGGGCCGCCGGGCGACCCACTGCAGGTCGACGTCCCCGCGCGCTCGCTGACCGATGGCATGATCGCGCGCCTGAAGGGCCTGCTCTCCGGCCATCCCGGCCCGCTGCCGGTCATCGTGCGGCTGGTCGACGAGCCGGGAGGCAGGGGGCAGCGCCTCCGGCTGGGCGAGGAGTTCCGGGTCGACGGATCGCAGACGCTGGAGCTCGAGCTGCTCCGGTTCCTCGGGCCGGGGGCCGTGACGCGCCTCGGCGAACGGTGAGCCCGTTCGACGTCCTGCCGGCGATCGACATCGTCGGCGGCGCCGTGGCCTCGATGCGGGGCGGCGGCCCCGGGGGCGTGCGCCGGTTCGACCGGGATCCCCTGGACGTGGCGCGCGTCTACGCCGAGGCCGGAGCCGCCTGGATCCACGTGGTCGACCTGGACGCGGCGCGCCGGGGGGAGCCGGCCGAGCCCGACCTGGTCGGGGCGATCGCGGCCCTCGGCGTGCGGGTCGAGGTCGGGGGATCCCTGTCGCCGGGCGGCGTTCGGCGAGCCCTCGCGGCCGGGGCGGCGCGGGCGATCCTCGGCGCGGGGGCGCTCGGCGACCCGGCGGCGCTCCGGTCGGCGGTGGCCGAGCACGGGGAGCGTCTGGCGGTCGGCCTGGACGTCGAGGGCGGGATCCCGGGTGGAGTGGTGCGCCCGCGGCTGGGGGGCGAGGCGGCCGGCGGGCTGGCGGCGACGGACGCGCTGGCGCTGCTCGCAGAGGTGTGCCCTGCGCTCGTCGTCTACACCGACGTCCGGCGCGATGGGGCCCTCGCCGGGCCCGACCTCGAGGGGCTGCGGGGGGTGGCCGCGCGGGTCGGCGTGCCGGTGCTCGCCTCGGGTGGGATCCGCTCGATCGAGGACCTGCGCGCGGTCGCGACGCTGTCGCCGTCCGTCGTGGGCGCCATCGTGGGGCGGGCGCTCCACGAGGGCGCGTTCACCCTGCGGGAGGCGATCGACGCCGTTCGGGCGGGACCGGAGGCGGCGCGGTGACCGGGAGGGCGGGCAGGACGTCCGCAGGAACCGCGGCCGGCGCCGGCCTCGCCCTCGCGGGCGGCGCGCTGGCCGCGATCGGCAGCCTGCTGCCCTGGGAGCGGCTGTCGGTCGCGGCGCGGCTCCCGTCGCCGTTCGGGCTTCCGACCCTCTCGGTACGCGGGACCTCGATGGCCTTCGGGCCGCTGGCCCTCGTGTGCGGGATCGTCCTGGTGGCCGCCGGCCTCGTCCTGCGGCTGCCGGCCGGCGCCCGATCGCGGAGGACGGCCGCGATCGGCGCCCTGGCCGGGGCGCTCGCCGCGACCGACGCGGTCGTTGCGATCGCACGCCGGCATGCCCTGGTGGATGCCGCGTTCCGCCGGATGCTCTCGACGCTCGCCGGCACCGCGGTCTCCGATGCCCGCGTGCACGCCATCGAGTCCCAGCTCGGCCTGCACGTCGCGCTCGGGATCGGCGCCGTCGCCCTGGCGTCCGCCCGCCGGCCGGGG
>JAJYHN010000174.1 GCA_021784765.1 Actinomycetes bacterium
GCGGACGGGTCCAACCCGTCCACCGGTATCCTAGCCCCGTGCGCATCTACACGAAGACCGGCGACGACGGCACCACCGGGCTGCTCTACGGCGGGCGCGTCTCGAAGGCCGACGCGGCAGCCGAGGCGTACGGCAGCGTCGACGAGGCCGTCGCCGCCCTCGGCGCGGCCCGCGCGGCGGCGGCCGACCCCGAGGCCGCGGCGCTCGTCCTTCGCCTGCAGCGCGAGCTGTTCGTCGTCGGCGCCGACCTCGCGACGAACCCCGAGCAACGGGCGAAGCTGACCCCAGGCGTGTCGCTCGCGACCCCCGAGATGGTCGACGCGCTCGAGGGCCTGATCGACGGCCTGGTCGCGGACCACCCCCTGCCGAACGAGTTCGTGGTGCCCGGCGCCAACCCGGCCTCGGCGACCCTGGATCTCGCGCGGACGGCCGTCCGCCGGGCCGAGCGCCGGACGGTCGAGCTCCGCGACGCCGGGCGAACGGTCAACCCCGACGCCCTTCGCTACCTGAACCGTCTGTCGGACCTGCTGTTCGTGATGGCCCGCTGGCAGGCGGGCGGCGCCGAGGAGCCGAGCCGCCCGCGCGACTGAGGCCGGGCGCGGGGGCGCGCCCGGCCGGGGCCCATCCCGCCGGGGCGGCTCACCCCCTGGCGCGCGAACAGGCGCCGGAGCCACGACCTGCGTCATCTCGGGCCCCATCCCAGCCCAGGAGCCGGCGGCGGCCGCAGGCCTCGCGCGTGCTCGCCGCAGGGGTCCCACGCGGGGTCGCGTGCCACCCGGACCGGGCGTCCCTATGATGGCCGGGCCGCATCCGCGCCGCCGGGCGGGCACACCGCACGCCCCGACCGCGATCGAGGAGCGCATGGCCGAACAATCGCACCCGTACGCCGAGGAGCTCGCGCTCGCGAACGAGCTCGCCGACCTCGCGGCCGAGGTGGCCGTCGAGGTCTACGGGCGGGAGTTCGAGGTTCGCCGCAAGGCCGACCTCACGCCCGTCACCGAGGCCGACCTGCGGATCGAGGGGCTGGTCCGCGACCGCATCGTCGAGCGATTCCCGGGCGACGCCGTGCTCGGCGAGGAGGGCGGATTGCAGGGCCCCGGCGACGGCGGCCGGCGCTGGGTCGTCGACCCGATCGACGGGACGAAGAACTTCGCCGCGCGCATCCAGATCTGGGCCACGCTGATCGCCCTCGCCGTCGACGGCCGCCCCGTGCTCGGTGTGATCGAGGCCCCGCTGCTCGGCGAGCGCTACGAGGCCGTCCAGGGTCAGGGCGCCCGGCTGAACGGACGGCCGATCCACGTGTCGGATGTCGAGCGCGTCCCCGAGGCGCTGGTGTCGACGGCCGGGACCGGCGCGTGGCTCGGCGGCCCCAACGAGCGCGCGTTCCTCTCGCTGGCGGCCGAGGCCGAGCGCGTCCGCGGGTTCGGGGACTTCTGGGGCCACATGCTCGTCGCCCGCGGCGCCGCCGACGTCATGCTCGAGACCGCGCTCCGCACCTGGGATTGGGCGGCGCTCGCCGTCATCGTCGAGGAGGCCGGTGGGCGCTGCACCCAGCTCGACGGCTCGCCGCTCGCCGACGGCGCCAGCGTCCTGTCGGCGAACCCGGCCCTGCACGCGCAGCTCGTCGCGCGCTTCCGCGGCGACGCCTGACTCGAGGGCCGGCCTCAGCCCTCCAGGCCGGCGAAGGGGCTCGGGGCCGGGCGGCCGACGGGGGTGGCCGGCGGCGGCCACGCCTGCACGAGCGTCTCCTGCGCGAACGCCTCCGCATGGAACTCCTCGGGAAGATCCCGGACGGCCGAGGGCTGGGACCGGTGTGCCCGCAGCGCGGCCACCTTCCGCCCGAGCACCGACGAGGTGTCGACGAGGACCGCGACGGTCTCGTCGGGAACGCCCCGCGGCATGAAGGGCGCCTCGGGGTCGACCTCCTCCCCAGCGGCGCGCCGGGCGGCGAACATCCGCTCGATCCGGGAGCGTGGGATGCCGTGGTGGTAGAGGCGCCGGAAGCCCAGACCGTCGTCGCCGGCCCCGGCGACGCGCGCTCGCTGGAACGCCTCGCTGGCCGCCTGGCCGGCAGCGACGTGGTCGGGGTGCAGGGTGATCCCATCCGGGCCGAAGGTGATGACGACGTCGGGGCGGCCGAGCGCAGCCAGCGCGGCCAGCTCCTCGCGCTCGCGAACCTCCGCCAGCGTCTCGCGGGTCGCGGCGGCGTCGTCGACGATGGTTCCGGCCTCGCCGCTCGTGGCGATCACCAGCGTGGCTGGGATCTCGGGAGCGAGGGCCAGCAGGCCACCGATGCCGTGGGTGTCGTCGTCGGGGTGTGCGAACACCCCGACGAGCCGCACGCTCACGGACCCGGCTCCTCGATTCTCGGGAGGTCGAGCAGCGCCTCGAGCCCGACGGTGAGCCCCGGTCGCCCGACCACCGACTTGATGGCGAGCAGGACCCCCGGCATGTAGGACTCGCGCATCGGGGCGTCGTGACGGATGGTCAGCGTCTGCCCGAGCCCTCCGAGGATCACCTCCTGGTGGGCAACCAGCCCGGGCAGTCGGATCGAGTGGATGCGGATCCCGTGGACCTCGCCGCCGCGCACGCCCTCGACGGTCTCGGCCGCGGGACCCGCCCAGGCCTCCCCCCGGGCGTTCGCGATCGCGTGCGCGGTCATGAGGGCGGTTCCCGACGGGGCGTCGCGCTTGCCGTCGTGGTGGAGCTCGATGATCTCGACGGCCGGGAAGTAGCGGGCGGCGATCGCCGCGAACCGCTGCATCAGCACCGCGCCGATGGCGAAGTTCGGCGCGACGATCACGTTCGACTCGTTGCCCTCCCGGTCGAGCAGGCGCTCGATCTCGGCGAGCTCGGGAACCCCGATCCCGGTGGTGCCGACCACCAGGTGCATCGCGTGCTCGATCGCCCAGCGGACGTTGTCCATGACGACGTCGGGCTGCGTGAAGTCGACGGCGACCTCGGTCTCCGCCTGCAGCAGCGTGTCGAGCTCGTCGGAGATCCGGACGTCGACGTCGGGTCGAGCGATCAGCGCGCCCAGACTCTCGCCGGCGAGCGAGGGATTGATCGCGGCCACCAGGCGGAGATCGGGATCCTCGGCGACCGCGCGGCAGACGAGCCGTCCCATCCGGCCGGCCGCCCCGATGACCCCGACGCGGATCATCCCGCCTCCCCGAACGCGCCCTTCTTGAACGGGCCGATCACGGCCAGCGTCATCGGCCGCGAGAACACGTCCGCGGCGACGCGCGCCGCGTCCTCGGCGGTGACGGCGTCGATCCGTGCCAGCATCTCGTCCACCGAGATCGTCTCGCCGTGGCCGATCTCGGACTTGCCGATCCGCGACATGCGGCCGTAGGTGTCCTCGAGCGAGAGGACCAGGGAGCCCTTCATGTGACCCTTGGCCCGCTCGAGCTCATCGGGCGGCAGCCCGTGCTCGCCGAGCTGCTCCATCTCGCGGCGGACGATCGCGAGGACCTCTCGCGCCGACCCGGGCGTGGTCCCCGCGAAGGCCGCGAAGACGCCCGTCTCGGCGAAGCTCGAGTGGTAGCTGCCCACGGAGTACGCCAGCCCGCGCTTCTCGCGCACCTCCTGGAACAGCCGCGAGGACATGCCGCCCCCGAGCGCGGTGTTCACCACTCCGAACGCGAACCGGTCGGGGTCGCCGCGCGCGAAGCCGCTGGTGCCGACGCAGATCTGAGCTTGCTCGGTCTTGCGGCGGAGCACCGTCGCCTCGCCCGACGGCGTCGGGGGGGCCCCGGGCGGCCGGATCTCCGGCGCGGCCCCGGCGCGGAGCCTGCGACCGGGATCGAACGCCCGCTCGACCAGCCCGCAGAGATCGTCGTGGTCGACGTTCCCGGCGGCCGCCACGACGAAGCGCGAGGGACCGTACAGCGTCCGGTAGAAGCGGTTCACCCGACCACGCGACACGCCGGCGATCGTCTCCCGGGTCCCGAGCACGGGCCGTCCGAGCGGGTGGCCCCGCCACAGCGCCTCGGCGAACACGTCGTGGATCAGGTCGCCGGGATCGTCGTCCCGCATGTTGATCTCTTCGAGGATGACCTTGCGCTCCTGCTCGACGTCGGCCGTCCGCAGGGTGGAGTCCGCCAGCATGTCGCCCAGGAACTCGGCCGCCATGGGCAGGTCACGGTCGAGCACCCGGCAGTAGTAGCAGGTGAACTCCTTGGCGCTGAACGCGTTGAGGTCGCCGCCGACGGCGTCGAAGGCCTCCGCGATCTGGCGTGCCGTGCGGGCTCGCGTCCCCTTGAAAAGCAGATGCTCGAGGAAGTGCGACGAGCCGGCGATCGAGGGGCGCTCGTCCCGCGACCCGACACCGACCCAGACGCCGAGCGCCACCGAGCGCATCTCGGGCATCTGCTCGGTGATCACCCGCAGGCCCGACGCGTAGGCGGTCCTTCGCAGCAGGCCGGCGGCCGGGACGGGGGGGGCCGGTCGGCGGCGGGGGCTCACGGCTCCCGCCGCTCCCCACCCTCGCGGTGCCGCTGCTCGCCGCGCTCGCGCCGGTCGCGGCCCCGGTCGCCGCGGTCGCTCCCCGGACGGCGCTCTCGCCGCTCGGGGCGCGCCTCACCCTCGACCTTCGGCCACCCGCCCTCCGGCGGGTCCCAGCCCTCGCCGACGGGCTTGAGGCTGATCTTGCCGGCCGCGTCGATGTCCTCGACCTCGACCGTCAGGTGGTCGCCCGTGTTCACGGCCTCCTCGACGGAGGACAGGCGCTTTCCGCGGCCGAGCTTGGAGATGTGCACCAGGCCGTCCCGGGCCGGGAGGATGTTGACGAACGCCCCGAAGGTGGTGGTCTTCACCACGGTGCCCTCGAAGCGTTCGCCGACCTGCGGCAGACGGGGGTTCACGATCTGCTCGATCATCTCCACGGCGCGCTCCGCGCCCTCGCCCGCGCGCGAGCCGACGAACACTCGTCCGTCGTCCTCGATGTCGATGTCCGCGCCGGTGACCGCGATGATCTCGTTGATCCGCTTGCCCTTCGGGCCGATGACCTCGCCGATCTTGTCGATGGGGATCTGGATCTGCACGACGCGCGGCGCCTTCGCCGACAGCGCGGCCCGCGGGGCCGAGATCGTCCGCAGCATCACGTCGAGGATCGCGAGGCGCGCCTCCTTGGCCTGCATCAGCGCGCCGGCCAGCACCGCGGCCGGCAGCCCGGTCACCTTGGTGTCCAGCTGCAGGGCCGTGACGAAGTCGCGGGTCCCGGCGACCTTGAAGTCCATGTCGCCGAGCGCGTCCTCGGCGCCCAGGATGTCGGTCAGCGTGACGAACTGGCCCTCGTCGGCGATCAGGCCCATCGCGATGCCGGCCACCGGCGCCTTGATCGGCACGCCGGCGTCCATCAGCGAGAGCGTCGACGCACACACGCTCGCCATCGACGTCGAGCCGTTCGAGGAGAGCACGTCCGAGACGAGCCGGAGCGTGTAGGGGAACTCGTCCTCGTCGGGGATCGCCGGGACGAGCGCCCGCTCGGCGAGCGCTCCGTGCCCGATCTCGCGTCGCCGGGGGCTGCCGATCCGGCCCGTCTCTCCGGTGGAGAACGGCGGGAAGTTGTAGTGGTGGATGTAGCGCTTGGACTCCTCGGGGTCCAGCGTGTCGATCATCTGGGTCATCCGCAGCATGCCGAGCGTCGCGACGTTCAGCACCTGGGTCTCGCCGCGCTGGAAGAGCCCGGAGCCATGCGCCCGCGGGATCAGCCCGACCTCGGCCGACAGCGGGCGGATGTCGGTCACGCCCCGCCCGTCCAGGCGCACCCCCTCGCGGACGATCCGGCCGCGCATGGCCTTCTTCTGCAGGTCCTTGAACGCGGGCGAGACCTCGCCGGCGCGCTCGGAGAAGGCCTCCTCGCCCCAGGTCCCGGCGAGGTGGGCCCGCAGGTCCTCCTTCAGCGCGTCGAGGTTCGCGTCGCGCTCCTTCTTCGCCGGGACCAGCGCGGCGGCCATCCGCGGGCCGGCGAACGCCTCGACGGCGCCCCAGGTCTCCGCCGAGTAGGCCGGGCGGGGCTCGAACGTGTCGGGGGCGACCCCGAGCTCGGCGACGATCTCGCGCTGGAACCCGACGATCCCGCCGATGACCCGCTTGGCCACCTCGAGGCCCTCGGCGACGACCTCCTCGGTCGGCGCCGGGCCGCCCTCGGCGATCCGCTCGAAGGTTCCCTCCGGCGCCTCGCCCTCGACCATCAGGATGTCGACCTCGCCGGCGTCGTTCACGCGTCCGGCGACGACCACGTCGAAGTTCGCGAGCTCGAGGTCCTGGTAGGTGGGGTTCACGCGCCACTGGCCGCCGATCAGCGCCACGCGCACGCCGGCCACCGGACCGTCGAACGGCAGCCCGGCGAGCGTCACCGCGAGGCCGGCCCCGTTGATGCCGGGGATGTCGTAGGGGTTGGCCAGGTCGGCCGACAGCACGGTGATCACGACCTGGACGTCGTCGCGGTAGCCGTCCTTGAACGTCGGTCGCAGCGGCCGGTCGATCAGCCGGGCCGTCAGGATCGCCGTCTCGGACGGCCGGCCCTCGCGGCGGAAGAACCCGCCGGGGATCTTGCCCGCCGCATACATCCGCTCCTCGACGTCGACGGTGAGCGGGAAGAAATCGATGCCCTCGCGCGGCCTCGCGCTCGTGCAGGTGGCGAGGACCTGGGTCTCGCCGATGGTGACCACGCAGGCGCCCTTCGCCTGCAGGGCCAGCTTGCCCGTGTCGACGGTCATCTCGAAGCCGTCGAAAGTCCGGGACCACGTCGCCATGCTGATGCTCCTCCTCGAAACGCCGGCCGCGGCGCGGCCGGACGACGATGCTGGTCGTCGAGGGGCGGATCGGCGGCGGGCCGGTTGCCAGTGGTGGGCCTCGGGACGCGGCACGAGCGGCGCTCGGCCCCTCCCGCGGTCCGCAACTGAGAACCGACCTGCCCCGTCCCGACCCGCACCCTCCGGGTGGGATTCGTCGAGCGGCCTCGTCCTCCTCGTGATACGAAGCGGGCGGCCCGGAGGCCGCCCCGTGCTGTCAGCGCCGAAGCCCGAGCCGTGCGATCAGCTCGCGGTACCGACCGACGTCCTCGCGCCGGAGGTACTCGAGCAGGCGGCGGCGCTTCCCGACGAGCTGCAGCAGGCCCCGGCGCGAGTGGTGGTCGTGCTTGTGCAGGCGCAAGTGCTCGGTCAGGCCCTGGATGCGGCGCGTGAGGATGGCGACCTGCACCTCCGGGGAGCCGGTGTCGGCGTCGGCCCGGCGGTACTCGCCGATGATCGTGGATTTGTCCTGGGTGCTCAGCGCCATGGGGATCGCGAGAAAGGGTAACAGATGGACGCGGCTCGTCATGACCCCGGCGACGCCGCGGTCGGGACGGGGGCCTCGCCGGTCGCGCCGGCCATCACCTCGCGGGTGCGTTCGACGTCGGCCGCGATCTGGCGCACCAGGTCGTCGACCTCCCCGAACCGCTCCTCGTCGCGCAGGCGCTGCCAGAGCTCCAGCACGACCGACCGGCCCCGCAGGTCGCCCGCGAAGTCCAGCAGGTGGGCCTCCACGTGGAAGGGCTCGTGGCCGAAGGTGGGGTTCGTGCCGACGTTCACCGCGGCCGTGCGGACCGTCGATCCGGTGGGGGCCGCCCTGTCCCCCGCCGCCCCCACCGCGGCGCGGCCCGCGTAGATCCCGGCGCGGGGCAGCAGCATGCGCGGGGGCACCTGCAGGTTGGCCGTCGGGTACCCGAGTCCGGCACCCCGGCCGGCCCCCGCCCCGACGATCCCCTCGATGGCGAACGGCCGCCCGAGCGCTGACCGCGGCCAGGCGAGCTCGCCCTCGGCGACAGCCGCGCGGATCGCCGAGGACGACACCGGCCGTCCCTCGACCTCGAGCAGCCCGACCCCCTCCGCGGCGAACCCGAGCTCGCCTCCGAGCTCGGCCAGGGTCGCGAGCGTCCCGGCCGCCCGGTGGCCGAAGGTGAAGTTCGCGCCGACCACGATCCGGCGGGCGCCCAGGGCCTCGGCCAGCGCGCGCCGGGCGAAGTCCTCCGGCGGCCAGGCCGCGAGCTCGGGGGTGAACTCGAGCACCAGGAGCAGGTCGATCCCCTGCGCGGCGACCAGCTCGGCCTTCCGCGCGAGGGTGGTGATCAGCGGCGGCTCGGTCCCCGGCGCGAAGACCTCTCGCGGGTGCCGGTCGAAGGTCACGGCCACCGAGCGCAGCCCCTCGGCCCGCGCCGCCTCGACCGTGCGTGCGAAGACGGCCTGGTGTCCGCGGTGGACGCCGTCGAAGAAGCCGACCGTCACGCAGGACGGCACGGCGTCCGGGAGCGCGCCAAGGCCGTGGGAGAGCCGCATCGACAAGCGAGCGTACAGGATGGGGCAGGCTAGCCCGGGACCAGGACGACCTCGGCCACCGCCCGGTCTCCGACGTCCCGGTACACGCCGAGCAGCGACCCGTCGGCCGCGTGGACGCGGTGGGGTCCGGGCAGCCCGAGCGGGGGGAGCGGGCGCCCGTGGACGGCGGCCCGCGCCTCCTCCTCACCGAGCGTCCTGGCCGGCAGGTGTGCCACGGCCGCGGACGGCGGTAGCGGCGCGCCGGGTGCCTCCGGCGGCGCCGCGTCCTCGACGCGGAAGGGCCCGATCGCCGTGCGCCGGAGCCTCGCGAGGTGCGCGCCGCAGCCGAGCCGCGCCCCGACCTCCGCGACGAGCGATCGCACGTAGGTCCCCGACGAGCAGCGCACGGTGAACGAGAACCGCGGCGGGTCGAACCCCGTGAGGTCGAACGCGTGCACGGTCACCCGCCGAGGCGGCGCCGCCAGCTCCTCGCCGCGGCGCGCCGCCTCGTAGAGCTTCCGCCCCCCGACCTTCACCGCGGAGTAGGCGGGCGGTACCTGCTCGAGCTCCCCGACCAAGCCGTCCACGGCCCCGCGGACGGCGGCCTCATCGGCCCCGACCGGCGCCTCGCGCACGACCTCTCCCTCGGCGTCGAGCGTCGTGGTCTCGAGCCCCAGCACGCCCTCGCCCTCGTAGGCCTTCGGCAGGTCGCCCAGGAACCGGAGCAGCCGCGTCGCGCGGCCGACGCCGACCAGCAGCAGGCCGGTCGCCATCGGGTCGAGGGTCCCGGCGTGTCCCACCTTCCGGGTCGCAAGCGCCCGGCGCACCGTCGCGACGGCGTCGTGCGAGGTGATCCCGGCCGGCTTGTCGACGAGCAGCAGGCCCTCGGCCGTCACGTCCGGACCGCGCGGAGCGCCTCGACCAGGCCCTCGATCTCGGCCGCCGGGGCGTCGTGGGCGGTGTACCCGGCGGCGAGCCGGTGGCCGCCGCCGCCTCGCGCGTGGGCGATCGAGCCGACGTCGGTCTCGCCCCGCGAGCGCAGGCTGACCTTGAACCGGCCGTCCCGCTGCTCCTTCAGCACGCAGGCGACGTCGGCCTCGCGGGCGGTCCGCACGATGTCGATGAGGTCGTCGGTCTCGGGCATCGCGACCCCGGCGGTGGCGAGGTCGGCCTGCGTGAGGTAGGTCCACACGAGGCTCGCCTCGGGCTCCAGGCGCATCCGCGCGAGCAGCAGCCCGGCCAGGCGCAGGTAGGTGAACGAGTTGTCCTCGAACAGCGCCTGGGACAGCCGGGCGTGGTCGAAGGGGTGCTCGCGCAGGGCGGCTCCGATCCGCAGGGTCTCGGGCCGGGAGATCTCGTACTGGAACCGCCCGGTGTCGGCGACGAGCCCCGCGTACAGGCAGGCGGCGGCGGCCGGCGCGAGCGCCCCACCCATGCGCTCGACCAGGCGGAACACCAGCTCGGCCGTGGAGGAGGCCGTGGGGTCGATCACCTCGACGGTCCCGAACCCGCTGTTCGTGACGTGGTGGTCCAGCACCACGACGGCCCCGGCCCGCCCGGCGGCCTCGGCCAGCATCCCCAGCCGGTCGGCCGCCGCGGTGTCCAGGGCCACCATCACCTCGGGACGCTCGGGGAACTCCCGCGGAGGGACGATCGGGGCGAGGTCGCCGACCTCCCCCAGCCACCGCGGCGGATCGAGCGGCTCGTTCCCCCACGAGCACACGACCTCGACCCCCCGCTCGCGAAGGAACGCCGCCAGCCCGAGCATCGAGCCGACGGCATCGGGGTCGGGATTCACGTGGCAGGCGAGCGCCACGGAGCGCGCGCCGGCCAGCACGGCGGCCGCCCGATCGAGCGCCTCCTCGATCACTCTTCCTCCCCGTCCCCTTCGTCCCCGGTCGCACGGTCGGCCCCGGACGCGATCCCGGTCTCTGCGGCCTCTCCGACCGGGGCCGACCGCCCACGCTCGAGGTCGCGAAGGATCGCCGAGACCCGTTCCACCCCCGTGAGCCCGATGTCCTCCCGGAACTCGAGCTCGGGCGTGAACTTCATCCGCACCTCGCGGCCGAGCGTCGAGCGCAGGTGCCGCGCGGCCGACCGGAGGCCCGCCTGCGTGGCGCGGTGATCGCGGTCCTCCCCCATCACGGTGTAGTAGACGATGGCGCGCCGCAGGTCCGGGGTGACCTCCACGCGGGTCACGGTCACGAACCCGACGCGAGGGTCCTTCAGCCTCGGGATCTCCTCGGCGAGGACCTCGCGGAACTCCTCGGCCACGCGCTCGGGTCGGGCGCCGTCGGTCATGGTCTCCTCCGGTCCTCAGTCCTCGGGGGCATGCAGCGACACGTCGGCCGCGATGAGCTCGACGTCGGCGAAGGCCTCGATGTGCCGCTCGACCTGGTGCATGACGCGGCGGAGGTGCCCGCCCTCGGTCCCGACGGCGGCGACCCCGATCGCGGCACGCTGCCACAGGTCCTGGTGGTCGACCTCGGCCACGGCCACGTTGAACCGCCCCCGCAGCGAGGCCGTGAGCGCCTTCACCACGTGCCGCTTCTCCTTCAGGGACCCGCAGGCCGGGATCCGGAGGTCGAACCGGGCCACGGCCGCGAGCATCCCCTGCGCCCCCCGGCTACGCCAGCGTTCGGGCGATCTCCCGGATCTCGTAGGTCTCGATGACGTCGCCCTCGTGCACGTCCTGGAAGCTGTCCAGGCCGACCCCGCACTCGAAGCCCTCCGCCACCTCGCGCACGTCCTCCTTGAACCGTCGCAGCGACCCGATCCGGCCCGTGTAGACCACGGCCCCGTCGCGGACCAGGCGCGCCAGGGAGTTCCGGCCGATCGTGCCGCGGGTGACCATGCAGCCGGCCACGACCCCGACCCGCGGCGTCCGGAACAGGGCGCGCACCTCGGCGCGGCCGAGGTCCACCTCCTTCTGCTCGGGGGCGAGCAGCCCGGACACGGCCGCGCGGATCTCGTCGAGCGCCTCGTAGATGACCCGGTAGGTGCGGACGTCGACGCCCTCGCGCTCGGCGAGGTCCCGTGCGCCCGGGTCGGGCCGGACGTTGAACCCGATGACGATGGCGCCGGAGGCCGCTGCCAGCGACACGTCGTTCTCGGTGATGCCGCCGACCCCCCGGTGCAGGACGTCGACGCGGACCTCCTCTTGCGGGAGCTTGTCGAGCGCCTCGGTGATGGCCTGCAGCGTGCCCTGCACGTCGGCCTTGACCACGAGGTTCAGCACCGGCAACTCGCCCTCGCGAGCGCGGGCCAGCAGGTCCGCCAGCGAGGCACCCTGCCGCGCCTGCGCAAGCTCGGCCGCCCGGGCCCGCGTCTCCCGCTCCTGCGCGAGGTGCCGCGCCTCGCGCTCGTCGCCGACGGCGCGGACGTCGTCGCCGGCCTCGGGGACGTGCGACCAGCCGAGCACCTGGACCGGCTTCGACGGGCCCGCGTCGGGCACCGGCTGGCCGTTCTCGTCGAACATCGCTCGAACCCTCGCGTAGGCCGTGCCGCAGACCACCGCGTCGCCGACACGCAGGGTCCCGCGCTGCACGAGGATCGTCGCGATCGGACCCCGCCCACGGTCGAGATGGGCCTCGATCGTCACCCCGCGCGCGGCAGCGGCGGGGTTCGCCCGCAGCTCCTGCAGATCCGCGACGAGGAGGATCGTCTCGAGCAGGTCGTCGAGGTTCAGGCGCGACTTCGCCGAGACGTTCACGAACTCGAAGTCGCCGCCGAACTCCACCGGCACGACGCCCAGCTCCGTGAGCTGCGTGCGCACGCGCATCGGGTCGGCCTCGTCCTTGTCGATCTTGTTCACCGCGACGACGATCGGCACCCCGGCGGCCTTCGCGTGGTTCAGCGCCTCGACCGTCTGCGGCATGACGCCGTCGTCGGCGGCCACCACCAGCACCACGATGTCGGTCACCTGCGCGCCGCGGGCGCGCATCGCCGTGAACGCCTCGTGACCGGGCGTGTCGATGAAGGTCACCTCGCGGCCGTTCCGGTGCACCTGGTACGCGCCGATGTGCTGGGTGATCCCGCCGAACTCGCCCCCGGCGACGTCGGTCTTGCGGATCGCGTCGAGCAGCAGGGTCTTGCCGTGGTCGACGTGGCCCATCACGGTGACGACCGGGGGACGCGGGACGAGCTTGCCCTCGTCCTCGGCCACCTCGGCGGCGGCCTCGATGGCCTCCTCCTCGGCAACCGGCGACACGATCTCGGCCGACCGGCCGAACTCGCCGAGGACCACCTCGATCGCCTCGTCGGACAGCGACTGGGTGACCGAGACCATCTCGCCGGCCATGAGCAGGATCTTCAGCACCTCGCCCGGCGCCACGCCGAGCTTCTCGGCCAGCTCCTGCGGCGTCGCCCCGTGGGCGACGCGAAGGGCGGGGGCGGCCTCGGCGGCAGGGGCCGGCGGCGCCTCCAGGAGGGGGGGCTCGGGCGTGGACACGGGCAGGGCGACCGGCGCCGGAGCCGGGGCGGCGACGACGGGAGCGGGAGCCGGGGCGGCGACGACGGCAGCGGGAGCCG
>JAJYHN010000180.1 GCA_021784765.1 Actinomycetes bacterium
CGAGCACCTCCGGCCGGCCGAGCTGCTCGCGGGCGGCCGACCGCTCCCCCACCCGCGAGACGGCCAGGCGCGCGAGCTCGGGGTCGGGGGCCGCGGCGAGCGCGCGCTCGAGCGCCTCGGGCGTGAGGGGGGCGGTCACGTCCGGAATCCTACGGCCCGGTGCCCGGCGGGATTTAACGCGCCGGTAACAGGCGCGCCGGCGTGGCGGACCGTAGGCTGTCGGCGTCGCCCGAGGAGGTCGCGCCATGTCGCAGTCGAACGAGGCCGAGTACGTCCTGCGGACCGTCGAGGAGCGCGGGATCAAGTTCATCCGGCTGTGGTTCACCGACGTGCTCGGCACCCTGAAGTCCTTCGCGATCACCCCGGCCGAGCTGGAGGGCGCGTTCGCCGAGGGCATGGGGTTCGATGGCAGCTCGATCGAGGGCTACAGCCGCATCGAGGAGTCCGACATGGTCGCGCGTCCCGACCCCTCGACGTTCCAGATCATCCCCTGGTCCTCTGAGGCGGGCGTGGCGAGGATGTTCTGCGACATCTACCAGCCCGACGGGACGCCGTTCGACGGCGACCCCCGCTACGTTCTTCGCCGCCAGCTCCAGCGAGCGGCCGAGATGGGATTCACCTTCTACGTCGGGCCCGAGCTCGAGTACTTCTACTTCCGGAGCTCCGACGGCACCGACTTCCTGGACGGCGGCGGCTACTTCGACCTCACGCCGCTCGACGTCGCCACCGACTACCGGCGCCGGACCGTCGAGTACCTGGAGGCGATGGGCATCCCGGTCGAGTACGTCCACCACGAGGTCGCCCCGAGCCAGCACGAGATCGACCTGCGCTACGCGGACGCGCTGACCATGGCCGACAACGTCATGACCTACCGGCTGACGGTGAAGGAGGCGGCGCAGGAGTTCGGCGTGTACGCGACGTTCATGCCGAAGCCCGTCGAGGGTGTGAACGGCAGCGGCATGCACACCCACCAGTCGCTGTTTCGGGACGACCGCAACGCGTTCTTCGAGGCGGCCGACGCCTGCCACCTGTCGAAGGTCGGCAAGGCCTACATCGCGGGGATCCTCCGCCACGCACGCGAGATGACGCTGGTGACCAACCAGTGGGTGAACTCGTACAAGCGCCTGGTTCCGGGGTTCGAGGCGCCCGTCTACATCTGCTGGGCGCGGCGCAACCGCAGCGCCCTGGTGCGGGTGCCGATGTACAAGCCGGGCAAGGAGGCGGCGACCCGCATCGAGTTCCGCTCCCCGGATCCCGCCTGCAACCCCTACCTCGCATTCGCGGTGATGCTGGCCGCCGGGCTGAAGGGCATCGAGGAGGGCTACGAGCTCGCCCCCGAGGCGAGCGACAACATCTACGAGATGAGCGAGGACGAGCGGCGCGCGGCCGGCATCGCCTCGCTGCCCGAGGACCTGTTCGAGGCCATCCAGGTCGCCGAGGAGTCGGAGCTCCTGCGCGGGGCGCTCGGGGACCACGTGTTCGAGTACCTGATCCGCAACAAGCGCGAGGAGTGGGACGCGTACAAGTCCTACGTGACCCCGTACGAGCTGCGGCGCTACCTGCCCGTCCTGTAGCCGCCCATCCGGCCCGCTACGGCGAGGCCGACGGGCTCGGCGGGGTCGGCGGCGACGGGGTCGGCTGTGGCGAGGGGCTCGGCGGCGGTGCGGGGGGTGCGGGCGCCGACGCCGGCGGCGAGGGCGGCTGCGAGACGGGCGGGGGCAGGAGCGACATCGCCGAGGACGGGATCGCGAGCGGCGTGTAGCCGGGCCAGGACGACGGGGTCGGGCCCGGCAGCGGCGGCGCCGTCTCCCCCATGGCGCCGAACAGCCGCAGGCGGCACGCGTCGTCGCCGCGCAGCCGGGTCTCGTACGCGCGCGTGATCACGCGCCGCAGCAGGCTCGCGAGCGCGATCTGCCCGGTGGCGTTCGGGTGGACGCCGTCGGGACCGATGTCGGCGGGGGTCGCCACCGCGCCCCAGTCGGCGACGACGGCGTTCGGGAACTCGCCGACGACCTGCTCGATCGTGCGGTCGATCTCGCTGGTGTAGAGGCGGTCGTCGTGGACGGTGACCCACACGACGAGGGGCACCCGTGCGAGCAGCTGCAGGATCGCCCGGACCCTGCCCGCGAACGGCGCCATGTCGGGCCGGCCGTTCCCTCCCATCGGGATCTCGCCGGCATCGTTCGTGCCGAGCTCGACGACGGCCACGTCCCTCACCTGCGGCAGGTCCTGCTGCAGGGCTGCGAGTCCGCCGATCGTGTCGCGCCCGATCACGGCGTCGAACGAGGTCTGCCATGCGTCCATCGACGCCTGCAGGTCCCCCTGGTCGCCGACCATGATCGAGTCGCCCAGGAAGAAGACGCTCGGCCGGTGGAACGCCTCGACGGCGTCGCCGCTCGGCCCGGCGAACCGCCGCAGGCGCGGCCAGCGCGCCGCCGGCCCCGACCGCGCGCCCCCCGACCGGACCCAGAGCCAGTCCGGCTCCGAGGGTTCGGCATAGACGCGCGACCCGTCGGAGCCGACCCCGAGCAGGCGCGCGCCCGCGGGCGGGCGGGCGACCGGCTCGGCGTAGGGTCCGCCGAGGTACTCGACGGGGCGCGCGCCGGCGTCGA
>JAJYHN010000049.1 GCA_021784765.1 Actinomycetes bacterium
GCAGCGGCGCCTGTTCGAGCTGATCGCGGAGGCCGACCGGGCCGAGGCGTGGCAGGACTCGGGGGCGCGCGGCATGGCGCACTGGCTGTCGATGCGCTACGGGATCTCGTGGTGGAAGGCCGACCGGTGGGTCCAGGCCGCCCATGCCCTCGAGCGCCTCCCCCGCCTGTCCGAGGCGTTTCGCTCCGGCGTCCTCGGGATCGACAAGGTGGTGGAGCTCGCCCGGTTCGCCACACCCGAGACCGAGTCGGGGCTCATCTCCTGGGCCGAGGGCGTGTCCGCGGGTCGCATCCGCCGCAGGGCGGAGCTCGCCGCCCGGCCTTCGACCGAGGAGACCCGGCGCATCGATGGGGACCGCTCCGTCTCGTGGTGGTATCTGGACGAGGGCCGGCGCGTCGGGCTGGAGGCCGAGCTGCCGGCCGCCGAGGGCGCCGTCGTGGTCCGGGCGATCGCCCGGCTGGCCGAGCAGATCCCGGCGATGCCCGGCGAGGAAGGTCCCTTGCACGTCTCGGCCCGCCGGGCCGACGCCCTGGTCGCGCTGTGCTCGTCGAGCCTCGCCGTCGACCCCGATCCGGACCGGGCCGCGGTGGTCGTCCACGCCGAGCTCGGCGCCCTTGTCTCGGACCAGCGCGGGTGCGAGATCGAGGGCGGCGGGACCGCGCATCCCGAGACCGTCCGCCGCCTGCTCTGCAACGCGCGCCTCCAGACCGTGATCGAGGACCGCGGCGGCAACGTGGTGGGTCTGGGGCGTCGCTCGAGGGAGCCGTCGGTCTGGATGATGCGCCAGCTCCGCCACCGCGACGGCGAGTGCCGCTTCCCCGGGTGCGGCGCCCGCCGCTTCACCCAGGCCCACCACGTCGTGTGGTGGGGGCAGGGAGGCCGCACGGACCTCGACAACCTGCTGCTCGTGTGCACGTTTCACCACAAGCTCGTCCACGAGTACGGGTGGACGGTGAGCCGCGCGCGGGACGGCACGGTCCGATGGCGGCGCCCCGACGGCCGGTGGTACCGGCCGGGCCCCGCGCCCCCGTCGGAGCTCTCATGTTCCGGGACTGCAGCCGGCTGCGGGTCGGCCTGACCGCCGGGCCTGACCGCCGGGGTTACCCGCAGCGGCTGACCGCCGGGCCTACCCGCAGCGGCTGACCGCCGGGGCTACCCGCAGCGGCTGACCACGAGGGGCGACGCGGACGACCCCCAGCTCCCAACGGCCCAGGCGGTCCAGCCCGAACGGCTCGCGGAGACCGCGATCGCGTCCAGCGAGGCGTGGACGGGCTTCGGCCACCGCGCCGCCGTCCACCTCGTGCCGTTCCAGTACAGGATCGTCGAGCCGACCGCCCAGGCGCTTCGGGCGGAGAGCGCGGCCACGCCGGAGAGGGAACGGCCCGACCCCGCCGGCACCCGGACGGAAGACCACCTCATGCCGTTCCAGTGCAGGATCAGGGGTGCCCCGGCGTTCGTGCCGCCGACCGCCCAGGCCCCCTTCGGCCCGAGCGCCGTCACGCCGGTCAGGTATCCGCCCACCGGCGGGCTCTTCAGGACGATCCAGCGGACCCCGTTCCAGCGTTCGATCAGGGGACGGTCCGGGACGCCTCTGCCCGGCGACTGGGAGCCCACCGCCCACAGGTCGCCGGTCCGCGGGATCCGGGCCACGGCCATGAGCGCGTGGAAGCTGCCGGGCGCCGGAGCCGACACGCTCGTCCAGACCGTCCCGTTCCAGTGGAGCGCATGGACCGCCTGCGAGCCGTTCGCCGAGGCCACGTCCCCGAGTCCCACCGCCCAGACGTCCCGCCCCGAGACGGCGGCCGCGCCCTCCAGCTCGCCACCTCCGCTGAAGGTCGGGGTCGGAACCACCGTCCAGCCGGTGCCGTCCCAGTGCTCGGCGATGCCGCCGGCCATCTGGCCAGACATCTGGCCGGCGCCGCCGACCGCCCAGACATCCGTCGCCGAGACGGCGGCCGCTCCAAACAGCGCATCGCCGGTGAGACCGTAGGGCGGGGTGGGATTCGGGCTCGAGACCGCGACCCAGGCCCTGCCGTCCCAGTGCTCGGCGAGCGTGGTCTCGAGCCCCGTCTGCGGGTCGAACCGGCCGCCGACGGCCCAGGCGTCGGCCCCCGAGATCGCCGCGACCCCGCTCAGGAAGCCATCGAACGTCGCCCGCTGCTGGACCACCCATCCGCCGCGGCAGCCCGACGAGGCCGCCACGGCCACGGCCTGGGGGGCGGAGGAGCCCGCCGAGACGCCGACGAGAGCGAGCGTCAGCCCAAGGGCGAAGGCGTGAACCATCCGGTCCCCCATGAACCCTCCCTCACGACCTCATCGGGGCCGGACTCCAGGGAGCCTACTCGCGCGGTCGGGAGAGGGCAAGGGGTCCAGCCGGCGCCGCGCACGACGCGATCCGCCGACCACCAGGCGCGGTCCGACCGGGGCGGGCGCCCCGGGCATCGGGGCGCCCCGGACCTCCCGCGACGGGTCTGGCCCGTTTGCGCGGCTCGGCCGGCCCGGCATAGGCTCGCGGCCGCCTCCCCGCGCGAGGAGGGAGGCGGCGGGCGCCTGCGCCACATCTTCGTGATCATGCTCGAGAACACCTCCCGGACGGCCCTCGTCGGGGA
>JAJYHN010000065.1 GCA_021784765.1 Actinomycetes bacterium
CGCCGGCCGGCCCGCCGAGCGCGGCCGCGTGGCGGGCGCTCGCCGTCTCGCTCGACGGGCGCCTCGTGCGACCGGGCGACCGCGGCTACGGAGCCGCCTCGCAGCTGTACGACCCACGGTTCGACGTGATCCACCCCCTGGCGATCGCCGAGTGCGCCACGGCGTCCGACGTCGCGCGCTCCGTGGCGTTCGCCGGCGAGAACGGCCTGCCGATCGCCGCCCGCAGCGGCGGCCACAGCTACGCGGGGTACTCGACCTGCCGCGGCCTGGTCGTCGACGTCGCCCCGATGCGCGCGGTCGCGGTCGACCGATCGGCGGGGACCGCGACGGTCGGCGCCGGCACCCGGCTCGTCGACCTGTACGCGGCGCTCGCCTCGGCCGGCGTCCTGGTCCCCGGAGGCACGTGCCCGACCGTCGGGATCGCCGGCCTCGCGCTCGGCGGGGGCATCGGGGTCGTCGGCCGCCGCTACGGGCTCACGTGCGACAACGTCGCGTCGCTCACGATCGTGACGGCCGACGGCCGCGTGCGCGCGTGCGATGCGTCGAACGACCCCGACCTCTTCTGGGCCTGCCGCGGGGGCGGCGGGGGCAACTTCGGGATCGTCACCTCGTTCACGTTCTCGACCCACACGGCGCCGGCCTCCCTGGCGCTCGCGACCATCGACTGGCCCTGGGCGGCGGCGGCCGACGTCGCCGCGGCCTGGATGGACTGGGCGCCCGGCGCACCCGACGAGCTGTGGTCGAACTGCCTGCTGCTCGGCCCCGCGGCCGATGGGGACCCGCCGGCCGTTCGCGTGAACGGCGTGCTGGTCGGCGGCGCGGCCGAGCTGGGGTCGCTGGTGGACTCGCTCGTCGCCCGCGCCGGCGTCGCGGCGGCGAGCCGGTTCGTCGGGGCGTCCGGCTACCTCGATGCCATGCTGATCGAGGCCGGGTGCGAGGGCCGGTCGATCGCCGAGTGCCACCTGCCCTCGCAGGACCCGCGCGGCATGCTCGCGCGCGAGTCGTTCGCCGCGAAGTCGGACCTGCTGTCGGGGCCGCTCGCGCCGGCGGGGATCGCCACCCTCGTCGCCGGCCTGCAAGAACGGGCCGCCCGCGGGCTGGCCGGCGGCGGGGTCGGGATCGACGCGTGGGGCGGCGCGATCGGGCGGGTGGCCGCGGACGCCACCGCGTTCGTCCACCGGGACGCGACCGCCTCGATCCAGTACTCGACCGACTGGCCGAACGGCGCCAGCCCCTCGCTCGTCCGGGAGGACGTCGCCTGGTTGCGGTCACTGTGGGGCGCGATGCGCCCGTACGTCAACGGATTCGCGTACCAGAACTACATCGACCCGGACCTGCCCGACTGGCTCCACGCGTACTACGGCGCGAACCTCCCGCGGCTCCGCCGCGTGAAGGCCGCCTACGATCCCACCGACCTCTTCCGCTTCGCGCAGAGCATCCCCCCGGCGTGAGGGGCGCATGCGCCGCGGGAAGCACGCGGGCACCGGCCCGGCGACCATGCGAGGCGACCCCGACGGGCACCATCCGCCAGGGCTCCGGTCGAGCCCGTTCCGTCTCAGGCAGCTGGCGTCGGCACGTGCGCGTCGAGCCAGGCGAGCGTTCGGGCCCAGCCGTCCCTCGCCGAGCTCTCGTGGTAGACGTGCGGCCGGGCATCGCAGTGGAAGCCGTGTCCGGCCTCCGGGTAGCGGACGACCTCGGCCGGGACCGGCCCGCCGGCCACGGTCGCACGCAGCCGCTCGACCTGCTCGGGCGGGATCCCCTGGTCGAGGTCGCCGTAGAGCCCGAGCCACGGCGCCCGCAGGTCCGGGGCCAGCTCGAGCAGCGATGGCACGCCCGGCCAGCGCCCCTCGGCCACGCCTCCGCCGTAGAAGGTGACGGCCGCGCCCAGCCGGCGGCGCGCCGCGACGAAGAACGCCACGGTCCCGCCCATGCAGAACCCGACGATGCCGACGCGCTCGGGCGGGAGGCCCGCCCCGTCCAGATGCGCCAGGCAGGCGTCGAGGTCCCGGGCCAGCCCCTCGCCGGTCAGCCGCTGCAGCAGCGGCATCGCCGAGGAGATGTCGTCGTAGGCGATCCTCGGCGACCCCTCGCGGTGGAACAGGTGCGGCGCGAGCGCGTGCCAGCCGGCCGCCGCGAGCCGCCGGGTCACGTCCTCGATGTGGCCGTTCACACCGAAGGCCTCCTGCACGACGATCGCGCCGCCGCGGGCCGGGCCGCCCGGAACGGCCTCGTAGACGGGCATGGGACCGTCGGGAGTCGGAAGGGCGATCGTGGAAGCGTCCATGGGCTCGCATCCTACCTGCGCGGGGCCGGGAGGGATATCCCACGTCCGGCCCTCGAAGGCTCCCGCCGGCCGGGCCGCCGAGGCTCGCCGGTGGCTGAGGCCGCTCAGTCCTCCTGGTGCTCGGCCGCCTCGAGAACCGGGGCGGCCTCGGCCGGCACCGGGGTCTCGCCGGCCGTCCCCCGGCCCGACACGATGAGCGCCACGGCGGCGACGATCACCCCGCCCGCCGCCAGCGTGGTCGGGGTGACCCGCTCGGAGAGGAACGCCCACCCGAGCAGGACGGCGACGACCGGGTTCACGTACGCGTACGTCGACACCAGCGAGGTCGGGGCGTTGCGCAGCAGCCAGGCGTACGCGGAGAAGGCGAGCCAGGTCCCGAAGACGATCAGGTAGGCGAGGGCGAGGATCGACGCGGTCGAGATCCGGTCGGGATGGACGCGGGATGCCTCGCCGGTCGCGAGCCCGACGATCGCGAGCAGCACGCCGCCCGCCACGAGCTCCATGGCCGTCCCGACCAGGGCCCGGGCGGGCAGGGGCGCGTGGCGGCTGAAGATGGAGCCAGCCGCCCAGCACACGGAGGCGGCCACGACCACCCCGACGCCGGCGGCGTCGGCACGCCCGCCGATCGAGCCGCCGACGAGGAGCGCGAGGCCCGCGAATCCGGCTACGAGCCCCGCGATGGCCCGCCACCCCAGCCGCCGGCGGAACCCGACCCGGTCGATCAGCCCCATCCACAGCGGGACGGCGCCGACGAGCAGCGCGGCGAGCCCGCTCGAGATGTGCTGCTCGGCCCACGAGACCCCTCCGTTTCCCCCGAGCAGCAGCAGTCCCCCGAGCACGAGCGCCGCCGCCCACTGCCGGCGCGTCGGGCGGTCGCCGTGGCGGTCCCCCCGCCGGGACGCCCACGCGTACAGCACGACCCCGGCCACCAGGTACCGGGCCGAGGCCATCAGCAGGGCCGGCATGGTGCGGACGGCGATCCGGATCGCGAAGTACGTCGACCCCCACACGACGTAGACGACCGCGAGCGCCGCCCAGACCCTGGCGGGCGAGGCATGGTCGCGGGCGCCCCGGACGGCGCCTGGCAGCGTCACGGACGTCGCGTGCGACGGCGGGTCCGCGGAGCGCATTCGAGCCATCGTAGTGGAGAACGCGCCATGGGGCCGTCGCGTGAGATCCCGGGGCGCGCGGCTCAGCCGGGGGACGCGCCGGGGGCCTCGGCGCCGGCGACGGCCTCGGCGACGGTCGCCTCCGAGAACTCGGCCTCGGCGAACGGGACCGACTCGCCGCGGACCGTTCGGCGCAGGTGGATCTCCGGCAGGAACAGGCTCAGCACGAACCCGACGACCGCGATCGGGACCCCCACCAGGAACACGACGTGCAGCGAGCGGACGAACGCCTCCACGACGGCGTCGCGGATCGGCGCCGGCAGCAGCCGCAGGTCGGCCGGGCTGACGCTGGCCGCGCCGCTGCCGATCGCACGGGTCGGCGTCCCCGGGGGGAGCAGCCGCGGCAGGTTGTAGGCGAGGCGGCTGGTGAGGATCGCGCCGAAGATCGACGTGCCGAAGGTACCCCCCATCGACCGCAGGAACGTCGACGCGGCCGTGGCGGTGCCGAGGTCCTCGTGGGCGACGGCGTTCTGCACCGCGAGCACCAGCACCTGCATCACCGCCCCCAGCCCGAGCCCCAGGACGACCATGTAGGCGGAGGCGACCGGCAGCGTGGTGCCGGACCGCAGGAACGAGAGGAGCCACAGCCCGAGGGCGATCACCGCCGTGCCGACGACCGGGAAGACCTTGTACCGGCCGACCCGCGTGATGATCTGCCCGCTGCCGATCGAGGCCGCGAACAGCCCGGCCACCAGCGGCAGCAGCTCCAGCCCCGAGATGCTCGGCGACACCCCGCGCACGAGCTGCAGGTAGATCGGCAGGTAGATCACCGCGCCGAACATGGCGAGGCCCACGACGAACCCCGTGCCGTTCGACATCACGAACACCCGGTTGCGGAACAGGTGCAGCGGAAGGATCGGCTCGGCGGCCGAGCGCTCGACGAGCAGGAATGCCGTGATCAGCACGACCCCGGCGATCGCGGTGCCGATGATCTCCGGCGATCCCCAGGCGTACTGCTGCCCACCCCAGACGCTCACGAGCAGCAGCGCGGAGACCCCGGCGGTCACGAGGGCCGCCCCCAGGTAGTCGACGCGGTGCCGGTGGTGGGCGACCGTGTCGCGCAGGACGATGCCGATGACGGCCAGCGCCACGACGCCGACCGGCAGGTTGACGTAGAAGACCCAGCGCCACGTCAGGTTGTCGACGATGAAGCCGCCGAGCAGGGGCCCGCCGACGGTCGCGAGGCCGAAGACCGCTCCGAAGTACCCCTGATACCGGCCCCGCTCGCGCGGCGACACGATGTCGCCGATGATCGTCATCGCGAGCACCATCAGCCCGCCCGCGCCCAGGCCCTGCACGGCGCGGAAGACGATCAGCTGGGTCATGTTCCGGCTGAGCCCCGACAGCCCCGAGCCGACCAGGAAGATGACGATCGCCGCCTGGAAGATCGTCTTGCGCCCGTACAGGTCCGAGATCTTGCCGTACAGCAACGCGGAGGTCGTCGCCGTGAGCAGGTAGGCGGTCACCACCCACGAGAGATGGTTCAGGCCGTGAAGGTCGGCGACGATCGTCGGCAGCGCCGTGCCGACGATCGTCTGGTCCAGGGCGGCGAGCAGCATGGCCAGCATGAGCCCGGAGAAGACGACCAGGATCTCTCGGTGGCTGAGCCCCCCCGACGCGGGGGCGACGTCCTCCGCCGCCACGCCGCCGGGGCGCCCCGAGCTCATGGGTCCCGCCTGACGTGCCGCCCCGCGACCCGATCGTGCCCGACGCCCACTCGAAGTCTCCTCCCCGGCCCGCCCGCCCTCGCGAAAACCCCTCCACTGTCCACTGGCGTCGCGGATGTGACAAGCCTGCGACGGCTCCGCGCGAATCCGGCCGCCTCGACCGGCGATCCCCTACAGTCTGCGCGAGGCACGCCGACGACCAGGAAGAGACCGATGGGCACCCCCGAGCGCCGGCCCGCGCCCTCCCCCGCGGAGCAGCCCGGCCCGGCCCGGGAGGGGAGGCGGCCGGGCGGGGCGCTCGCCGCGCGCGTGGCCCTCGTGGCCTCGGTCTTCGCCGGAACGCTCGCCTCCGTGTGGCTGTTCCCCCGCGGCTCGGCCGGCCAGTTCGTCGCCGTCCACGGTCCCGCCCAGATGGCGCTGGTGCTGGGCGCGCTGGCGGCGTTCGGGGTGCTGCTCGCGATGGAGCTCCGCACGCCGACCCTGCCGCGGCGCGCGGTCGTCGCGCTCGGGATCCTGCTCGCGCTCGGGACGGCGCTCGCCCCGTCGCGCGACTCGGCCGACATCGGTGCCTACCTGTTCTACGGCCGCATCCTCACCGTGTACCACGCGAACCCCTATCTCGTCGCGCCGGCCGCCTTCCCCCACGACCCCTTCTTCTCCGGCGTCGCGCCGCTCTGGCGCCACCAGCCCGCGCTGTACGGCCCGCTCTTCGTGGGCGTGTCGGCGGCCGTCGCCGCGTCGCCCCTCGGGGCCTCCTCGTCGGCGACCGCGCTCGCCTTCCAGCTGATCGAGGCGCTGGCGGTCGCGGCCGCCCTGCTGCTCCTCTCCCGGCGCGTCCGGTCGTCGGCCCCCCTCGTGCTCGTCGGGCTGAATCCCCTGATCGCGGCCGTCGCGGTGAACGGGGGCCACCCCGACCCGCTGGTCGGCCTCGCGGTGCTCGGCGGGGTCCTGCTCGCCGAGCGCGACAGGCCCGTCGCGGCCGGACTGGCGCTCGGGGCCGGAGCGCTGCTCAAGGTCACGGCGCTGTTCCCGGCGGTGGCGATCGCGCTGTGGCTCTGGCGCCGCCGGGGCCCCCGCCCGGCGGCGGCCTCCCTCGGTGCCGCCGGCCTGCTCGGACTGGGTGGGACGCTCGCGGCGCGTGCGGGGGGCGCGCTGACCGGCCGGGTCATGTCGGGGCTCACCGCCCACTATTCACCGTGGCTCGCGCCCGTGTGGACGGCGGCGTTCGTCTCCGGGCGCGGGGCCGAGCGCATCCTCCACATCCCCGGCTGGTACCACGGCCACCTGCAGACGCTCGCGATGCTCGCGACGCTCGCGCTCGCGGCCCTGCTGACCCTGCCGCGGCTCGGCGAGGAGTCCCCGGCCCCGGCGGCCGGGGCGGCCGGCCTGGCGACCATGCTGATGGGCGCGTGGGTCCTGCCCTGGTACGTCGGGCTGCCGCTGCCCGTGCTCGCGCTCGAGCCCCGCTCGCGCGCCGCGCGAGCGGGGCTCGCCGTCGGGGCCCTCACCCTCGTGGGCTACGTCGCCCAGTCGGCGGTGCACGCGGGTCTGCACATCCTCGCGGGGAACGCCGTCATGTTCGCCACCTCCGCGCTCGGGCTGGCCCTGGCGATCGCCCTCGCGGTCAGGCCGGCCCCGCCGGGTGCATCATTCCGGTCGGCATGGACGACGTGGACCAGAGCGCCGGCGACCGGGGCACCGTCCCCCTCGAGGGGCTCCTCGTAGTCGAGCTGGCGAACTACCTCCCGGGGTCGTTCGCCGCCGCCGAGCTGCGGCGCCTCGGCGCGCGCGCCGTGAAGATCGAGCCCCCCTGGGGCGACGCGATGCGCCGGCTGGCCCCCGGATGGCAGCGCCGCCTCGATGCCGGGAAGGAATCGGTCGCCTGCGACCTGAAGGCCGACCCGGGGCTCGCCCGCGCGATCTGCGCGCGGGCCGACGTCGTCCTGGAGGGGTTCCGGCCGGGCGTCGCGCGCCGCCTCGGGATCGGCCCGGACGACCTGCCCGCCTCGATCGTCTACTGCTCGATCACCGGGTTCGGCGAGGGCAGCCGGCACGCCGCGCGCGTCGGCCACGACCTGAACTACCAGGGCTTCGCGGGAGCGCTCGCCGACACCGCGCCGGCGCTCCCCGCAGTGCCGGCGGCCGACGTCGCGGCCGGCAGCCTCGGCGCGGTGGAGGAGATCCTGGCCGCCCTCGTGGGCCGGGCCCGCACCGGCCGCGGGACCCACATCGTGGTCTCGATGACCCACGGGGCCCACCGCCTGATCGAGCACCGGCTCGGAGGCGACCCGTGGCCGCACACGCTGACGGGCGGGCTCGCCTGCTATCGCATCTACGCCACCGCCGACGGCCGGCACCTCACCCTGGGGGCCCTCGAGCCTGAGTTCTTCACGCGCCTCTGCACCGTGCTCGGGCGCCCCGAGCTCGCGGCCCTGCAGTTCGATCTCGGCGCCCAGGAGCGCCTCGCGGGCGAGCTCGCATCGGCGTTCGGCGCTCGGACGCTCGCCGACTGGCTCACGACCCTCGATGGCGAGGAGGTCGCGGTCGGCCCCGTCGCGACCCTGGAGGAGGCGGCGGCGGACTTCGGGCGCCCGCATGCGCAGGCCGCGTCGCCGGCACCCGCCGTCGGCGAGCACACCGACGCGTGGCGCCGCGAGGTCGGACTTCGCGCGCCGGACGGCTAGCCGCGCGGGCCGACGTGCACCCGGCGTCGGGCTCCCTCGGGGCACACCGCCCCGGGCCGATCAGGCGAGCGCGGCGAGCAGCTCCTCGGAGTCGACCACCCCGGTCGTCGCCATCGCGAGGTTCGCCAGCGACGCCTCGTGGACCTCGGCGGTGACCGCTGCCGTGCAATCGCGCAGGACGAAGACCCGGAAGCCGAGGTCGATCCCGTGGCGGGCGGTCTGCTCGACCGTGAGGTTGGTGGCCACCCCGGTGACGATCAGCGTGTCGATGCCGCGGCCCCGGAGCAGGTCGGGGAGGTCGTTGCCGGCGAGGCCCGACAGCTTCTGGTTGTCGAGGACGAGGTCCCCCTCCCGCGGGGCGAGCTCGGGGATGACAGCGACCGTCGCCGCCTCGGGCCGGAAGAGATCGCTCTCGGCGACCTGTTCCATGAACGCGGTGTTCCGAACGAGCTGCCCGCCGCCCGGGGGGATCACGAACCGGGTGTAGGCGATCGGCATCCCCGCGGCCCGAGCGGCGTCGAAGACGCGCGCCGTCCGCTCGACCACGCGGCTCGCCGCCACCGGCTCCGCGAACCAGGCCCCGAAGAAGCCCTCGGGCTTGATCACGTTCACCTGCCAGTGGAGGCCGAGGACCGCCGTCCGGCTCCGATCGACGTCCATCGTCGCGCCCTCCCCTCCCTCTGCACGCACGCCCGTCGGGGGCGCTCCCACCGCCCGGTGGGAGGCTACACGTCCTCCCCTGCCCGGAGCAGGTCATGGCGGACCTTGCCCGAGGCGGTCCGCGGGACCTCCGGCACCAGCCTGAGCTCCCGAGGCGCCTTGACGCGCGAGAGGCGCTCGCCGATCAGGGAGCGCAGATCCTCGAGCCCCGGAGGCGCACCGGGCAACGCCGGGACGACGAACGCGACCACCCGCTGCCCCCACTCCTCGTCCGGAACGCCACCGACCGCCGCGTCGGCAACCGCCGGGTGCTCACGGAGCACCGCCTCCACCTCCTCGGGCCAGACCTTCTCCCCGCCCGTCACGATCAGGTCGTCGAGGCGGCCGTCGACCCGCAGGATCCCGTCCTCGAGACGCCCGGCGTCCCCCGTGTGCAGCCACCCGTCCCCGTCGATCGCGCGAGCGGTCGCCTCGGGGTCGAACCGGTAGCCCCGCATCAGGGTCGGGCCCCGCAGCAGCACCTCGCCCTCCGGCCCGATTCCAACCTCGACGCCCTCCAGCGGGGCGCCCTCGTAGAGGACCCCCCCGCACGACTCGGTCATCCCATAGGTGCGCACGATCGGGGCGTCGGCCGCCGCCGCGCGCGCGGCGAGGCCGGGGTCGGTCCCCCCGGCGCCCACCAGGACGGCCCGCAGCAGGTGAACCGGCGCCCCGGCATCCAGGAGCCTCCGGAGCATGGTGGGCACCACCGCGGTGAACCCGCCCCGTCCCCGGACGAAGGCGTCGAGCTCCCCCGGGTCGAACCGGGGTCGGAGCGTGGCCGGGGCACCGAGCAGCGCTGCCCGAAGGACGACCAGCATGCCGCCCATGTGGGCCACGGGCAGCCAGCCGAGCCACGGGTCGGACGGCGTCGCCCCGAGACGGCGCGCGGAGGCCGACACGGCAGCCCGGAGTGCCTCGCGCGGGAGCTCGGCGAGCTTCGGCGGCCCGGTCGTCCCGGAGCTCGGCATCACGAGGCCCACGCCGTCGGCCACCGGCTCGCCCCCGCGCAGGCGGCGGAGCTCGGTGCCGTCGAGGCGCGCGGCCGGCCGCGCCGCGCCGATCAGCGCCGCCGCTGCCGGCTCGGGCAGCCGCGGGTCGACGGGCAGCACCGCCGCCCCGGCCGCCCATGCCAGCCGGACGAGGCCGGGCCACCCCGGGCCGGTCGGGGCCGGCACGGCGACCAGGTCGCCCGGCCGCAGACGTCGGAGCTCCCGCTCGAGGTCACCGCCGCGCACTCGGCTAGGCTAGCCGACGCTCCGACGCATGGGCGGCGGGCCGCACCGACGAACCACCCAGGGAGGCGAGGATGGACTGGAGCGCATCCGGCGACTACGGCGACATCCGCTACGAGACGGCCGAGGGGATCGCCAAGATCACGATCTGCCGGCCGGAGGTCCGCAACGCCTTTCGCCCCCGGACGCTGTTCGAGCTGTCGGACGCGTTCGCGGCAGCGCGGGACGACCCGGCCGTCGGCGTCGTGATCCTGACCGGCGAGGGCCCGGAGGCATTCTGCTCCGGCGGCGACCAGAGGGTCCGGGGCGACGACGGCTACCGCGACGACCGGGGCGTCGGACGCCTGAACGTGCTCGACCTGCAGGTCCAGATCCGGCGGCTGCCGAAGCCGGTGATCGCGATGGTCGCCGGCTACGCGATCGGCGGCGGCCACGTCCTGCACCTCGTGTGCGACCTCACGATCGCGGCCGACAACGCCCGGTTCGGCCAGACCGGGCCCAAGGTGGGCTCGTTCGATGCCGGGTACGGGTCGGGGCTGCTGGCGCAGACCGTGGGGCTGAAGCGGGCGAAGGAGGTCTGGTTCCTCTGCGAGCAGTACGACGCGGAGACCGCCCTGTCCTGGGGTCTGGTCAACCGGGTGGTGCCGCTCGAGCGGCTCGAGGACGAGACCGTCGCGGTGTGCCGGCGCATCCTGCAGATGAGCCCGCTCGCCCTGCGGGTGCTGAAGGCCGGCTTCAACGCCGACAGCGACGGCCTGGCCGGGATCCAGCAACTGGCCGGTGACGCCACGATGCTCTTCTACATGAGCGACGAGGCGAAGGAGGGGCGCGACGCGTTCGTGCAGCGGCGCTCGCCCGACTTCTCGAGGTTTCCCCGCAGGCCATGACCGGGCGGCCGCGCGCGGCGGCGCGAATCTGGTGGGAGGGGGCGCGGCCCCGGACGCTCGCCGCCTCGGTGGCCCCGGTGGTGGTGGGGACGGCGGCCGCCGCCCACCCCACGGCGCTCCGCGCCCTGGCGGCGCTCGTCGTGTCGGTCGCGCTGCAGGTCGGCGTCAACTACGAGAACGACTACTCCGACGGGGTGCGGCGGGTGGACACGGGGGAGCGGGTCGGGCCGGTTCGGCTCACCGCCTCCGGCCTGGCCTCGCCGGCCGCGGTGCGGGCGGCCGCCCTCGTCTCGTTCGGGCTGGCGGCGACCGCCGGGCTGTGGCTGGCGCTCGCGACGAATCCCTGGCTTCTGGCGTTCGGGGCGACGGCCCTCGTGGGTGCGGTGCTGTACTCGGGCGGGCCCCGACCGTACGCGGGCCTCGGGCTCGGCGAGGTCTCGGTCTTCCTGTTCTTCGGGCTGTTCGCGACGTGCGGGACCGCCTACGTGCAGGGCCGGGCCCTCCCGGCCGCGGCCTGGCTCGGCGGCACCGCCATGGGCCTGCTGGCGGCCGCCATCCTCGTCGCGAACAACCTGCGCGACGTGGCGACCGACACCGCCGCCGGCAAGGCGACCCTGGCGGTTCGCCTCGGCGCCGCACGGACGCGGACCCTGTATCGAACGCTGGTGGCGGTCGCGCTGCTGCTGCCGGTGGCCGGCACGGCCGTCGGCAGGCTCCCCGCCTGGACGCTCCTCACCCTCGCCGCGGCACCACTCGCCGCCCGCGCCTGGTCCCGCATCGACCGGGAGGGAAGGGACCTCGTCCCCGCGTTGATGCTGACCTCCCTGCTGGAGCTCGCGGCCGCAGCGCTCCTGTCCGTCGGGCTCACGCTCGGCCGGGTCTGAGGCCTCCCTCGGCCCTACCCGCGCAGCCCCGCGGTCTGGAGCGTCCGGGCGAGCTCCTCGTTCGAGGGCTCGGTCAGAAACGATCCGTCGGGGAGCACGATCGTCGGGATCACGTTCCGGCCGCCGTTGATCTCCCGCATCCTCGTGCGGGCGCCGGGGTCCGCCTCGACGTCGATCCACTCGTAGCCGACGCCGAGCTCGTCGAGGAGCCGCTTCGAGCGACGGCAGTCGCCGCACCAGTCGGCTCCGTACATCCTGATATCGGGCACGGGCAACTCCTCCGGTCCTCGGGCCTTCCTCGCGCGTCCGGTCGGACGCGCGCATCGAACGCAACAACCGCGGCGCGCCGTCGCTTCCCGGATCGGCGCGCCGGACGTACCGGGAGAGCGTATCGTCGAGGCGAGCCGGCCAGCGACCTGCCGGCCGGGAGAGACGGTCGGGGTGTCCGATCGACGGCTGTCCGCGAGAGCTCCGCGCATCCGAGCCGCGCGCGTCCACGACGAGCCGGTCGCCGGCGACGCGGCCCGCGTGCTCGTCGACCGGCTGTGGCCGCGTGGATTCTCGAAGGAGCGTGCGGCGCTCGACCGCTGGGCGAAGGGGGTCGCGCCGAGCACCGATCTCCGGCGCTGGTACGGCCACGAGCCGGAACGCTTCGAGGAGTTCGCGCGTCGCTACCTCGAGGAGCTCCACGCGCCGGAGGCGGCCGCGGCGCTCGACGAGCTCCGCGTGCTGGCCCGCGAGCGGCCGGTCGTGCTGCTGACGGCGACGCGCGACCTCCCGCGCTCGGGGGCCGCCGTGCTCGCGTCGGTGCTCTCGCCACCGTAGCTTCGCAGGCCGACCGGCGCCAATGGCCATCGGATCCGCCAGCCGTGGGAGTATCGAGGGGAGCCGCTGTCCCCCGGCGGCGAGATCGGCCAGGAAGGTCCCATGAGCGACGACCGAGAGCAGCAGGACGGCCACCCCGACATCACCGTGCTCGGCCCCAACATGCGCCTGCTCGACGAGCTGTACCGGCGCTACCTGGAGGACCCGGCGGCGGTCCCGCCCGCGTGGCGGGAGTTCTTCGACGACCTGACGCCGCGACTCGGGACCGGCACGCGCGCGGCCGCACCGGGACGCGGCGCCGCCATGCCCGCTGCGCCGCCGGCCGCCGTGCCCGCTGCGCCTCCGGCCG
>JAJYHN010000041.1 GCA_021784765.1 Actinomycetes bacterium
CCCTGCCCCGGCCGCAACTTCCCTCAGCGGTTGAGTGGCAGGTCCATCCGGGCGCCCCACTCGGCCCAGCCCGCGTCGTACACGGCGACGTCCGTGTAGCCGAGCAGCGCGAGTGCCAGCGCGACCTTCGTCGCGCCGATCCCGCTCCCGTCGTAGACCACGATCCGGCGGTCCCTGGACACCCCCGCCCGCGCGAACACGTGCGCCAGCCGATCGGGCGGCAGGAAGTGCTGGCCGTCGCCCTCGGTCAGCAGCACCGCGGGAACGTTGACCGCGCCCGGGAGACGCCCGAGGCGGGTCGAGTCGCCCTGCTGCCCCGCGAAGTCGGCCGGGCTGCGGGTGTCGATCACCTCGACCTCGCTCGATCCGATCAGGGCCCGCACGTCCGACGTGGACAACCGGCGCCGCGGATCCAGCCGCGGGGTGAAGGTGGTGGCCTCCGGCGGCAGCTGCGCCGTGGTCGAGGGGCGGCCGCTGGCGACCCAGGCGGGCCAGCCCCCGTCGAGCACCCGGGCCGCGGCGAACCCGTACGTCTGCAGGCTCCACCACACGCGGCTGGCGTAGAGGGAGCCGGTGTCGTCGTAGCAGATGACCGTCGTGCCGTCGCCGACGCCCGCGCGGGACATCGCCGCGGCCAACCGATCGGGGCGCGCCAGCTGCAGGGGGGTCGGGTCGTCCGGGTCGATCAGGTCGTTCATCCAGTCGAGGAACACGGCGCCCGGGATGTGCCCCTCGGCGAAGAGCCGGCGGGCGGACTGGTCCACGCGCCAGCGGCAGTCGAGGATGCGCGCCGACGAGCGTGGGATCTGCTCGGCGACCCAGTCGACTGTGGCGAGCAACTCCGGCCGGGCGAAGGCTGGGGGCATCGCCGGTATCATAGCCGCCGATGGACCGGCCGCGACCCGACGAACAGGCGAGGGTCGACGCGGCCCGGGCGGAGCTGCCGGCCGTCGAGTCCGCGATCTACCTGAACACCGGCACATCCGGGCCCATCCCCCGTTCGTCCGACGAGGCGATGCGCCAGATCGAGGATTACGAGCTGCGTTACGGCCGCGCGAGCGCGGACGCCCACGACGAGCTGCTTGGACGGATGGCCGAATGCCGCGCGGCGGTCGCGGCGATCCTGCACGCGACACCCGATTCGGTCGCGCTGACCCGCTCGACCACCGACGGGCTGAACGCGGCGGTCTGGTCGATCGATTGGCGGCCCGGCGACGAGGCGGTCACGACGACGATCGAGCACGCCGGCCTGCTCGCCCCCCTGGCGGCGCTGCGCGAGCGGGGCGTCGTGGTCCGCCAGGCCGACGTGGGCGACGGGGGCGACGACGAGGCGACGCTGGCGGCGATCGGGGGCGAGGTCTCCGCCCGGACGCGGCTGGTCGCCGTCTCGCACGTGTCGTGGGTCACGGGCGCGCTGCTGCCGGTCGGGTCGATCGGCGACCTCGCCCGGGATGCGGGGGCCTGGTACGCGGTCGATGGCGCGCAGTCGGCGGGGGCGATCGACGTCGATCCGGCGGCGCTCGGGGCCGACTTCTACGCGATCCCCGCGCAGAAATGGCTGCTCGGCCCGGAGGGGATGGGCGCGCTGTGGGTCTCGCCACGCGCGATCGCGCAGGCGCGCCAGCCGTATGCGGGCTGGTGGACCACGGACGAGGCGACCGCCCACGGAGCGACGCGGCAGGCGGCGACGCGGCAGGCGGCGACGCGGCAGGCGCCGGCAGCGGGAGGGCACCCCCCGGTTTCTCTCCGCCCGTGGGCCGATGCCCGGCGGTTCGACACGACCGGGTTCCACCGGCCGTCGGTGGTTGCCTTCGGCCGCAGCGCCGGCTGGCTCGCCATGCACGTCGGGCTGCCGTGGATCCAGGAGCGGGGCCCCAGGCTGGCCGCCGCGGTCGCGGACCGGCTCGCGGCCACGCCCGGCGTGACCGTGCTCACCCCGCGGGCCCGCATGGCGACGCTGGTCACGTTCCGGGTCGCTGGCTGGCCGGCCGAGGAGGCGGTGGACGCGCTGCAGCGGCGGGTCTTCGCCACCGTCCGGACGTTGCCCGGGACGGATGCGCTGCGCGCCAGCGTCGGCTGGTTCAACTCGGAATCCGAGCTCGAGCGGTTCCTGGGCGCGGTCGAGGAGGTGGCCCGCCACACGCCGGAGACGTTCCCACGCCGGGCCGAGTTCACGATCCTGGGCGAATGAACGCCCCGTATCGCGACCCCGGCCGGGTCGGGACGCCGGGTACGCGGCACGCGGCGCCCGCCGTGCCTCCGTCGCGTGCGCCGCGTCGGCGGTCGTGGCTGGAGATCCGGTGGCGCCAGCTCCGCAACGCGCCCACGCCGGTCTGGCGCGCCGTGGCCGCAGACGGGATCGTGGCGTCGATCGGCGGCGCCCTGCTGCTCGTCTACGAGATCGCGCTCGACCACGGCGCATCGCTGCCGGGCGGCGACCTGCGGACGCCCGCCGTGGCCATCTTCGTGCTGCTGGTGGTTGCGGTCGGGAGCGTCGCCACGTACCTGTGGGTGCCGCTGCCGTCGGGTTCGGGGGGCCGGCGGCGCCGCACCGCGTGGAGCGGCATGCTCGGCTT
>JAJYHN010000128.1 GCA_021784765.1 Actinomycetes bacterium
AGCGCCGCCGCGCGCGCCGCGGCCGCGCGACGGCGTGCCTCGCGGAGCGAGGCGAGCCAGGCGCGGTGGTCCCGGGCCCGACGCTGCGTGATCGTGAGCCGGCCGCGCTCGAGCCGCCACGTCGAGGCCTGCTCGGTGCCCGGATCGGACGGCGAGCGGCGGTCCGCCGTCATGACGAAATGGATGGGAGAAGGATTAACGCGACTGGCGCGTGAGGCCTGCGACTCGGTCGCGACCGCCACGGAGATCGTGACGACTATCGATGATGCTGCCAGCGCGACCGCGAGGCCGCGTTTGCTCTTGGTGGACATAGTAAGGAGTCACCCCCTGTGCCTGGCCGGGGTTATCGGCCCCCGGCTTGAGCTCGGTAGGTCGTGAGTGGCGGGTCACCTCCGGTTGTCATAGTTGTCCGATCGGAAGGCATACGCGCACGAGCGGACCGGGGTCATGGATGTGGGAGAGAAGCGGAATGTGCGGGCGTTCGACGAGGAGCCTACCGGATGTTTGAAGAAATGACATCCGACAGACGGCGGAGGGGATGGAGATGCCGTCGCGGCCGGCGGGGGAGCCGGCGCCCCCCGCTACGATGATGGCGATGCCGAAGCGGATCCTGCTGGCCTCGCCCCGCGGATACTGCGCGGGGGTCGAGCGCGCGATCGACACGGTCGAGCGCGCGCTCCACGTCTACGGGCCGCCGGTGTACGTGCGCAAGCAGATCGTCCACAACATCCACGTGGTGCGGGACCTCGAGTCCCGGGGCGCCGTGTTCGTCGACGACGAGCGCGAGGTGCCCGAGGGCGCCGTCGTCGTGCTGTCGGCCCACGGGGTCGCGCCGGAGGTTCGCCGGAACGCGCGCGGCCGCGGGCTCCAGGTCATCGACGCGACGTGCCCCCTGGTCACGAAGGTCCACCTGGAGGCGAAGCGGTTCGCCCGCGAGGGAACGACCATCCTGCTGATCGGCCACCATGGGCACGAGGAGGTCATCGGAACGAGCGGTCAGGCGCCGGAGCGCATCCTGCTGGTGCAGTCCGCGCGCGAGGCCGAGACCGTCGAGGTCCCCGACCCCTCCCGCGTCTCCTACCTCACCCAGACCACGCTGTCGGTGGACGAGACCAACGAGGTCATCGAGGCCCTGCGCCGCCGGTTCCCCGCCATCCAGGCGCCGCCGCGAGAGGACATCTGCTACGCGACGCAGAACCGGCAGGATGCCGTGAAGTCGCTGGTCCTGCGCGCGGACCTGGTGCTGGTGATCGGGTCGGACAACTCCTCGAACTCGCGGCGGCTGGTGGAGGTGGCCCGCTCGCTCGGGACCCCCGCCCACCTGATCGACGACGAGACCGAGATCGACCCGGCCTGGCTCGACGGCGTCGACACCGTCGGGGTGACCTCGGGGGCCTCGGCGCCCGAATGGCTGGTCGAGCGCGTGATCGAGTTCCTGCGGGCGCGGGGTGCGACCGAGGTCGAGGAGCTCCACACGGTCGAGGAGCACGTGCGCTTCTCGCTGCCGTTCACGGTTCGCGCCGGCGCCGCCACGACGTAGGCGCGCGCCCCCCGGCTCCGGGCGCGGCCCGAGCGCAGCGACCGGGCCGGCTCAGGCGATTCGTCGGACCAGGCGCTCGGTCAGGTCCACCAGCTCGCCCACGAGCGAAGCATCGGAGACCGGCATCCGCCGCGCGCCCGCGAGGGCCTCGGCCGCGAGCTCCTCGATCAGCGTCTCGGCGTCGGCGGGCGCCCCGGTCGCGAGCACCATCTCCCGGAGCCGCTCGGCCCCCCGCTCGGAGGCGTCGCCGCCGGCGACGGTCGTGAGGATCGCCGCGGCCCCCTCGCGCCCGGCGCGACCGAGCGCCCGGGCGAGTAGCCACGTCGGCTTTCCCCGTGAGAGGTCATCGGATGCCTTCCCGGTGAGCACCGGGTCCCCGAACGCGCCGATCAGGTCGTCGCGCAGCTGGAACGCAACCCCGGCGGGCAGCGCGTACGCGTCAACGGACGCCTGCAGGTCGGCCCCGCCGCCGGCCAGGGCGATCCCGAGCTGGATCGGCCGGGCCACGGTGTAGGCGGCGGTCTTGAACCGGTAGGCGCGCAGGGCCGCTTCCTCGGCCCGCACCGGCTCGGTCGACGCCGCTGCGAGGTCCAGGAACTCCCCGAGGGTCATCTCGCGCCGCATCCGCGTGAACACGGCGTACCCGGCCCGCAGCGGGTCGTGGTCGAACCCGGCGCCGAGCAGCAGGTCGTCCGCCCAGAGGAAGGCAAGGTCGGAGGCGAGCAGGGCGGCGGCGCGGCCGAAGGCGGCGCGCCCCGCGGGCTCGCCCTCGAACAGGTCGGCCAGCCCGACGTGCGCCGTCGGCCGTCCACGGCGGACGGCCGACTCGTCGATCAGGTCGTCCTGGATGAGCGCGAACGTGTGGAGCATCTCCAGCGCGGCCCCGGCCCGCGCCGTCCGCTCGTCGGGAGCGCCGCCGCCGGCGCGGTAGCCCCAGTCGAGGAACGCCGGCCGGATCCGCTTGCCTCCGGCGGCGACGATCGCGGCCACCTCCTCGGCCAGCGGCAGGAGCTCCGGCGCCTCCGCCCCGAGCTC
>JAJYHN010000194.1 GCA_021784765.1 Actinomycetes bacterium
CGGTTGCCGCGCCCCTCACCCCGGTTGCCGCGCCCCTCACCCCGACCACCGTGGCCACGGCCCCGGTCGTGCCGGTCGATGCCGTGCCGATCGCCGCCGGCCAGACCCCTTCGCCAGCCCGTTCCGGAGACGCCGGTCTGCCCGCCGACGGCCTGTCGGCGCGCCCCCAGGAAGCCCAGGAGCCCTGACATGAGCCATGCCCATGCCCCGAACCGGGGAGCCGTGCGATGACCCTGGCCGCCGCGCCGTCAGCCGCATCCTCCACCGCCATGCTCCCGGGACTCCGCCGCGCGGTGGTCCTCGGGGCAGGCACCATGGGCGCCCAGGTCGCCTGCCTGCTCGCGGGCCGCGGCGTGCCGGTCGACCTCCTGGACCTCGATGCGGTCACCGCCCGGGGTGGGCTCGACCGCGCCCGCAGGCTCTCGCCATCGCCGCTCTACCTGCCCGAGGACGCCGATGCCGTGACGCCGGCCGGGTTCGACGCGTTGGAGTCGACGGTAGCCGGCGCGGACTGGGTGCTCGAGGCCGTGGTCGAGCGCCTCGACGTCAAGCGCGACCTGCTGGCGCGCACGGCCGCGGTCCTGGCGCCCGGCGCGCTCCTGGCCACCAACACGTCGTCCCTGTCCGTGACGAGCATGGCCGCGGCGTTGCCGGCGGAGGTGGCGGCACGCTTCCTCGGCATGCACTTCTTCAATCCGCCCCGGTATGCACGGCTGGTCGAGCTGGTGCCCGGACCCGCGACTGCGCCGGCGGCACTGGTCCGCGCCCGCGCGATCGCGGCCGACGTGCTGGGCAAGGGCGTGGTGGAGGCACAGGACGCTCCCGGGTTCATCGTGAACCGGCTGGGCACCCAGGCTTCCCTGGCGGCCATCGCGCTCGCCGGGGAGCTGGGGCTGGGGGTCGACGAAGTCGACGACCTGTCGGGCCCGCTCGTCGGCCGGCCCAGGTCCGCGGTGTTCCGGACGATCGACCTGGTCGGGCTGGACGTGTTCGCGGCCGTGGTCCGCAGCCTGGCCGCGGCCGTCCCGGCCGAGGACCCGGAGCGCGACCTCTTCGGCCTGCCGCCCGCCGTCGAGACGATGCTCGAGCGCGGCATGCTCGGCGTGAAGGCCGGCGCGGGGTTCTTCCGCAAGGACGGCGACGAGATCCTCGCGCTCGACCTGCAGACACTCGAGTACCGGCCACGCCGGCGCCCGCGTAGCGCCGCGGTCGAGATGGCCCGGCAGATCGACGATCCCGCCCGCCGGCTGGCGGCGCTGTTCGCCGCGCCGGAGTCGGACGCCCCCGCCGCGTTCGTGCGGCGTGGCCTGGTCCGGGCGCTCTGGTACGCCGCGACCGTCGCGCCCGGCATTGCGGGTTCGGTGGCGGACGTGGACCGCGCCATGCGCTGGGGGCTCGGCTGGGAACGCGGCCCGTTCGAGACGTGGGACGGAATCGGTGGCGAACGGATGGCCGCACTGCTCGCCGCCGCCGGCCTGGCCGAGCCCCCGCTCGCCCGCGCGGCCCGCGAGACCGGCGGCTTCTACGCCGCGGACGGCACGCTGCAGCTGGATCTCGGGGCATTTCGCCCCGCAGGCCCGGGCCCGGGCGGCGAGGCCCCCGTCTCCGCGGCGCCGGTCAGCGCGCCGGGAGGGGCGCCGGGAGAGGGCCGTGTCCCGGTCCCCCCGCGGCCGCGCGTGGTGGAGCTGCGGCGGATCCGCGCCGAACGCGGTGAGCTGGCCGGCAACGCGGCGGCCAGCCTCGTCGAGCTGGACGGCGCGCTCGCGCTCGACCTGCACGGGAAGCTGAACATCATCGGGCTCGACACCATCGAGATGCTCGCCCGCGCCACCGCGACGGCCGAGGAGCGCGGCATGCCGCTCGTGGTCGCCACCGACGCCGCCGACTTCTCGGCAGGCGCCAACGTCGCGCTGCTCCTGCTCGAGGCCGAGGACGACGAGTGGGACGAGCTGGAGCGCGTCACCCGCCGGTTCCAGGCGGCCATGCGGGGCCTGCGCCGGGCGCAGGTCCCGGTGGTCGTCGCGATGCGTGGCCGTGTGCTGGGGGGCGGTGCCGAGATCGCCGTCGCGGGCGACCGGGTGCAGGCCGCGGCGGAGACCTACATGGGGTTCGTGGAGCTGGGCATGGGGCTCATCCCGGCCGGCGGCGGCTCGACGGAGATGGCACGGCGCGCGGCCGAGCGCGACCCCGGCGGCACGTGGTCCGACGCCTTCCCGGCCTTCGCCCAGGCCTTCGAGGCCATCGCGACCGCGAAGGTGAGCACCAGCGCGGCCGACGCGCGTCGCCTGGGGCTGCTGCGGCCGCAGGACGGCACCAGCGCCGATCCGGATCGCGTGGTGGCCGATGCCGTGACCGTGGCGCGGGCCCTGGCCGAGACCGGCTACCGGCCCTCGCTGGAGCGCCCCATCCGCGTGCTCGGCCGGCGCGGGATCGCCGCCGCGGAGTCCCTGACCCACAACCAGCTCGCGGGCGGTTACGTGAGCGCCTATGACCGCGAGCTCGCGGTCGCGCTGGCCCGCGTCATGTGCGGCGGCGACGTGGCCGAGGGGACCGAGGTGAGCGCCGACCA